>JBILUQ010000024.1:0-24119 GCA_044370935.1 Chthoniobacteraceae bacterium
CAAAGCTGCCTTAGCGCAACAAAAAACGGGATGACAAACCAAGTGTTCAACGCCGTCGCGACTAGTTGGTAGCCCCAGTATTCCTTGTTCGAAATAAGTGACATGGAGACCGCTTCAAAGCAGTTGAATAGTGGGCCGCGTGCAGCCATCGAGTAGCCGCCAACCATCGTCTTGAGTGGTTCGTTCTGCAGAAAAACCTTCGCCCGGATCCAATGTTCGACCCAATCCCACATTCCAGTCGGCGCGCCCGGTGCGCAGATGAACATCTGCAGCCCGATGAAGATCATTGCCGTGCAGTACCAGAGCGCGATGGAGCGCCAGTGGAGCCCAGGAGCGGTATTGTGGTGTTGGAACAACTCGTAGGCGGAGAAAGCCGAGAAGCAGCAGACTAATGCTACTGCCCATCCCTGGTTTCCCCCAGCAAGGTACACCGCGAACGAGGCTAGATACACCAGGAGAAACGAGACCAAACCCGCGATGACGACCCCGATTTCACTGTCAGCTGTGAGCCGCCTCGCAGCCCACCAGCCGGGAAGCACTCCCAGTAAAATAGCGACGAGTGGAATTCCAATAATTGGGAGCAGGTGCCCCAAGATAGTCGAGAGAGAAGCGTCTGGAACAAACATGTGGCGTGTTGCGTTGTGAATGGGGGGGCAAGTACTCAGCCCTGGGCGCTTTCTGCAGACCGGTTAGAGTCCGAAGTTTTGTTTACTAATGCAACGCGGCTTTACGCTTCGCCGCATTCTCAAGGTTTCGCTGTGAGACTTTGAATCAGATAGGTGTGGATGTTCTCGTGCTTGACGTCGGGTGCACCTGGATAAACCAATTCGCACCGAACGCCGTTAGAATCGCACTTCTCTTTGAGCTTTACGCCATAGTTAGAGGTGTGCGTCGGGTCTTTTTGCTCCTCGCCGATGGCTGGAGCGCTTGAATAGAAAAGATAAACGGGTGGATCGTCCGATGTTACGTGTTCAAACGGTGAAAACTCCTTGATCCACGGCAGAACCTCATCGCGATGCGCAAGAAACTCTGCGAATCGTGTGTCGCGCGTTTTGATATCGGACGGATCCATGAATCCAAATGCATGTCCACCGTAGCGGCTGTTTGGGGTCCATTCCTTGAGCTGCAATGGATCAAGGGAGGTCTGCGCTCCACTGACTGCGGCGCACCACAGTCGAGTTGATTCGCGGGAGACCGGGTCAGCGCTTTTCGGGTCAGCGAGGTCGCTGTGGAATGCGAGCCATAGGCTGCTGCATGCGCCAGCTGAGCCGCCACTGGCACCGATTCGCTTTTTATCGAGGTTCCATTCCTTGGCCTTGCTGCGCACAAACTGAAGGGCTCTTGCAGCATCGTGAAGGGGGGCTTGGACGGGTGGCTTTACTCCGTCAAGTTGCGCCTGCCACGAGTAGCGGTAGTTGATGGAGACAACTGAAATTCCGGCAGCGAGGCATTGTGCAAGGGAGCCGGGATTCTTTTTGTCGCCGGTAACCCATCCTCCGCCATGGATGAAGAACAAGACGGGAGTCGGGGTGTCTGATTTCGCCCGATAAAAGTCGAGCACTTGCCGCTCATGCGGTCCGTATGCGACGTTCGCTTCAGTGGGTGTATTCGCAGGCGTGGTTGGTGCGGCAGGATTGGTCGGAGTCGACGGTGGCCCGGGGGGCGCTGGCGGCGTGTTCTGCGCTGAGATGGATAGACCGCCGGCGATTAGAACGGCGAAAGCTAGGACCGATTTTGGGTTCATGTGAGGAGGGCTGTGGAGATTTGAGGAAATGAAGCAGGCGAGTCTTCGTTGTGATGGCTAGTTTTCATGAAAACCGGCGGACTACAACACACAGAAGACTCTTTGAAAGAAATTATAGGATCTCGGCTATAGGACCTCGATGAGTGGCGTGCGCTAGAAAAACGCTAGTGGATGTAGCCCTCCTCCTCGTGGTCGGTGATGTCGAGGCCGACGGTTTCCGCCTCCGCGTCGGGACGGCATCCAACGACCTTATCCACCAACTTGTAGATGACGTAGGAAGCCGCCACGGACCAGATTAGGATCACGGCGCCCGCTTTAACTTGCTCGAGCCACAGCGGGTGGTCGGGATTTTTGAGCGTCTCGATGGCTGGATTGGCCTCGGCATCGGCGAGCAATCCGGCGAGCAAAGTGCCGAGAGTGCCCCCCACTGCGTGTACGCCGAATGTATCGAGCGCATCGTCGTACTTGAACATGCCCTTGATTTTGGCGCAGGCATACCATGTCGCGACGCCCGCGATCAGTCCGATGAGCATCGCCGAATTCGGTGTTACAAAACCTGAGGCGGGAGTGATCGTTGCAAGGCCCGCCACCGCTCCTGAGCACAAGCCAAGAAGGCTTGGCCGGCCGCGGTGCAGTTGTTCAAGCAACGCCCACACGCAGCAACCTGCGGCCGCTGAAAGGGTGGTCGCCACAAAAGCTGTGGTTGCGATTCGATCGGCGGCTCCGGCTGAGCCCGCGTTGAATCCGTACCAGCCCACCCAGAGCATCCCTGTGCCGGCCATGCAAAGAACCATTGAATGCGGAGGCATGGGTTCACGGCCGAAGCCGCGCCGTTTTCCAAGCAGAATGCAAAGCAGTAGCGCGCTCCAGCCGCTTGTCATGTGAACGACGATTCCTCCCGCAAAATCGATGGCCTTAACTTGTGCATGTTCATTCAGCAGCCCGCTAAAAGCGCCATCCTTGCTCCACATCATGTGTGTGGCCGGAAAGTAGACTGCAAACATCCATAGGATGCTGAAAAGCATCACCGCGTTGAATTTCATGCGTTCAGCAACAGCGCCGATGGTGAGCGCCGGAGTGATGATCGCGAAGGTGAGCTGGTAAATCGCCCAGATATTGTGCGAAGTCCAGTTGGCGTATGGGCCCGTTTTGTAGCCAACGCCGGAAAGAAAGGCGTGAGTCATGCCGCCTAGGAACGGACCGCCCTCGGCAAAGCAGAGGCTGTAGCCACAAATCCACCAGATCACAGTGACAGCGCCAGCGAGCGCCAAGCATTGGGCTAGAATGCTTAACACGTTTTTTCTCCGCACGAGTCCGCCATAGAAAAGTGCGAGACCGGGGAGCGTCATGAACAGCACTAGCGCCGTGCTGATCATCATCCAAGCGTTGTGGCCCGGCCCTGGCTCGCCCGAAAGGGCGCCCTTTGGAGTCTCGTTTTTAATGTACGCTTCTAAGTCCCCGACCCGTGTTGAGAGGGAACTTTCGCCTGAATTAGCTGCAGTGGATGCTTGTGCTGTCCGTAGCTCGATTGAATTAACCTTGGAGTCGGCGGGTATTTGAGCATGCAGGCTGGTCAGGGGAAGCAGTGCCACGAGTGCGCAGCACAACGATATTTTCAGAGGGGTGTTCTGGATCATTCGGGCTGTATTCCGGCTTGAATGGCCCCGGTTGTCAATCCCGCCGGCGTTGTTACAGAATGTGTATCTATCTGCTTGTAAACTGTTTGAAGCAGGCGTTTCCCGCGGCCGCCGTTGCCACAGAGTCAAAGCATTCAGAGGCGGGGCCCAATCGAGCGTTTAGAAATCAGAGATGCGATTGGAACGCTACTTGATTTACTTAAGAAAGAATTCATACGGAGGGGTATGGCGAACCATCCCGCGAACAGTCCGAGCAAAGTTAAACCAACTGGAGGCTTGAGTTTAACGAGCCAGATTTTTGCGGGACTATTGCTTGGCGGTATCGTGGGTTGGATCTTGAGTATTCTTCCTGTGGCTGCGAGGCAGGAATGGACGGATGGACTTGCGGTGGTTCGGGAAGTGTTTTTACACCTCATCAAGATGATGGTGGCGCCGTTGGTCTTCGGAAGCATCGTGCAGGGCTTTGCCGGGGCGGGGGATGCAAAGAAGGCGCAGCGGATTGGCTGGAAGGCTTTTGTGTATTTTGAAGTCGTCACGGCGTTTGCACTCGTGGTGGGGCTTGTCGCGGTGAATCTCGCCCGACCAGGTGACGGCGTGGTGCTGGCGATGGATAACGCGGCCGGGAGCGTTCCCGCGGCGAGGCCGCAGACATTGCCTCAGATCATCCTGCACATGTTTCCAACGAGCCTGATGGATGCAATGGCGCGGAACGATGTGTTGCAGGTGGTTTGTTTTGCAGTGATTTTTGCTGTGGCATTGATCGCGTCGGGAGAGGAGGGGCGTCCTGTTCTCGCGTTTTGTTCAAGCCTCACGCAGGTGATGTTTAAGTTTGCGGGAGTGGTGATGCGCTTTGCTCCGTTTGGTGTTGGAGCGGCGATTGCGATCACAGTAGCTCAGCAGGGGCTGGGATCGCTTGTCACGCTCGGCAAACTGGTTCTCACGCTGTACGCGGCGTTGATTGTGTTTGTGCTGGTGGTCTTCGGCGGCGTTTTGAAGATCTGTAAAATTCCGGTTACGCTTTTTATCCGCGCGGTTCGCGAGCCTTTTACTCTGGCGTTTGCTACGGCCAACAGCGAGGCCGCGTTACCGCAGGCTTTTGAGCTGATGGAAAAATTCGGTGTGCCACGGAGTATCGTTGGTTTTGTGTTGCCTGCTGGTTACGCGTTCAACTTGGACGGGTCCACGTTGCATTTGGCGGTCGCATCTGTGTTTGTAGCTCAGGCAGCGCAGACGACGACGGGTGTGGTATTCGGTATTGAGCAGCAGGTAGCGATGATGCTGGTGCTGATGCTCACTTCCAAGGGAGTTGCGGCTGTTCCAAGAGCGTCGTTTGTGGTGCTCGTCGCGGCGCTGGAATCGTTCCAACTGCCGGTGGCCGGTGCATTCTTGATTCTCGGGGTAGACGCCTTGATGGATATGGCGAGGACCTCGGTCAATGTGATGGGGAACTGCCTTGCGAGCGTTGTGGTTGCCCGTTGGGAGGGTGAGTTCGACGAGGCAAAGGCAGTCGCCAACTTTGGCGACAGTCGGGATTAATTTCTGACTTGGGCAGATGGCGGCGCTACGTAGATTGCTGCCCTTCGTATTTTCAGCCATGCAGCATTGCGCACCGTCGCTTCCAACGCAGGGCTCTGCCTGTGCAGGGCTTTAAGGCTCCGGAGCGAGCTCGGGGTAAAAGTGGAAGACCTCTTCTGGAGTAGGTGCTCGTAATATGCCGATTTTGAGCGATCGCTTTTCGCCTGCGATAATCGCCTCGATGGTCGAGTTTGCCCTGGCGCTCATCAGGGCCTGTCCGAGAGGTGAAGTGTAGGGTACCGGAATCACGGGGCCATCCATCGGCAGGTGCTGGTCTTTCGCCCCCACGATCAGAAATTCCTCTGTGTATCCTTGCTGGGTGACACTCGCAATCGAGCCGATCGTGACTTCTGCAATGGGCAATGACGCTTTTGTCCAATCCAGTGGGTCAACGATTTGATATCCTGAGCTCTCGAGTTTCTTGAATTCGCGGACCATCCTTTGCTGGAGGCGTCCCGCAAGACGGAACTTCTCCTTGCTCGCCTTGTATTCGGCGTTTTCGCTCAGGTCTCCCCACTCCTTGGCGACTTTTGCCTCGCGTTGAGCGGACATTTTCTCGGACTGGTGACGGTCCATTTTCTCAGCCATGATCTGGAGACTCGGACGGGTAACAATCAGGCGTACGGACATAACGGATGGCGGATTGAATTCGTGCAGTTTTGCAGGCGGCGGTTGCGCTAACAAAAATAGTTGCACACGTGAAGCGGTAAAAGTTTTTTGGATAGCTGGCGTTAAACTTGGAGACGCGAATTGAATTTGCGAGCTTGATTGATGGGTTGGCTGCGTTTCTGTTCATGGTATGGATTGGGATGGAGCATACAAAAATAGGCAGACCCCTTGGGACAAGGGGGCGCCATCGCCTGGGCTTGTAGATTTTTTGGAAGCGTCGCCAATGCGGGGACGCGTTTTTGTTCCGGGATGCGGACTGGGCCACGATGTGCGTGCGATCGCCACGCAGCCCCGTGTCGATGTGGTGGGCGTTGATATTTCGCCGACTGCTCTTGCGCGGGCGCGCAGGTACAAGAGGCGCGGACGTGAGATGTTTTTAAACGAGGATATTTTTAATCTGCCTCGCGAGTTCCGCGGTGCGTTCGATTGGGTGTGGGAGCACACGTGTTTTTGTGCAATTCCCGTTCAGCGCCGCAAGGAGTACGTCGCCGCGGTGCGCAGTGTCCTCAAGCGGGGAGGTGAGCTGGCCGCCATTTTCTTTCTGGATCCAGGGTTGGCCGATCCTGACGCGGGGCCCCCGTTTGGAGTGACTAAGCGCCAGTTGAACTCTCTCTTTTTAAAGTCCGGTGCTTTTGAAATGGTTCATGAGTGGGATCCGGAGCGTGCGTACCCAGGTCGCGAGGGAAGGGAACTCATGCGCGTGATGCGGGCCGTCTAGCTGAGGGCGTGCTGGAGCTGCCGGCAATAGCAGCCGGCGAATGCAGCGTGCCGGCTGCGCGGTTGCGCGGTTGCGAGCCTGAAGATGCTTGCAAACGGCTTGTGGTTGCCAAAGTTTGGCTGCCATGAATGTGCTTCTTGTGGGTGTAATTGGGTACATTGTCGCGCAGCTTGCCCTCGGACTGCTGGTGTCCACCCGGATTCGAAATGAACAGGATTACCTGCTCGCTGGCCGCACCCTCGGGTTGTCGCTCGCTACCTTCAGCGTCTTTGCAACGTGGTTTGGAGCCGAAAGCTGTGTGAGCGCATCTGCGAAGGTATACGAGCACGGCCTGTCCGGTGCCGTGGTTGATCCCTTCGCCTATGGCGCTTGTCTGCTATTGATGGGCGCGTTCTTTGCCGCTCCGCTTTGGAAGCGTGGGTTCACGACACTTGCGGATTTGTATCGTGAGAGATACTCGATCGCCGTGGAGCGGGTGGCTGTGCTTTTGATGGTGCCGACGTCGATCCTGTGGGCAGCTGCGCAGATCCGCGCGTTTGGCCAGGTGTTTGATTCGACGGCGGGAGTTGGAATGCAGACTGGAATCTGCATCGGTGCGGCGGTGGCGATTGCTTACACGGCGACCGGTGGACTGAGGGCGGATGTTGTGACAGATCTTTTTCAGGGGATTGTAATCATCATTGGAATGCTGCTGCTGTGCGTGCTGGTCGTCTCGGACGCCGGTGGCATGAGCGAGGCGTATTCAAGCGTGCAGGGCGCGCGTCTCCGGCTTTTCGAGGGGGGCAGTGTATGGGAGCAGCTCGAGACTTGGGCGGTCCCGATTTGCGGGTCGCTTGCAGCGCAGGAGTTGGTGTCCAGAATTTTGGCAACCAAGTGTCATGTGACGGCGAGGCGCGCGTCGCTTTTTGGTGGCGGCTTGTATGTCCTTGTGGGGCTCATGCCGGTTGGGCTTGGGTTGGTGAGTTTTCACCGGCTGCCGGATTTGCACGAGCCCGAGCAATTGCTCTCTCTCTTGGCCCAGAAGCATCTTTCGCTGCCGCTGCAGGTCCTGTTTCTGGGAGCGTTGGTATCTGCGATTCTTTCGACGGTGGACAGCACCCTTCTCGCTGCAGCGGCCTTGGCTTCACACAATCTGATCGTGCCTTTGCGCAAGACCATGGGGGAGGCGGCAAAAGTGAACCTTGCCCGGGTTGGTGTTCTGATCGGCGGCGGAGTCGCGCTGGTGCTGGCCCTACAATCTGACTCTATTCACGAGCTGGTGCAGAGTGCGTCGTCATTCGGAAGCGCGGGGATTTTTGTAGTCACCGTCATCGGGCTTTTTACACGTTTCGGTGGCCCGATTGCTGCGCTTTCCGCGATGATCAGCGGGGTGGTTGTATGGTGCGTTGGAACGTGGGCCGTCGAGATCCCGCTCGTGTATCTGGCTTCGCTCGGCTCAGCGACGCTCGCGTATTTTGTGGCGGCGAGCTTTGAGGGGAACCGGTCACAGCCTGTCGTTGCTCCGGCTGTTGAATGAAACAATGACTTCTCGGTATGTCCGAGTGAATGAGTGGAGGGAGGCCGTATGGGGAAGCCGCCGGCTGTGCAGTTATTCGCTGTTATCAGCAAATGTACCCTTGGCGGTTGCTCGTGAGCTTGCTGATGCAGATGTGGGAATCATCGAGCGCAGCTGCTTTTTCACCTTCTCAGCCCATTCGTCCGCGCTTGCGGCCGCCAGATGAACCCCGTCGCCGCCGGATTTGCCTGGTTCGTATTGAATCATCTTTGAAGAGTCGATCACGCGAAACTGGTTGCGGGTGGCGGCTCGTTTGATTGCGGCAGTCACCAGCGATTGTACTTTGCGAAACTTGTAGCAGTCCGGCGGTGTGACCCAGATTAGCTTTGGATGGGATGGGCATTTCGCGATGACTTGTGCAAAGTGATCCAGAATGCTGTCGAGAGTGGCCACTACGTGTTCGCTTTGTGATTCAGCTAGCACGTCAAACCAGTTCGTTCCCAGCTGGACGATGACCAGGTCTGCTTTCCAGTAGTTGAGGGTTGTCTCGAGTTTTGGAACAGGATACGGCCTTGGTGGCTTTCCGTCCTCGAAGCGGCCTACTTGAGATTTGCTGGAGTCCTTCGGATTCTTAAGCCTGTAGCCGCATTTCGAAATGAACGGCGGCTCGCTCTGCAGCCAGTGCTCCGGTGAAGAGCCGCAGGCGGCGATGTAGCCAACTTGCGCGTCTGAAAACGTCGAGATGAGGAAGTCTTGAAGTCTGTCTCCGAACGGCCCCACAGACAGCGAGTCGCCGATCATGAGGACTTTTCTTGGAGAAATCACTGACGACAGCGGCTTTGTTGCGTACGAAAACGCATCTCCCGAGAAGATTACTGTGAGGGCGAGCAGGGGAAAAAGAAGGCGTGCGTTAAGCATGAGAGCGGTGTGATGTGGGTACTGCGTTCTCTGCTATCGTTTGGCGCTGGGGGCGCGCGCTTCGTCTTCTTTTTGAATGAAGGGAAGCAGCTCGAGCTTGCCTGTGGAATCGCTGCGCTTGATGGATTCCCAGATGGATCCCTCAAATTCGACGAGGTGAAGGGTGTAGGACTCTCCGGCGGCGTACTTCTCTAGCGGCTCCTCCCGGAGCCTGATGTGGGCGGGATGCATCACCAGGATTTCTTTGTCCGGGTACTCGCCGCTCAAAACATCCTCGACCGCGTAAAGGTATCCCACCAGTGACTCCTGATAAGGAAGGATCTGCTCCTTTGCGAGTGGAGGTGATTTTGCGAGGAGTTTTACCCGAACGCTGATCTGTTTCCTCGTGCCGGCGTTCGCTTTTGGCGTAGCCGCCGACTGGAGTTCCTTCAACGCGGCGGGAAGTTGCTGTTTGGAGAGCGGTATCGATGGAATGGCGCCGTCGGAAATGTCCTTTGCAATCCTCTCGTAGATTTTCTGCGCCCAGACGTCCATTTCTTTGCCGATAAAATGCTCTTTGTCCGGCATGGGGAACCTGTACGGATAGCTCACCAGTTCGCGGCTATCCATCACGCGCCAGATCGGGCTGCCGTAGAGAGCGAGTTTATCGACCAGGAAATCCTGAGCCTCCTTCGAGTAGCGACCGGAGACGGGCGGCGCGACCCAGTAAATTTTTTTGAGCGAATAGGACGGGCTCGTGACGCATTTAAGGAACGGTGTTAGGTGTGAGCGCAGCTGCGTGTCGTGACGGGAGGGAATCACCGTGGAGCCGTCGGAAAAGAGGCTCAAAAGATTCGTGCCGTTTTGCATGACTAGAATATCCGGATTGTAGCGCTCTAGAAGAGCTTCGATTTTTGGCACTGGGTGTGAGGCGGGCTTGTGCCCTGCGCTCATCCCATAAGTGTCTTTGCTTTCCGCAGGGGGCGAGCCTGCGCGGGTTTCGATGCTCCAGTAGCCGCATGCGGTTTTTGCCGATGAGTAGGGGCCGATCTTCAGCCAGCTTGATGGAATAGTGCCGCATGCCATGTAGGTCGCGACCACGGAGACCCTTTCATTCTGACGAAGTTTTGAGTCGAGAGATTTTCCGAATCCGCATAGCCCCAGCGAGTCGCCCAATACGAGCACCTTGTACTTCGCGTTGTCCGGTGTGTTCGATGCCGTCGAGTTTGAATCTCCGCTTAAAGAGTCGAATTTTATAGAGATTGGTTTGGAAACAATTTCTGAGACAGCGGCGGATGAATCCGTTTGGGCGCACGCGCATTTTTCGTTCTCCTCTTCATTGAGAAGGAGTACGCGCTTTGGGAGTGGTTCAGGGAACGCTGTTTTCTCGGAGACCTTTGCAGAGGCAGCGGTGGAGGCGCTGCCTCCCGTTAAGATCGTTCGCTTCACCCTCTGCGCCTGGTTCGGTAGGGCCTGATCTGCTTGGGGCGGTTCTGCTCGAGCAGGAATATCCTTTTTCGGTGTGGGCGCAGACGGCGGCTTCTCACCTATTGGCGGCGCGGCGAAAAGGCGGCCCGTCGCAAATTCCGCTGGAACCACCAGAAGCGTGATTGTCAAAAGGAGTGAAACTAGTGGGGCGCAAGCGCGCATGATGCCGGATCTTAGCGTTGTATTGGAAGCGGTTGCCAGCCCTGATCGGACTCCGTGAACTCGCGGGCGGCAAAGCACCAGAGCACCACTTTTTTTGAAGCGAGATATTTCGGGTCTTTGATCGAGCGGCGAAGCAGGCTGACGCGCACTGCGTTGGAGCCGGATCCCCGGGTGCCGATGAGGTCGGGAACGACGGAAGTCTCCTTGGCGAGCTGATCCAGGAGCCCGGAGTGTTCCGCCATGAAGTCATGGAAAACAAGGGTGTGGCTGTCCCCCATGAGGAGCAGGGGGCTGCTGGGGTCGGGTTGGATGGCCGAGTTGGATTGGGAGATTCGCCGGACGGCCACAGTTTCTTTGGGGACCTTCAGGTTTGGGGCTAGCGAGGAAAGGTCGCCGGTGATTTCGATTTGATCCCACTTTTCCTCAAATCTGTTGTCTGAAGCTTTCGGGAAAATTGCGGGATGGGATTGCTGCAGTTTTTTAGCGATTTCCTGAGCGGCGAGCACGCAGCCGGTTCCGGACCAGTGAGAGTCTGTTTTGCAATAGGTGGCCTGCTTCGGATTGGCGGTGCGGGCGAGTACGGGGCGCAGGTCGACGAAGGAAATGCGGCGGGAATCCAGTTGTTGAAAAAAGGAGTCGAAAGGGTCGGGGGTGGGCAGGGAGGAGTCGTGGGGGGCCAGCTGGTTTGAGTAAACCCTGGCCTTGGCGGGAACCGGCACCAGCAGCAGGTGGATGCCGAGTGCGCTCAGTTGTTTGTGGAAGTCCTCGATGGCCGTCAGCGGGTCGGCATGGTCGGGGTTGGGGGAGCGGGAGACGCTTTTGGCCGCAGCGCCCCAGAAGGTTGGAGCCTTGAGGAAGCGCAGTTCTGAGGCGAGAAACAGCCAGCCGTTGAGCCCGCGGGTGACAGGCAATGGGGATGCAGGCAATGGGGATGCAGGGGGCTGGGCTTGAAGCGGCAGGCCGAAAGTCTGAAAGGCAAGCAGCAGGAGAGCCGCGGCCAGAGAGCGAGCCGAGGGCGGGGACGGTTTGAACAGGCTGCCAGTTTCGGGAAGGATGGGACGCGTCCGGATACGTGGCGTCTGCTGGGGGTGTTCAGGCAAGGCTTGCATTGCGTGAGTCTTGTGGCGTGAAGTCTTGTGATTACGCAATCGGAAAAATGAGCTTTCGATGGAGATTAAGCGGCTGATTTGTTTTAGATAAAACGGCACCCTAAATGGTTTTCAGCTCCCAAATCTTCATCTTTTACTTTTTGCCAGTGAGTTTGGCGGTTTATTACCTGCTGGCGGGGGCTTCCCAGAAGGTGCGCAACCTTTGGCTGGCACTGACGGGGTACGTTTTTTACGGCTGGGCTGAGCCGCGTTTCATCATGCTGATGTTTGCAACGACCACCTTGGACTGGATGCTTAGCTTGGTGATTGCCCGGGACAGCTGGCTGTTCTGGCGTAAACAAGGTTCTCCAGCAGGATCTGGTCTTGGCGGAGGACGCCCCGCGAGCGTCACCCAGAGGCGTGCACTTCAGTGTTCTGTGGTGAGTAACCTGTGTGCGCTCGGTTTCTTTAAGTACTTCAACTTCGCAATCGAGAGTTGGAACACGGCTTTCGGCGCTCTGGGTTTCCAGTCTGCGGTGGTGGAAAGCACGCTCCGTGTGGTGCTGCCGCTGGGGATCAGCTTTTATACATTCCAAGCGCTGAGTTACATCATTGATGTGTATCGGGGGGAGGCAGATGCGATGGAGGACTTTGTGGATTTCTCCTGTTTTGTTTCGATGTTTCCGCACCTGGTTGCGGGGCCCATTTTGAAATTCTCGTTCCTGGCGCAGCAACTCAGGGAGCGTACCCTTTCTGGGGCCAAGTTTGCGCGGGGCATGGCTTTTTTCTGGATGGGGATCGGGAAGAAAGTCCTGCTCGCAAACCCATGCGGGCAAATGGCCGACGCAAGCTTCGATTCCGGGGCCCGGAGCGTTCTGGAGGCGTGGGCGGGCGTGGTCGCTTACGCGCTCCAGATTTACTACGATTTCAGCGGGTACTCGGACATGGCGATAGGCCTGGGGCTGATGTTCGGGTTTTACTTCGCCAAAAACTTTAACTCACCCTATCTGGCGACTTCGGTGACTGACTTTTGGAGACGCTGGCACATCTCGCTCTCATCCTGGCTTCGCGAATATCTATACATACCGCTTGGGGGAAATAGGTATGGCGGGGGCCGGACTTATCTAAACCTGTTTGTCACCATGGTGCTTGGCGGACTTTGGCACGGGGCGTCGTGGAATTATTTGATTTGGGGTGCTTGGCACGGTGGCGTGCTTGCAGCAGAGCGGGCGTTGCATACGGGAGGTTCACTGCGAATCTCGGGTTTTTTCGGCGGCGTGTTCACCTTCGTGGTGGTGCTGGTGGGATGGGTGTTTTTTCGGTCGGCAGATTTGCGGTCATCTTTGGACTATCTGGCCACGATGGGTGGTCTCGGTTCCGTATCTGGAGGAGGCGCGGTTTGCTGGAGGGAGCCCCACTTGTTGCTCAGCTTCATGGTGGCGCTGTTGATAGCGTTCTTTGGCAAGCAGACGTGGGATTGGACGCAGCGCATGACTGTTTGGAAGGCTTGCGCAGTGGTTGCGATCGGTGGGGCGGGTCTGGTGGCACTCTTGACGCAGGATTATAACCCGTTCATCTACTTTATTTTTTAGCATGCACGCGGTTGAGCCCAAGCATCCCAAAGAGGCGGTTCCTTTGAGTCCGATATCAGGCCCAAGCCCGCGCACGCGGGAGCAAGAGGCTGCCGAGGATCTCGAAAGTCGGCAGTTCCGCGGCGCCGCGATGAAAGTCATGGCGTTTTTTGGGACTCTGCTCGTATGCGCCGGGGGGGCAATGGAGGCGGTCTCCGGCAGGGGCATGGCCGCGCTGCGGGCGGCATTCAAACAGGCTGATGTAAATCAAGCAGCCGCTCTGTCGGAGCAAAACGCGAGCAAGGCTTCCATGGACTTTCCCGGGTGGTTTCCACAAGCACGCGGAATTCGCGAAATGGAACGGCGTCTGATTGAAAGTTCATGGGCAGTGGTTGAGTTGCGCCCGCGAGTCCAGGAGTTACTGACCGCGTTTTTGCGCGCGGGCAATTCGCAGGTGGTGGTGGCGGCGCAGGGTGACTTGTTTTTTCGCAAAGACTGCGAATACGTCACGGGCGCCGGTTTTTTGAATCCCGAACGGATCCGGCAACGGGAAGTCAAAGAGGGAGTGCATGCGGATCCCGTGCGAGCGGTTGTAGATTTTCGGGATCAACTGGCGGGATTCGGGGTGGACTTAGTGATCGTGCCGGTGCCGGTGAAGCCGGTGTTGGCAAGTGAAGATCTTTTCGGATCCCGCGATCATGGCGTTCGTCAGAATGCATCGTTCGATTTGTTTAAGACCCGCGTTCAGGACGCTGGTGTCCTGGTTTGTGATCCCGCGCCCGGCCTTTCTGAGCGGGCGAAGCGGACCGGGGAGAAACAGTACCTGCGTGGTGACACGCACTGGAAGCCGGACTCGATGCAGGGCGTGGCTGAGATTGTGTCCGACACAATTCGAGCCCGTCTGGGTGAGGTGCCGCAGAGTGATGCTTCCGAGCGAGGAGGGGCGGTGCCGCAGCGGATGGAGCCTGTTCGTGCGAGCTCGTACGGAGACACCTGGGCGCTGCTGGGCCTGCCAAAATCACAAAAGTTGTGGGAAATCGAGCCCGTCACGATTCACCCGGTGGGAACGCAGAGCGCGCTGTGGCGTCCGAATGCGCAGAGCGATGTTTTGTTGTTGGGGGACAGTTTTTCCAACATTTATTCCGTGGGGGCGATGGGCTGGGGCGAGGCGGCGGGATTTGCCGAGCAGCTCAGCGTCGCGCTCGGGCGCTCTGTGGATGCGATTACTCGCAACAGTGATGGGGCCTTTGCCACCAGACAGATGTTGCAGAGAGAACTGCAGTCCGGTCGAAATAGGCTCAAGGGCAAGCGGATCGTGGTGTGGGAGTTCGCCGTCCGTGAGCTGATGTTTGGAGATTGGAAGCTGCTGCCGCTGGCGCTTGGTCAGTCTGCTGAGGGTTCGTTCTATTGTCCGACGGAGAAATCCAAAGTGCGGATTTCCGGATTGGTCACTGAGGTTTCAAGTGTGCCGCGTCCCGGGTCCGTGCCGTATCAAGAGCATATTTCCAGCGTTCATTTGAGCGGGGTGGAGTTGATCGAAGCCGGCGGCACCAAGCGGCATGTCGGAGATTGTCTGGTTTATGCTTGGAGCATGCGCGAACAAAAGCTCACCGATGTGGCGCGGTTACGGTTCGGAGACAAGGCCTGTTTTGAGGTGGTTGATTGGAACGAAGTCGCCAGTGCGCTTGAGAAGTATCAGCGCAGTGAATGCGCGGATCCAAGCCTCGTGATCGAGCCTCCAGTGTGGGGCGAATTTATGCCGGAGATGTAGCAGTCAGCGCGGGGAATGGGCCTATGACCATTCGCACATTGACTCGACCCATTCTGCCGAACCGTCGCGCAACCATCCATCGAGTTGCGCCGGATCCTTCAACTGCTGTCCTCGCACGCGTGGCACAACGATGAATCCCGATTCGAGCTCCGGCAAAGCGCTCAGATCACTCCAGAGCTTCTCAAACTGCGTCACGGGGAACACATCTTCCTGTCCATGGCCCCAGCGTTTCTTGACTTCTTTGAGAGTGACGTAGGTTGGCAGACGACCCGCGAGTTCGCGGATCGCCGTGGTGATGCGCGGTTCGTCTCCGCTGAGGATGTCTTCGCGTGAGAGCCCACAAATTGCGAGCAATCCGTCGAGATCAATCCAGGTGCTCATCGTGTTGTAGAAGCGCAGACCGAATTCGTCTTCTTCGCGCGGCATCGCGAGACCTTCGACAATTCGCGGCTGGGCGTTTACTCGCGCGAGGCCGCCGCCTCGGTCTTCGAGGCGCCGTTCGATCACTTCAAAGTTCAGGCATTTGCCAGAGCTGAGGTGATGTCCCAAAAGCGTTGGATCGATATTCACTCCACAAGTGTCGATGTTGTGCAGCAAAAGCGTCTTTAATGCCGGTCTTTCTCGGAGCAGTTGTGCAAGCACGCCGTTGCGGAACAGATTCGGTAGCTCGAAAAAATGACCGACCGGATGCATGCATTGGAGCGGGAGATTGTCCGTGTAGTCGGATGATTCTCCCTGTGTTGCTGCCCAGCTCGATAGCGCGCCCCGCAGGCTTTCGCGTACTTTCTGCTGCTGTTCATCAAGGGTCTGCTGTGGCATCTCCTCCCACATGAAGCGCAGGTCGCGAACGGTAGGCACCATTCGCAGCCCGACGTTTCGTCCCTGTGAAAGAGAGACAGATCCATCGTAATCGTAATTTCGCACTGATGACAGAAACTCAGCGATGGGCGCGTGCGTGAGGTAACTCGTGGTGAAGACGTGCGGAACAGATGTTTGGTATCGGCGGCCGATGCTGCGCGATTTGGCGAGGTGCAGTTCGATGAAGGTTCTGTGTTTGCCCCCGAACTTGCAGAATGGGTGCAGCGCCTTGCAAACGCCCGCGCCCTGTGTCCAGCGTGAGCCCGCCCCTGCCGCAAGTGTGACCACCGCCACCTCGCCCCGTTTGATCGCCTCGATCCCGATGGACTCGAGCCTCGGTTCGGCCTGGGAGTTGAACCAGCGGGTGGCGTCGGTGACGTCGGTGTCGAGCACGTCTTCGATGCGTGTGCTTGCACGAAGCCTGTTTTGAGCGAGACCGATCCGGCCTTCTTTGAGGTCGGCGCGTATTTCCTCGTGCTGCGCGCTGTCGAATCCGTTCGAATGCAGCAAAGCCTCGAGCGAGGTGCGGCCACTCGCGCCGGATTGACTGCGTGGCAGCAGGGCGTCGAAGAGGGATTGCACCGTGCCGCCGAAATCTGGATTCGAACGCGCTGCGGACGCGAGCTTGTCGAGTTCCGCGCGGCGGCAGCCTGGCAGTGAATGCCGGTCTTGTTTTACAAGGGACGGGACCGTGAGCGAGTAGTACCCCGGTGGCATCAGGGCATGTTCGCCTTCGATCAATTCCGCGAACGTTCCGTTTTCGTTGATGGAATAGTTGAAGACCACGGGCTCCATCGCAAACGGGAGCGCGTGCTGCAGTTCGCGCTTGGTTTGCGACATGATGATTTGCAGTTGTTCCTGCGCCTCTTTTTTTCGCTCGGGCGCGACAATGAAACCCATGCCGCCGCCCGACATGCCGCCCAGCATCCAGAATCCCCAGAAGTCTTCACCAAACGCCTTCGAGGCTTTTTGAATGAGTTGTTCCGTGTAGAAGTTTGTTGCCCAGGGAATGATTGATTGAATCGGACCGCGAAAGTTTCGAGTGGTCACTTCACCCAGTGCCTTGATGTCGCCCTTTCGGAGTGCCGCCAGAACATCTTCCAGAATCCCGAGTGCCTCCTTGCGTCCACGCCATTCGCGGGCTGATCGCAGTAGGTATTTTTCAGTCACCATTTCCAGAATAGGCCCGACATTCTGCGCCATGCCGCCGTGGACTACCACGAGCGAATTCTGCAGTTTTGCGCGTGTCTCCGCGGAGATTTCATCGTGTCCGAGGACTGTGTGCTTGGGCATGAGGCGGCCGCGGCTCACTCCGTACTCGGGGTCGTCTTCGGATGCACGCACGCCTTCGATAAGCTTCATGCCGGGCCAGACGCCACCCGAGTCCTGCCAACCGCCGCCTGAGCCGCCCAGCCATTCGCCAAGCAGTGCGCGCGCTAGCACCATCCGGCGCTCACTCTCGAGGAGCGGACCTGTGAGCGATGCGGCCTGTCCTGTCGCACGCATGCAAACGCTGATCAGACTTCCAAGCAGGTTCGTTGAAACCGCCAGACGCGATCCCTTCGGGATGTTGTTCACCGCTGAAACAATTTCGAGCCCGCGGCCCACGCCTACCATGCGGGCCAGCAGCGTGCTTAATTCCTGTCCGGAACCCTCGACTCCCGGCGGAACGATGCCCGCTGCGATGATCGCCGCTTTCAAAAGACCGAGATAATCCTTCGCGAAATCAAAGACCTCGGAGAGCGATGTGAGATCGGCCGTCGCGCCAAGGTCCACGGACGTCAGCCGTAGAACCGGTTCGTCCAGTACGCGCAACCATGCGCTTACCGGCGGCTTCGGGGTGTCGCCGCGGTCGAAGACGCCCAAATCAACCGACACGTTGATCACTCTTGCGCCTTCCGGAAAATCCATTCCCAGAAAAAAGATGTCACTCCATGCGGAGTGGGTGAGATCCATTCTAACAGGCGTCTGTTCGCGCAGAATTGGATATGTGCCGTCCGGGCTCCTCTGCAAAAGCTCCGCCTTGATGCGCAGAGGATGGTCTTCTGGATGGCCCATGCGGAACATCCACTGATTGCCCCTCACGGATCGGACCGAGCGCCGGACCTGGTCGGCGAGCGTTTGAAAGGCGAGTCTTTGGTACGCGGCTGCGAGTGCCGAAGAAACACCGTCGGTTGGGCCATCAGCGGTTTGTTGAGATCGGAATGTGTCGATAGCTTCCGAGAAACGGCGTTGAAGTAATTGTTCGTATCCGTGAAAGGGAATCAGCCCCTTCGAGGCGTCTCGCTCGAAGGCGAGCCTTGCTGGCAGATGAAACCTATGGATCGCCGCGAGGAAAAACAGAGCCCGCGCGCGTTCGTAGAGATTCTGACTTTCCGAGCGAAAGGTTTCGAGCTGCTCGCATGCGGCGACGAGCGCTGATGACGAGCAGTCCGAAAGAACGCTTTCAAGCGGCGTGTCGCGAACGTTCGGGTCCGTGGCTGTAATGATGCGGACCAAGTCTGGGATTTTCATTTCCGGAGCGCAGCGCAAAAGGGTGGATGAATGTGAGGCTGGTGGGCGAGCAATGCGTTTCCAGCGTCGGCTAGGCGTCGCGCCGCGCAAGCATGTCTGCAAGGCCGGTGAGCACTTCGTCGCGGTCCTTGCCGCTGAGAGCGAGCGCCAGCTGGGCTGTGAGCAGTCCGTATTTGAGGCCGATGTCGTATCGGCGCCCCTGCAACTCCAGTGCGAGGTAGCGCTCGCGTCCCGCGAGTTTCGCCAGCGAGTTTGTTAAGTGCACCTTCCACTTGCCGTTGGCGGCTGCGATCTCTTCTCCAAGCAAGGTCATGATCGCCGGCGGCAGGACGTGCATGCCGAAAAAACACAGGTAATGTCCGGCCCGCAGCCCTGGTACGATCAAGCGCTGCTCCGCCTCAGTTGGGGATGGTTTCTCGAGAATCTCGGACACTTGGTACAAGCCGCGCCGGCCTGCTTCGAGGCGCCCTCCAACCGCTCCGTACAGGGGGAGCTTGCTCTCATGAGTGGCTTGCACGGCGGAGACTGCGCAGCTTTCGTTTCGGGCGACTGAGATGAGTTGTTTTGCGCAGCGGTCCGCTGTCGAGCTCACATAGAGGTGGTCGCCCACCAGAAGCAGGAAGGGCGCATTTCCGAGGGTTTCGCGCGCACTCCACACTGCGTGCCCGTATCCGAGAGGCTGCGACTGTTCGACAAAGCGTAGTCTTGGCGCGAAGGCTCCGGCGGCCTGCGTGAACGCGGGAATGTCACCGGGCGTCACCACTATCACGATTTCTTCAATGCCTGACTGAAGCACCTCTTCAATGAGAATCTGCAGCGCTGTCTTTGGCGCACCATCGCGGTCTACGAGTGTTTGAAGCGGGAGGCGCCGCTGGCATTCGCCTGCTGCGGTGATAAGTGCTTGTGTGATCTCCACGTGAGTATTGGGGGTTGGGGTTCGATTGATAAGTGAAGCATTTCAGAGCCGCCACGGGCCCTTGCCAAAGGGGGTATAGCCCGGCTTTATAGGGAAAGGCTCCGATAGTTGCTACAGCGGAACACGCGTATTTCACGGAGCTTCTGTCCGCGCCGCTTCAGTTCATAGAGCGCCTCGAGTTCGACGCGTTCGAATCCCTGCGTGAGGCTGCTGGGAGCCTCCTCGCTTGTGCTGGTGGTGATGTACAGGGCGGTCCGGCCGTGGAATGGGTTGTAAGCCGACTCCTCCGAAAACTGCGGGTCCCGGGGTTTTTGACCGGGCTTGAGCGGGAGAAACTCGTCGTAACGTGGCCAGAAGGAGAACTGGCTTTCGATCGCCTGTGATTCGGCGATGTAAACGGCCGGATGCCCCTGGCCCTCGGGCTGTTTTTCGGGCAGGTAAAAGCTCGTGATGGATGAAGTCCCGAAGCCGTCTCCGATCAGAAACACCGGTGTTTGAATTTCCTCCTCCACGCGCTTGCGCAGTTCTTGGATTTTAAGCGCGGTCGACTGCCATCCGTGCAGCATTCGACTCGGATCGCTGTGGTACGGCCACGGGATCCCGAGGTTGCGGATCAGGTCCATGTTTAAACCGAGCGTCGACAGCAGTAGGCCAAGTGCGAGACTCGCACCGAGAACCCGCCGCAATAAAGACGAGTTTAGTGCGCGTTCATGCCAGTGTGCGACCGCAAGCACGCTCAGAGACAGCATCGCGGGGGCGGTTGAGTTTGTCTGGCCGGCTTTTTTGATCAGCATGAGCAACTGCGCCAGCAGCAGCGGCGCGGTGAATGCGACGAGAAAACGCGGTTTGAAGTGATCCCGGACACGGTGAAAACTTGACTGCAGAGACACGAGCATCGCCGCAAAAATGCCGGGCGAATACAACGCGAGGTGCGCTCCGATCAACGCAAGCGGCCCCCGCACCGGCAGGGTCCATGGTGTTCCGTGGTCGTTTTGTTCGCTCAGCGGGCTGAAGTGAACCCATTGATGGCTTGCGTTCCAAAGCAGCGGCGGAATCGTGAAAAGCGCGAAAACCAGAAGGAGACTCCAGAATCCGGGCTTGTGAAAGTGGCTCCGAAAACGGCTGGATGAAAGCAGCACGATGAAGATCGATAGGAGCTGCATCGCGTTGGTCCATTGGCAGAGAAATCCGATACCGATTAGCGCTCCTGTCACCGGCCACCAAGGGCTCCAGCCTGAACCAAGTTCGAGCGGATCCTCGCGGTTTGTGGTGTGCTCGAGTGCGAGCCAGAACGACTGCATTGCTGCCGCCCAAAAAAAGAGTGAGAGGGCGTCGGGTCCGATCAGGACGCTTGTCAGCTCGTAAAAAGGAAGCAAATTCACGAGCACGACCGTCCAAATAGCAATCGACTCGGAATACAGTCTTTTTGCGAAAGAGAACAGAAGCAGGCTGGTGCCAAGCGCGAGCAGCGGACTGAAAAAGCGTACGGCGAATTCGGAAGTGCCAAATATGTGAGTGCTCAGCCAGATTGCGGCTGCCACACCCGGGCCGTTGCTGTAATATGAAACATCCGGATGTTCACTCCAAAGCAGGTAGTAGGATTCATCCGGCGACAATTCAATCCACCCGGCCATAAAGAAACGGACTAGGCTGAGGGCGGCCAGTGCCAGAAAAAGCCAGAGTTTAGAGGTCATTGGAGGTGCTTTTAAATGGACAGTCGCTTGGGGGGTGGGTGCGTTTGGTCTGCCTTCGGCGACCAGGCGGCGCGAGTTTGGCCAAAGAAGTTTGCGATGGAAAGCTCAGGCTCCGGCGGTGATGTGGGTGCACCCATGTTTTTAGAGTGGCATTCCGGGCCATCCCGAAGTCGCAAGCGCGCCCCTCTGCCTGAGTAGGGATTCCCGATCCGTCTACAAAGGCTACAAAAACTGCTGCCCCTGCCGTTCCATCAGCGGCAATCCAACGCGTCGCACCGCCACGTACGGGCCTGCAGAAAAAGAAGCTGCCGGCCTGCTGGGAACATGTGAAAGTGTCTCCTAATTGTATGACCCGTTCCATGGCGATGAAACTTAACTCCCCGACAGATTCGAACTCCGCCCGCGCCGCACGGCGCATTTTTCTCGCGATGCTCGCGGCGGCGTCCTGCCATGCGGGGCCGGTGGGAGCGGCCGAACCCCAGAGTCCGAAAGGCGGGCAGGGAACGCAATCCCCTACGCCAGCATTGCCGGAGTATCCCGACGCAGCCGTGATTCTGGCTGATGTGCGCGCGGGGCAGGCGGTCCTGCACCAGAGCCTGAGTGGGAAGCTTCGGATGGGGGCGCGGACCGTCCCTTACCGGATGGTCATGGATGGGCCCAGCGTGCGCTTTGAGTTCTCGAATGCTTCAGGCAGCGAGCCAAAGTTGGTAAGCCTGAAGTTTGGAGAGAAGGATGTCGGACTCCAGGTTCAACCGGCTGACGGCAAGGCGAAGCCCCCCGTGTTTGAGGAAGAATTGTTTGGAATGGGCGTCACGTACGAGGATCTGGCAATGCGCTTTCTTTACTGGCCCAAGGCTGCGATTGAGGGCGAGGAGCGGATGATGTTGATGAGCAAATGTTGGAAGATCCGTGTGCAGCGCCCCGCGGGCTCGCGCTCTGTTTATCGCGAGGTTCTCGTTTGGGTGAGCCAGTCGAACGGTGCGTTTCTCAAAAGCGAGGCGTACGGGGATGATGGTGCCGTCTTGAGGCGGATGACAGTGCGTTCCCTGCAATCGGTAGGCCAGGGAACCACGCTCAAGCAACTGCGTGTGGAATCACCCGGACGGAACACGGGTCCCACATACCTTGATGTTGACGGAGAGAACGCCGCCCAGGCGCCGCGCTAGGTTTTCTGAATCACCGTGGTGAATGCCATGGCGAAACGCCTCAGCTACCTGCGCTCCCACTCGTCAGATAGCGATGGTTCCGTCGAAAACGAAATCTGCCGGGCCAGTTAGCGTGACGTTTGAAAAGGATCCGCCAGCGGACTCAAAGCCGACGTGCATTGTCTCGCCGCCTTTGACTTGCACCGCAACTGGGCTCGGGGCGGCGTGCAGCAGATGATGAATGAGCGCTGAGGCGACGACACCCGTGCCGCATGCCAGCGTCTCGTCTTCTACTCCGCGTTCGTAGGTGCGGATTGCAAGTGAACCGTCGGCGCGTACACCAACAAAATTGGCGTTGGTTCCCTTGGGTGCGAAGTGCGCGTGATATCGCAGTGCGGCGCCGAGCTTGCGGACATCGGTGGCCGCGAGGTCTTCCCTGAACACCACTGCATGCGGAACCCCGGTGTTGAGAAAATGGACCTCGAGTGTTTCCTCCGCCACATTGAGGCGCGTGTTCATCGACAAGGCGTGCGGCTGACTCATCCCGAGCTGCACGTTTTCCCCGAGAAGCTTCGCCGTAATCACTCCTGCAAGCGTGTCAAAAGCGATGGTGTCTGTGCGCCCGAGCAGCCGTGACCCGTAGCGCGAGAAGCAGCGGGCGCCGTTTCCGCACATTTCAGCTTCACCGCCGTCGGCGTTGAAGTAGCGCATCCGCAGGTCCGAGCCGGTCTGCAGGGCGGGCTCGGCGGCAATCAGACCGTCGGCCCCAATCCCGCGGTGGCGGTCGCAGAGGCGCGCAATGATTTCGCGGTCGAGGGAGAACTTTCCGTCGCGATTGTCGATCATCACGAAGTCGTTCCCCGCCCCGTTCATTTTTGTGAAATTCAGCATAAGTTTGGTGTTCATACAAAAAAAACTGCCGAATTCAAACTATGAAGGGGGTTTAAAAAAGCGGCTGGGTGTTTTCCAGAGAATAGGTGAGGATCCAAGATATGAGTTCCCTCGGACAACTTTTGCTAACCGGCGTGCCTGGTGCGCGCCTTGATTCAGAAACCGCCGCAACCTTCCGCAGGATTCAACCCGGCGGGTTCATTCTTTTCGGTCGCAACATCGAATCCCCCGATCAACTGCGCAAACTCATCGACGACTTGCGCTCGGTGTGCGAAGTGGAGCCGGTCGTGACTATCGATCAGGAGGGTGGCCGCGTGTCCCGGTTGCGGCTGATCGGCAGTGAGCCGCCGAATGCAAACGCGCTGCGGGATCGCGGCGACCTTGAGCTCATAGGCCGGCATGGACGGATTACGGGCGAACTGCTGCGGATCTTCGGCTTCAACCTCGACCTGTGTCCAGTGCTGGATATTTCGTTTGATGACGAGGCTGACAATTCGCTTCGTGGACGCTGCTATGGCAACGATGTGGCGCAGGTGATCGAGAATGCGGGTGCGTTTAACGACGGATTGCGCAGGACGGGAGTGCTCAGCTGCGGCAAGCATTTCCCAGGCTATTCCCGCGCGCCGTTGGATGCTCATCATGAGTTGCCCGTGATCGCGCTTGATCGCGCCGATTTGAATGCGCACGAGCTGGCGGTATTCGCACACTTCAGCCCGCTGGTGGATTCAATGATGATCGGGCACGGATTGTACCCTGCCCTCGAGCCGGACGGTCTTTGCTCCTCCCTTTCCAAGCGTGTCATCAAGGATTTGCTCAGGGGCGAATTGGGGTACCGCGGGATGATCATGACGGATGACTTGGATATGGGGGCGATTTTAAACCACCATGGGCTTGAGGAAACGATACGACTTGCGATTACGGCGGGGAACGATCTGGCGATGATCTGTCACCGGGTTGAGTGCGTGGAGGAAGCGCACGGACATTTGGAAAAGGTGCCGCAAGCCGACCTGGATCGAGCCCTGGAGAACGTCGCCGCGTTCAAGGCGCGGATGGTGCCGGCGGACCGCTGGGACCTTGCGGAGTTTAAGCGCAGGGATGCCGAGGTGCGCCAGTTGCGGATCGACACCCTTGGAGTGGAGGCGGCGGACCAGCGCAGTCCGGAGGACGGTAAGCGCTCGCCAGTCGAGGTGTACTGATCCGGCCTGCCGACGGGGGCAGCTTTAACCGTTAAGGCTTGAGTCCAAACATCTTTGAGCTGCGGGCGCTGGAATGAAACGTTAAAAGTC
>JBILUQ010000216.1:0-6875 GCA_044370935.1 Chthoniobacteraceae bacterium
GCGCACCCGTGAGGATTCGAACCTCAAACCTTCTGATCCGTAGTCAGATGCTCTATCCAGTTGAGCTACGGGTGCTCCGTTTGAAAACGGGCCATGAGTTAAGCAGACCTCCCGCAAGTGTTCAATATTTTCCTCCATCTCCGCAATCTCGGGCTCTCATGCCCAGTTCAGGCCTTCTCCAGGCCCCTGTTCCCCCCCCCTGATCCGCAGGCAGTTGCAGCTCTGAATACCATCCACGCCACTTCTAGGGCACAGCAGCTCAGCTTGGCTGCCCACCCACGCTTCAGTCTCACCGGCGTCGAGAACCTTTAATTGTAAACCGCAATTGCTGACTCCGCCAGCCGCCTGAAGGAACATCTCTCAGCCCGCTGCTGGCCACAACAAGCAGCGTACAAAAGATTTTCATGCCCTGACTATAAGTCGCCGTTCCTCCACGGTGATGAATCCTTTAGTTTCCAGTAACCCCAACCATGAGATCCCTTTTGCTTTCACTTTTTTTTGCCGGTGCGGCGTCAGCCGATATCAAGCCCGCTGCGTTTGACTTGGGCGCGATTCGCGACAGCACGACCTTGGAAACGAAAGTGATTCAAGACTGGCAATCTGTTGCGACGATAAAAGGGGTAAAGCAAAAGCTGGTCGAAATAACGGTTTGTGAATGGTGGCCCGGCCAGAAAGTTCGGCTGCCCGTCACGTTTTGCGTGCCCGATTCGAACCAGCCTTGTACGAACGTGATTATTGGCAACATGGGCCTTGCTCTGAAGCCCGCGCAACCCTCGGGCGCCATGCTGAAATTGCTGACCGAGAACGGCGTTGGAATTGTATTAATTGGAATGAGCACGATCGATTCCATGGAACCAAAGGGGACTCTGCACCTCGGCATGAAAAATCATCTGCTGAAGGAAAAGGACGCCCGTTACACGCCCGCATGGATTTGGGGGATGAGCGACATGCGGGCTTTGACGGCTGCGATGGCGGAGAGCGGAGCGTTCGATCCAAAAAAAGTGCTCGCCACTGGTGGATCGAAGCGGGGTGTTGGCGCGGCGATTTGTGGGATTCACGATGATCGTTTCACTGCAGTGCTTCCCGTTGTAGCACCGATATTAGACAATCCTGGCGGCGCCTATGTGCGAGGGAGCACTTTACAGGAGGAAGCCGCGATAAATGCCGTCTTTCTTCAGCACCTCCCCCCAGGCCCGAACCCGCTTGGCCTGCCGGATACTGCGCGACAAGCACTCATCGATCGGGAACAAAATCGCGCGAATCAATCAATCTCAAAAGACGATGCCGTCGCTGCCGGGTGGTCAGACGAGGAAATCGCACGGATGAATGATGCGGCATGGGAGGCGTGCCTGACCGCAAAGCATCTTGAGACTGTTCGGAAACGCGGGCTGGAATTTTTCTATCACGTCGGCACGAATGACAATGTCTGCCCCTCATTGCGGAGGCTTGGCGAGTTGGTTCCAGATTTCCCGCTCTATATCCTTCCAGGAGGCCAGCACGGCGGGCCAAGAAGTTCCGGATTTACTCTGCAAACGCCCTCGCAAAAAGAAGCGGAGGAAAACCTCTTCGCCTTCGCTCGACACCACTTCTTCAGGGACCGCTCGTTGCCTGCAGCCGCTAGGTTGGAAATGCTCGCAGCAAATGGCAGTCACAAACTCAAAGTCATAGTCACGGTTCCAGGGAGCCTGAATGTGCAGCGAAATATCGTCTCGTGGTGTTTTGATCGCCATCCGCCCTACACGTTTGCGATGGAATACGATCATTGGAACTCCGCGCAACTGGTTCCGGATGTCGATGGTGCGTTCAGCGCTGAGATTGTTGTGCCTGCAAGTGCCACGACCGTCGATGTCGTGTCAACGCACACACACGAAGAAAACGGTCTGCCGTTTCATTTCTCTTCGGCTTACCGCCGATGGAGCCGCTGAGATGATTTAGGTCGCGGGATTCTGCATGGGTCCGGTGACCTGCCACCCAGTCGCCTTGCGCTCGAGATTGAAGCTCGCGCACGCGGTGTGTTGATCGGTGCGTGACGCATCACGCTTCTATTTCACCGCACCAGAATCTGACGGGGCGACGCATCCATTTCGCTCTCCCAAACCTTCAGTTTTGCCTTCAGTTCATGAAGCACCTCGGGGTTCTCAAAACCAAGATTGTGGCGCTCGCCCACGTCGGATTCTAAATCAAAAAGCAAATCCATCGTATTACCATCATTGAGATACTTCCATTTGCCGGATCGGACGGCTGACATCACCCGATTGGAACGGTTCACGCGCCAATACAAGGTGCGCGATATTTCAGATTTCTCTCCTGTGAGAAACGGCATTAAATCGATACCGTCACCGCGATAAGACTCTCCGGTTGGCGCCCCTGCCGCGGCGAGAAATGTTGCTGTGAGATCCATGGTGATTGCAGCCTGCGACGCGTCCCTGCCCTGCGGCAGGCGCGCCGGCCAGCGCATCACACACGGCACTCGGATCCCTCCTTCCCAAAGAGTTGCCTTGTGATGAAAGAGGGGCCGGTTGTTTGAAAAACGCTCCCCTCCGTTATCGCTGCTGAGCACCAACAAAGTGTTCTCAGCAATGCCCGCTGATTCGAGCTCACGAAGGATCATGCCAACACCCTCGTCGACCTTCTCAAGCATCGCCTTGTAATCCGCCCGACTGCCTTCGTGCATGTTCTCTTTTGAGACTGCGGGATCGGGGCGTCCTGGAGGTTGGAATGGCGCATGAACCGCCTGGTGCGGCACGTACATAAAAAAAGGCTCACGGGCGTGTTTCCGCACAAACGCCGCCGCACGCTCATTGATGAGGTCCGTCAGATAACCTTCCTGACGGACTTCCGTTAACCCATCCCGCATCCCATATGTTCCGTCGAAATAGCCGTGATGAAAATAATCCGCGTGGCCCAGCAACGTCCCGAAATATTCGTCAAACCCGTGGTGAAGCGGATTAAACTCGTCTTTGTAACCCAAATGCCACTTCCCAAAAACGCCAGTCGCGTATCCCGCACTCTTGAGGAACTTCGCGATACTCGGTTCCCTTGCCGAAAGGCCCAGTCCGTGGATGTCGCCTTCTTTCACCCAAGCATTTTCCACCCTGCGCTGTTGTTCGGCTGTGTAACCGAAAGCCCATTCTAAACCAACCCTCTGCTGCCAACGCCCGGTAATGAACGCGCACCGGGTTGGAGTGCACACCGGCGCGTTCGCATAAAAATTTGTCAACCGAAGCCCCTCTTTCGCAAGTCGGTCAACATTTGGCGTCCGAATGTCCACGGATCCCATGCAGCCCAAATCTGCATATCCCATGTCATCCACGAGAATGAATATAATGTTAGGGCGCGAACGTTGCGGTCCATTCCCGCCTGCGGCATCGCTTTTTTGCGGGGCGGCGGCGCTCTGATGGGTCAGCCCCATACCGACAAAGAGCAGCCATAAAACGCCGGCGAATCGGCGCGGCAGTTCGCAGGCGTGCCCAATCCATTTTCCAAAAATAAGCGCTGGGGTTTTCATTAGCAGTTGAGTGTATCACAAACACGCGCACTGATACGATGCAGACACACCTGAATTTTTAAAATCGCATTGAGCTTCACTGCGCAGCTCGCGCGCTGGGTATTTGCCGTCGGGCGCGCTGAAGGGGAATTTGCTCTTACGAGGTGACATTTTACAACGTGGCATATCGGACGAACATTCGGCATTTCAGCCGGTCAGTCTATTGATGATCCACCTTGCGATAAAGAAACGCGTCGGATGTCACCAGAGAAGCGATGAGCGCCTTCATGCTGCCGCTGTTGTCGCGGTAAGCATGGTAGGCCGCTTGAAGTACAGGGGCGTCATTGAGCGTTTCGTTACGGCCCATCCAGTAACGGAAAGCGTGGCGCACGAAGACCTGCTTCACTTTCTCGCTTTTGGCGAGGCGTTGGATCATTTCAATCGCATCACTGACCGGGCCGTCTAGCGCGGGGTCTCCACTGCCGAGAATCTCGCCTGTGGCATCCGTGGGTTTGCCTTTGTCCGTCGTGCGATAGAGGCCGACGTGATTATACATCTCAAAAGGCAAGCCGAGAGGGTCCATCTTTTGGTGGCAGCGCCAGCATTCCTGTGCCCGAGTTACCCGCATCCGTTCACGAAGCGTGTTGTGCGCTTCGTCAGGCAGCATCGCATCGACAGTGATTGGAATGTCGGGAACGGCTCCTCCAAGCAGCCGTTCAAGCACCCAGCGGCCACGATGGATGGCGTGGTTATCCATGGCATCGGAATGCGAAACAAGCCAGCTTGGGTGCGTAAGAACGCCGATGCGCTGCGCCGCTGGCAGGGTCGTCAAAACCCGTTTGGGATTGCCTCCCAAGCCTGCGCCAAATCTTGCGATGGCTTTCTCGACGCGCACCTGGGTCGGCGTTCCTTTGGGCAGATCGATGTAGCCGAGTTCTTCTGCGGTTGGAGTGTAATCTTTTTTGCGGTCGGCTCTCGGAGGGTTCTTGTTTAAAGCCTCAAAGCTACTGAAGTAGCGAAGGTCAGCTTTATCATCCAACACGACGCGCGTGGTTGTGAGCAGTTCGGCGAGCACGTTTTTATCCTCCTGAAGGATCATCTCCACCAGCCGATCCGTGCTCGCAGCCATGCTGAACATCGTGACGTAGTATTTGGCCATATCCCCGCCGGCTGCTTTCAACGCGGCGGTGTCCTTACAAATGCGCCCTGCGCGATCGTAGTCGAAGTATTCGCGGAAAAACTGGAGAATGCGCGGCTTCCGAATGCTGTCGTCATTAAGGATGCGTTCCACTTCGCGCCTCACGTCTTCGCGTGTTTTAAGACGCCCTTGAGCTACGGCTTCCTTCAAAGACTTCTCAGGCGCGATGTAGCAGAGGGCGGCATTGATCGCCATGGCCAGTTCGTTTCCTTGCAGCATCACTCGACCGTGCATGTCCGCTTTGCCGTAGTTGGCGAGTTCGGGACGGAACAATGCATCGCGATCCAGAAAGATGGGAGAGAGGCCGAGAATGACCCCTTCTTGCTTGCCGAGGGCTTGAATGGAGTCCTTAAGAAGAGCGAGATAGGCCTGCGTCTCCTGGCCTGAGGGAGGCCGGAATGTCAGCGCTTCAAACAGGTAGTTGACTGCAGCGAGCAACTTATCCTCAGGCGTACCCTTTGCTTGAATCAGATCATAAACGGGAGTCAGCGGCCGCTTGGATTCCTTGCTGTAAAAGATGCTTTGGGCGAGCCCTCGGATATCACGGCCTTTAAGCTCATCGGGTAAAATGATGTCTTTTGGACTGTCGGCAAATTGAAACGCCTCAGCCTTCGGGCCGTAGGCCATGTAACGCAGAATGTCCTCGGCGTGGCTGGCGATCTGCGTGGCCTCGGATCCGTTGACCGAATAAAGTAGCGGGTAGTTGCGCAGACCAGGATCTGAGCTTGTCGTCAGGGCAGCTGGGAATCCGGTAATGGCGGCTGCATACGCCGCGGAGCCGCCCACCCAACCGATGATCCGGTCAATCCCGAAATAGACTTTCACTTCTCCTTCACTGTTTGCAGGGATGCCGTCGCCGTGGGCGCGAAGGCCTGGCTGACTCGGATCGTGGGGTGGCTCGAAACTGATCAAATCGTTCAGGCGTGTGAGATGTTCCTGAGGATGAATCCGCCAGATACGAGCAGGAGTTGAAGGCGGTTCGAGTCCTTCGGGAAGTTTTCCAAACAGGAGCTCGTGGTCAAGGTGGTTGCCTTTGACTGGACGCATGTGCGAAGTGAAGCCGCCTTTCTCTTTCAGCGCTTTTACCAGCTCGCTGGTAATCCAGTTTGCGATCTTCACGCGTTCGAGCGCGGCGGGCTGCCTCTCCTTCTCGCGGGGTGGCATCTCCTTCAGAGCCACTTGCTCCCAAATCCGCTTCCAAATGTCTGCATTATCCGCGCTCACTCCATCGAGCTCATGAAGTGCAACTTTTCCCTTTTGCGTGTCGGCATCATGGCAGTGGAAGCAGTACTCATCGAGAAACGGCGCGGCCAGACTCGCAAATGAATCCTTCTGCTTTGCACCAAGATTCGACGCAGCAATAAGCGCGGAGAAGCCGACCAATGCCGCCAATTTCCACCGGAACAAAAAGCTCATTGCACCTATTTTTTTACGCCTTTTTACGCCAGCAGTTGCTCGATTGGACCGACCGCGGAGTCATGAAGGCTCGCGGCATTTTTGTCCAAGTTGAAGCGATCCCGCGGCGCACCGATCGCATGAAGCAACGTAGTATATAGGGCATTGATCGGCCGCGTGCCGTCGAGTTGGGTGAAATGTCCGGTCTTGAATTGTCCTGCGCAGTTGCCCAAGAGGATGAATGGCCAGTTTGATCCCGTCGTGTGCTGCTTGTCCGCGTTGTTGCTGGTGTAAACGATGAGAGTGTGATCCATCATTGTGCCATTGCCTTCAGAAACAGACTCGAGCTCCTGCATCAGTTTCACAAGCATGCGGCAGTTGTACTGGCGGATCTTGATCCAGATTTCGTTGCCGGGCTGATCCATGTGACCAAGATTGTGTCCAGTGGTCGCAACCCCCAATCCCTTCCACGAACCAAAGATTTCACCGCGTCCGGAGGCGATGGTGAGCACATTCGTGAGGCCCGACTTTAGGGCTGAAATGCCAAGATCCAAAAGCGAGTCATGCCAATCGGTCTCGAACTGAGGATTCGTGTATTTCTTGTCACGTGCCGGAACGAATTTCTGAAGGTGTTCCGAAACGCCTGCAAGCCGTTCGCGAAGCCCGTTGATGTCACGGAATCCGCTCACAAATGTCCCGTAGCGCAGCCGATCCTCAAGCGGCAGCATTGCGCTGTAGTCGCCAGCGAAACGCTCTATTTGATTGAATACCTTCGAGCGTGCGTCGTGGCGTTGT
>JBILUQ010000023.1:0-24119 GCA_044370935.1 Chthoniobacteraceae bacterium
ACGTGTTCGCGAGGCCGAAGATCGTCGGCAACATCGAAGACGCCGTGGTATTCACGGGCGGCAGCGCGGTCTTCCGCGTTCAGACCATTGGAGACGGCACGTTGGGGTACCAGTGGTACAAGAACAACACTCCGGTTGGGACCGGTGATTCGGTCCTGACTCTCTCCGGGTTGGTGGCTGGCGATGACAACTCCAAAGTCTATGTCAAAATCTCAAATGACGCCGGCACTGTGACCAGCGGGACGGCAACCCTGAGAGTGGCAGGTGACACCGGACTGAGCGTTGAAGCGATCAAGCTCAACGGCAGCGCGTCCGGCACGGCCCTCTCCCTTGTCGGCGGCAATACGTTGACGACCAGCGCGAATGCGGTCACCACCGGTTCACTCGCCTTCCAATGGCGGCGGAACGGTGTTGAAGTATTCTCGGGATACGCGCCAAAGCCCGCCAATAGCACAACGTTCCAGCTCAGCTACACGCTGCCGGCGCTCAATCCGAACTCCGACGGAGTGTACGACGTGGTTGTGGACAACGGGGCGGGCGTGGCCTTGAGTCCGGCCATCTCCCTGACGATCGATCCGAAGATTGTGTCCGTGGACATCCCAACGGCGGCAAACCCGGGTGACGCGGTGAAGATGAGCGTGAACGCCACCAGCACCGGCTCGTTGAGTTACCAGTGGTACAAGGGAAGTACCGCAATCAGTGGAGCCACTGCGAGTGAGTACCGGATTGCCTCGATCGCCGCTGCAGACGAAGCGCTGTACAGGGTGCGTGTATTGAAAAGTGGTGCGTTTGTGGAAAGCGGCTCGGTGCAGTTGAGTGTCGCGAAGTCCGCAGTGATCACCCAAGATCTGATCGCGCCCGCGAGGCTTGGAGCAAGCGGTACGCTGAGACTGACGGTGGAGGCCACCGGGGATAATCTCTCCTACGAGTGGAGTCAGGATGGCAAGGTGATCGTGGGTGAGACCGGCTCTACCTTGACGCGCACCAAAGACAATTACGTGAGCGGAGGGTTGGGAATGGCTGGGGCGTACCAAGTGAAGGTGCGTAACGCGTTCAGTCTGGCGGTGAGCAAAGTGGTGACGGTTGTGGTCAGCAACGAGTTGGGAGTGGATGTGCTGCAGCCGGATCCGGTGGAGATTGGCGGAGTGGTCAACCTCATCGCGAACGCCTCCGGTCCGGAGGGTGTTGAATATAAGTATCAGTGGAAAAAAGCGGGGGTGGACCTCGCTGGGAAAACTGGGGAGACGCTGAAGATCAGTCCGGTGGCGTTTGCGGATGCGGGTACCTACAGCGTGAGGGTGACGGCAGGGACAGCTCAAGCTTCATCGGGAACGGTGACTCTAGTGGTGAAGGATGCGCCGCGGATTCTGGTGCCGCTGGTGTCGCGCACGGTGAGCTCCGGTACGTCCGTGACCTTCAAGGTGGTGGCCGAGTCGCGTAAGAACCGCGCGGCGCCGCTTGCGTACGTTTGGAAGCACAAGGGAGTTGCCATTGAGAATCAAAACGGAAGTTCGCTTGTGCTCAGTAATGTAACCACCGCAAGTGCAGGGGCGTACTCGGTGACAGTATCAATCCCTGGTGATGCCGACGCGGCTACCGCAACCTCGACGGCAACGCTCAGTGTGCTGCCGGGCATCGCGCCCAAGCCGACCACGGCGGGTTCGGACGGGGTTTCGGTCCACACCGCGTGGTGGGTGTACTGGGTGAAGGCGACTGACGCCGCTGGGGCAGTGCGCAACGGTTATTACGCGCTCGAGCGGGAACTCGCCGATGGCGTCGTAACGCCTAAGCGCGCCGTGTGGGTGTGGGAACCAGAGAGTGGAACATCGACCGTGTATCCGTCCGACGATTGGAGCGAGGCGGATCAAACCGTCCTGGATGCAGTGGCAAGTGAGCGCGGCGAGTTCTCCGTGCTGGCCTTCCGCTCAAATCCGGGCGGCAGTTACGCGATCTCCGGACGCGTCGAAGAGCAGGGCGATGGATCCCTGTACGGTGCTCCGGACCTTGCCGAGGGGTCGTACGTGCTCGATGGGGAGGAGTACACCGTCGAGCTCACCTGGGATATGGAACAAGTGTACGACCTGGACACGGTTAATGGAGACACCGCTGAGTTGAAACTCGACAACGTCAAGGCTGCGTTGAAGGCCGCCCTTGAGACAGCCCTCGAAAACCTCGACTAAGGCCGCTCGAGTCAGATCACAAAACTCCCTCTGTTCCCGCGCAAATTTTCGCGCGAGGCGGAGGGAGGGTTGCTTTTGCTGATACAATTTCTTCCACATGGATATTGTGCCGATCGAAATTTATGGCGTGAGTGTGGATCTCCCGCTGCCGAAGCCCCTGAGCATGCGGGATCCGGCGCTAGAGGAGTTTGTCCAGGCGCTTTGCGACCCGCAGATCGGCATAGGACTGCGGCCGTCTCAAGTCCAGTTGGTCAACCGCGACTGGCTTTATCAGTACGAACTGACAGCCACCTTCTTCGAGGGAAACGGAACGCTGGTGCGCAATCCCGAGCGGCTGCGGCTCCAAGTCCGGAACGCCCGCAACTGGGCCGATTGGCAGCTGGTCCACCAAACCATGCTGCGGGTGCACAATCTTTTGGTGCTCGATCCAAAGTCCATTTCGAATCTGACGATGCAGGCCCAGCTGCGGTTTCCATCAATGCCTGACCGCGAGCGATACCTCAGAACCCTCGCGCCCGGCAGAGCGATTGCGCGCCCCTGCGGTCTGGGCTATCTGCGCATCCCCGATTGGGAGTCGGAGTTGCGCGTTCAGATCGAGGACAGCAACCTGGTCGCCAACGGCGTCTACATCGGCGTGGATACCCAGTATCAAAACAACCAGGACTGGGAGAGCTTTGTGGGATGCATGCCCACCATGTTCGCCGCGGCGGCAAACGCCTACGGAATCGGGTTTGAACCGTTTGCAGGCAGTCCGGCAAGTCAGGAATAGCCCTGCCTTGAAGCGCGCCCGGCCTGCGCGAAAGGCGTGTGGAGCAGCAGTACCGCCGCGCAATGCGTGAATCAGCCGCGCAGCACGTCCATCAGCAGCTTTGCGTTCAGCAGAACGATGACGGCCGCGATGACCCATGAAAATGCGGCGAGTCGTTTCGAAATGACCAGCTCGCCCATGATTTTTTTGCTCGAAACAAATTGGATGAGCGGAATGACCGCAAAAGGGAGTTGCATCGATAAAATCACTTGGCTGAGCACCAGCAGCTTGCCTGTGCTGCCTTCGCCAGCCACGGCCGTCACCACCAGCACCGGCACCACCGCGAGGCCCCGGGTGATGAGCCGGCGCAGCCACGGTTTGAGGCGCAGGCGCAGAAACCCTTCCATCACAATCTGCCCCGCAAGAGTGCCTGTGACCGTCGAATTCAAACCCGAGGCCAGCAGCGCCACCCCAAAGAGGGTAGCCGCGAAGCTCACCCCCAGCACCGGACTCAACAGCTGGTACGCCTGCTCGATCTCCACCACATCCGTGCGGCCCCTCGTGTAAAAAGTCGCCGCCGCTAAAATCAAAATCGACGCATTCACAAATAGCGCCAGCCCGAGCGCAAGCGTGCTGTCGAGAGTCGCCCAGCGCACCGCATCCCTGCGCCCCTCGGCGTTCTGCTCAAAGGCGCGGGTTTGCACGATGGACGAGTGCAGGTAGAGATTGTGTGGCATCACGGTCGCGCCCAGAATGCCGATCGCGATGTATAGCATTTCCGGGTGCCCGAAAATATCGCCCGGATGCATGAAGCCGTTGAGCAAACTCGGCACATCAGGCGCGGCGATCGCCAGCTGCACCGCGAAACATCCGCTGATGGTCACTATCAACGTGAGGATGAACGCCTCCAGCCACCGGAACCCGCGCCGCATCAGCATCAGCACCAGCAGCGTGTCGAATACGGTGATCACCGCACCCGCCATGATCGGAATGCCAAACAGCAGCTTGAGCGCGAGTGCCGAGCCGATCACCTCTGCAAGGTCGCATGCGATGATTGCCAGCTCGCACGCCACCCACAGCGCGAACCCGACCCTTGGCGAATACTGCTCGCGGCAGGACTGCGCAAGGTCTCGTCCGGTCGCAATCCCAAGCCGCGCTGCAAGCGCCTGCAACACCATCGCCATGACGTTGGAGATCAGCACGACGCTCAGCAGCGTGTAGCCGAACTTGGATCCGCCCGCGATGCAGGTCGCCCAGTTGCCGGGGTCCATGTAGCCGACCGAAACCATGAAGCCGGGGCCCGCGAACATCAAAAAGCGAGCCAGACCGCGCTTGCGCAGGTCCACTGGAACGGAACGGTTGACCTCGGGAAGACTCTCAAAGTGGGCCTCCTGAGTGTTGCGGCTCGAAAGCGGGGCGTTTCCTTGGGTGTGCGAATCGACCTGCATTCTCACACACTGCGGAATAGGCGGGTATGCGGTCAAGGTTGAAGTTAGGTTCGGCTAACTTTGTTTTTAGCGTCTGAGAACTGTTTGGCGGGTTGCATTTGAGGGCGTGCCGGTTTTCATTGGTAAGCGTGAAGACCACAGTGCGTCCCGCCTCCTCGGCCGTTGAGGATTACCTCGAACAGATTCTCGAGCTCATTAACACCAAGGGGTACGCCCGCGTGGTGGACATTGCGCAGAGGCTCTCCATCTCGCAGGCAAGCGTCACCAACATGGTGCAGAAGCTCGACGCCGAGGGGCTCTTGAAATACGAGAAATACCGGGGGCTGGTTCTGACCACGGCGGGCGAGGCACTGGCGCTCAACATCACCCACCGGCACAAGCTGCTCACCGATTTTCTGCAGTTGCTCGGCCTGGACGAGCGCACCATCTACCACGATGTCGAGGGAATGGAGCATCACGTAAGCCCCGCAACCGTGCATGCCATCGAAAGCCTGACCCGGCAGCTCAAGCGCCAGCCTGCTCTTCTCCAGCGGGTCCGCGAAGGCGCTCCCTCAGCCGAACAAAAATCCAAACAGTCGAAATCCTCATGATATCTGTGTCCCTTTGTTTATTCTCAGCCCTACGACCTGTATCGGCGCGGGTGCGTGGCGGGGTCGGCATGTTGCTGTTGGTTTTGTTCGGAGCGCTCGGCTCAGGCTGCCAGACCGCACCGTTCAGCAAGGAAATGTCGACCAAACGGCTGCAGATGGAGCAGCTGATGGCGCTGGAAAAACCCGGGCCCACGTTCATCGGGCGGCGGTATTACAAGAATGACTACAAGGTGTGGGGCTACATCCGGCGTCCGACCGAAAAATGGAGCCAGTCCCAGTTGGTGATGCTTAATGAAAACAAAACACTCGCGCCCGACCGTGCGCTCAACGCGATCGGTATGGACAACGGCTACGAGTACCAGTTGTGGGGCAAGTTTTCAGGCGAGAAGGTGTACGAGCCGGCCAGTAACCGCGTGTATCCCGAGTTTGTCTTGGAGAGGGCGGAAATGCGTGATGACCGGCCGGGCCCGATTTTCAAGGACAGCAAGTCGGTGCGCCGCGCGCTCGATCCGGAGGCCCGCTATTTCCCGGCTCCGTTTTGAGCGTGATCCCGGGCGCAGATACATGACTCTGGGACCGCGGCTGCGCTTACATGCCTTCGAATCGGGGTGGATAGGATTTGCCTGAGGTGCGTGGCTCCAGCGCCACGTCTTTGGTGCGAGCGGAGTCCGAGCGCAGCTGGGGCTGCGCGGTCCCAGGGGCTGTCGCCGCGCGGGGCTTTGGGTTTTTGACTAGAAGCGCCAATCGTGGGGCTTTTCAAACGCCTCGCGGCGGTTTGCTTCCTCGGCTTCCCTCGCCTTTTCCTCCTCCAATTTCCGGAGCATCCGGCGGCCTTGGATGAAGGCCACGGCGATCGCAACCCACACGAATTTTTTCGCCGCGATGATTTGTGCAAACCCCTTTTCAACCGGACTCAAATCGGCGTCCGCATTCCCCGCGCTGGCGCTCTGAGGGGGATGGGTGATGGCGTTCGTTGCGTGTTGTTTTACAAGATCAGCAGGCGGTTCCGCGCTGAATTGTTGCTCGCTGCGCGTTTGCTCGGGCCGCCCCGTGCCGGGCGTTTGCGCTAGCGCACGATTCTCCGCATTAAACAGTGTCCAGCCAATCAGCAGGGTTGCCGCAATGAGCCAAGTGCCGCGCATGATGTGCAGTGGATTGACGGGGGTTTTCCGGCTTCTGCCGGTTTCAGTAAAAGGCTCGGTGCCGGTTACCGCGTTCTTGAGCGCGTGTTACGGCCGCCCTGCGTGTTTCTGGCGCCGGGCCCGCTCCGGGAGCTTTTTCGAAAAGGTGCGCGCTCGGTGCGCTCAGCACGCTCGGTGCCCTCGCCTCGCCCTGCGTGGGGGTTGCGCGGTGCCGGCGTTTTGTTGCGGCGGGGCGCAGGTCTCTCGAACGCGGTTGTTTGGCGCTCGGGTTGCCGCTCGCCTTGGCCCGAAGTTGAGGATGAGGCTGAAGTCGAGGCCGGCCGTGTTGCCAACTTTTTCGGAGAGCGTCCCGCCTTTAGATCGGCGACATCTTTGGGGGACAACATCCGCCACATTCCTGCGCGCAGTTTTTCCGGACGCAGCGTGCCGATCCTCACGCGTTTGAGCGCTTCCACTTCGTAGCCGCAATCGTAAAGCATGAGTCGGATCTGGCGTTTGATTCCCTGCGTTAAAATGACGCGCAACTTGAGCGCGGACATGATTTCAACGGTCTCCATCTTGGCCCGGCCGCCCTCGATGTGGAATCCGCGCAGCAGTTTTTCGGCGTGCTTCAGCTCAAAGGGCTTGTCGAGGGTAACTTCGTATTCCTTCTCGAGTTTGAAACTGGGATGAGTGAGCGCCATGGCCAGATCGCCATCGTTGGTGACGATGAGCAGCCCCTCGCTTTCCATGTCCAAGCGTCCCACGTGGTACACGCGGGGCCAGTCGGTGGGCAGCAGGTCGAAGATGGTCCGACGCTGGCGTTCGTCCGAGGCGGTGCAAAGGAAGCCGCGGGGTTTGTAGAGGACGGCGTGGACCGTCTCCTGAGGGCTGACAACGGTGTTGCGCACTTTCACCACGTCGCCCGGACCCACGGTTGTCGCCAGATCGTCGACCACCCGGCCGTTTATCTTGACCTGCCCCTCCTGGATGAGGGCTTCGACACTGCGCCGGGATCCGAGGCCGGCGGAGGCTAGGTAACGATTTAAACGCATGAATTCGGTGGTTTGTGCCGCACAGTCAATCTGCGGGCACTGCGAGCATCGTCCATTACCCTTCGCGGTGCAATCGTATGCAGGAGGGGGCGCGCAGGTTCAGGCCGCTTGAACCTGATTTTTCAGTGTTAATCTAAAAGCCTTCAATTTTTTCACAGGCAGACTAAATTTAAAGCAGAGTTAGATTTTCTGAAATGAGCAAGATTTTGATCCCCCGTAAGACGGTCTACAGGCTTTCGTTGTATTATCGTGCATTGCAAAGGCTAAAGTCCAACGGGATGGAGATGGTGTCCTCCGCGGCCCTGTCCAAGGCCGCCGGGGTCAAACCCACACAGCTGCGCAAGGACCTCGCGTATTTCGGCCATTTCGGGACGCGTGGACTTGGGTACAGCGTCGCTGCGTTGACGGAAAAGCTCGTGGAGGTGATGGGCACGGCTCAGCTGCAGCCGGTGATTTTGATCGGGGTGGGGCAGTTGGGCTCAGCTTTGTTGGGGTACAGCGGATTTGCGAGGGAGGGGTTTGAAGTGGTCGGCGCGTTTGACTTGAACGCGCCGCGGAAGCGGCCTCAAAAGCTGCGCGTGGAAGTCATGCCGATGGAGCGGATGGAGTCATTTGTGAAGGAGCGCAAGATCAAGATCGCGGTCCTCACGGTGCCCGGGCCGGTGGCGCAGGAGGTGGCGAACCATCTGGTGGAGTGCGGAATCCAGGCCATTCTGAACTTCGCGCCCGCGGTGCTGCAGGTGCCCGAGCAGGTGGTTGTGAACCACGTGGACCTCGCGGCGGAGCTCGAAAACCTGAGTTATTTCATCCACTGAAGTTCGCCCGACGCATGGCCAAACTCGCGAGCCTCGGGACGCCCTCTCTTTCGCTGGATTTATCGCTTCAAAGCGGACAGGCGTTTCATTGGGTGCGCGAGGGCGAGGGCTGGCTCGGGGCCATTGGGGCGCAGGCGGTGTATCTGGAGCAGCGGGCGGGCGAACTCCGGGTGAATCCGGAGGGCGCCGCCGCGGCCCGCGATTATCTCGCTTTGGACCATCCACTCGAGGCGATTCACGCGAGCTTCCCCCAGGATCCGACCATGCAGGAGGCGCTGCGGTTTTGCGGAGGGATGCGGATCCTGCGGCAGCCCGCCTGGGAGGCGGTTGCGACTTTTATCACCTCGTCGATGAAGCAGGTGGCGCACATTGCCCAGATTTCGCACACGCTGAGGCGTCTTTATGGAGAGCGGATGGAGTGGGGAGGGCGGGAGGTTTTTGCCTACCCAAAACCTGAAGCGCTTGCGGTGCTTGGGGAAGCGGATTTACGTGCGTGCGCCCTGGGGTACCGGGCCAAGAATTTGCTCGCGTCTGCGCGCCTCGTGGCGCGTGGGGAGGTGGATCTGGAGGCTGTCCGGGCCCTGGCAGATGACGCGGCGCGCGAGGCGTTGTGCCGGCTTCCCGGCGTGGGGGAGAAGGTGGCGAACTGCGCGCTATTATTTGGATTTGAGCGGTTGAAGGCTTTTCCTGTCGATGTCTGGATCGAAAGGGTGTTGCGGGAGAGGTATTTTCAGAAAAAGAGAAAAGTCACCTCGGCTCGGATCCGGGCGTTCTGCGCCACTTACTTCGGGCCGTACGGCGGGTACGCTCAGCAGTACCTTTTTCATCATGCGCGGCTGACGTGGGGGAAAAAGTAGCGCGATTCGCAGACTCCTGTATTTTAGGACGCCCAACCCCTTGAAAGTTAATGATTGTAGACGTCGTGATGCATCCCTCTGAGATCGCCCTGTTGAAGGGGCGCAGGCTCGGCGATGTTTTATGCGTTGTGTTTGATGTGCTCCGCGCGACTTCGTCGATCCTCACCGGGCTTGCGCACGGGGTGGAGGAGGTGGTTCCGGTTGAGACCATCGAGGAGGCGCGGGCGGCCGCCGCTGCGCGCGCCGGTGCAATATTAGGCGGCGAACGAAACGGGAATCGAATCGAGGGTTTTGATTTGGGAAACTCCCCCTCGGAATACTGCGAGAGTGCGGGTGCCGTTGTGGTGACCACTACCACGAATGGCACGGTTGCGCTGAGGGCCTGCAGCGGTGCGGATGCGGTGTGGGTCGGGGCGGTGTTGAATCTCGGGGCGCTCGCGCGCGAGATCCGCAGATCGGCGCCCAAAAAGCTGATGCTGGTGTGTGCGGGCACTTTTGAAACCATGGCGCTCGAGGACGTGTGGGCTGCGGGTGCGCTCTTGGAGGCTTTTGAGGATGCGCAGTGGACCGATTCCGCCAGATGCGCGGCGGCGGTTGCCAAGCAGTGGCCGGAGCCGGCGCAGGCGCTGCGGCTTTCCAGAAACGGACGCGCCCTGCTTGATGCGGGCCGCGGCGGGGATATCGAGTGGTGTGCGTCGCTAAACAAGTTTGATGTGGTGGGCGAAATGCTCGATGGCGTGATTCGAGCAAGGAGGAGCGCGTGAAAGCGGAGTTGCCACCCCTGCCTCCGCTTCCTCCGATGGCAAGAAAAGCGCTTAACGCGCTCCCGGATCTGCGCGACGAGCCCGTGGAAGTCCAGGCTTTCGCGGCCATCATCGGATCGATTGCGGTGCACATCCTGCTGCTACTGATTTGGCTTTCGCTGCAGAACGGATGGATTGAGAAGCTTCTGAGGGCGATCCCGAAACCAGAGGCGCCGCTTGAACTGATTCTGGCTCCGATGCCGCCGTCCGAAAAACTGGTGGTGCCGCTTGACCAGCTTCGTGAAAGGGAAAGAGTCGATTCCGCAGCGCTCTCCGAGGCGCAGCAGTCTCGAAAGGACGCGGTGTTTCAATCCGACCGCAATCTTGCCGCGGGCAGTGTAGCAAAGCCCAGCGGCAACGCTCCGCAGCCCTCCGCCGATGGTCGGAATACGGCGGTGAAAACGCTCGCCGCCCAGGATGCGAAGGCGGGCTCTTCCAGCACGCCCAAGTCAAAGACCGCGACTCCGCCGCCGATGTCCAAGACGACTTCCAGCAAAGTCGCGTCGCTCTCCAAAAAGCCTGCGGCGCGCCCGGAAGTGGGCACGCAGACGGAGCGGTTTGAGGACTTGGAGGAACTCGCGGGCGAGCTGGTGTTCCGCAAGTTCGCCGCTGGAGGCGATGCTGCAAGCAAGAGCGCAGACTCCAAGGCCTCGAGCTCCAAGGAGTCTGCAGAAAAAGCCGTCAACGATCTTTTTCAGGAGGGAAAAGAGCAGTCGAAAGTCAAAGGGGGCCTTGCGCAGAATGGCAAGACCGGCGTGGATGCGAGCAAAACGGCTCTTGCTGCCTACATGAAATCCGTGAGCCGCGCGATCGGCGCCCGGTGGAATGTTTTGGTGAAGGAAAAAATGGATTTGCTCGACACCGGTTCGGTAAAGGTCCGCTTCAAGGTCGCCTCCGATGGAACGGTGCGTGACGTTGTGGTCGAGCACAGCACTGCGAACCGTCAGTTTTCGGAGATCTGCATGGGAGTGGTCCGCGCCGCCACACTCGACCCGCCGCCCGAGGAGGCGCGTCCTCTCTTGCGCGATGGGTTGCTTGAGATACCGTTCACCTTTTCACTGTATTGAGTCATGAATTTTGCCAACGATAGTACCGCCGCGCTGGTCCAGTTTTTCACCAAGGGAGGAGTCTTCATGGTGTTCCTTGCAGTCTGTTCCGTGGTCGGCGTTGCGGTGATCCTGCTGCGCATGCTTGGGCTGCGGCGCGACCTCGCGGTGCCTCCGGTTCTGCGCTCCGAAATCGAGCGACTCAAAGTCGACGGCGAGGATCCCGTGGTGCGGTTGTCCGCTTTTTTGCTGGCGGATCGTTCACCTCTTGGCCGTTTGATCAAGGTGGTGCTTCGCCACATGAATGTGGACCGCTCCGAAAATCAGGAGGCCGTTCAAGTCGCCGCACGCACCGAGATGGTGAAGCTTGAGCAGGGTCTGTTCATTCTTGAGATCCTCGTTGGAATCACTCCGCTGCTTGGACTGCTTGGCGCCGTTTCAGGCCTGGTGAAAGTATTCGCCGCCTTCGGTGATGCTGGCGCGCAGGGAGACACGCATATCATCGCGAGTGGAATCTCGGAGGCGCTGAGCACCACGGTGGTGGGACTCGCGATCGCCATTCCCTGCCTGATTGCCTACTCGGTCTTCGTCCGCAAATTGGAGACAATCGCCGCGGAAATGGAGGCGCTTATCTCTCTTCTGCTTTCCAAATGCTACCAGTATCGCGCTCAGACCGCAGCGAAAAGCACGGCTTCTCGCGCGCAGGGCTAACCGCTCAGGGCTGACATCAAAGCGTCCACACGAGGCCATGAATTTTTATCCCAAACGCCGCAGAACGCCGCAGATCATCATCGTGTCGCTCATCGATATTTTCGCGATTCTGCTGATCTTCGTGATTGTTTCGACCAGTTTCAAAAAGGCTCAGCCCAACGTGGTCATCCGGCTGCCGGAATCCAAGAGCGCCGCCGTGGCGCAGCCGAAACGTGAGCCGATTATCCTCACCATTTCCAAGGAGTCGCAGCTCTTCGTCGATGAAAGACCCGTGGAGCTGGAGCGGCTCGTGCCGATTCTCAAGGCCATCCAGTCAAGGGATCCTCAGATGATCCTCGCTCTCAACGCCGACAAGGAGGCGCCTTTCGGAATGGTGCTCAAGGTCCTTGATAACTTAAAAGAAGCGGGAGTGAAGGGAAGTCTAACCGCATTCATGGAGCGCGTGAAATGATCAGAGAAATTGTAATTTTTGGAGACCCGGTTCTCCGCAAGGTCGGAGCAAAAATCGACGTTATTTCAAGTGAAGTAACACAGTTGGCGGCTGACATGATCGACACGATGCGGTCAGCCGACGGCGTCGGTCTGGCCGCTCAGCAGGTGGGCGTGGCCCTTCAGATCGCAGTGGTTGATGTTGCCGAGGTAGAGGACCGGCCCAGTCTGATGTGGATCGGGGGCAAGGAGGTGGATTGCCGGGGATTCATGCCGATGGTGCTTCTCAACCCGCAGCTTGAGCTGGGCAGGGAAAAAGAGCCGGGCACCGAAGGCTGTCTGTCTTTTCCCAAGATCAATGCGGACATCAACCGCGCGATCAAAGTCCGCTGTGTGGCGCAGACGATGAACGGTACGGTGCTGGATTTCGAGGCGGCGGGATTCCTCGCGCGTGCATTGCAGCATGAGGTGGATCATCTGAACGGCGTGCTTTTTATTGACCGGATGTCATCCGCCGCGAAGGCGAGTGTCGCTGGCAAAATCAAGCGGCTGCAAAAGCGCTAGAGGGCCGTAAGGCCTGAGGATTTGAAATCAGTAGCTGGCAACTTCAGTTGCCATCTCCAAGACGCCAGAGTCGCGATCTTGTGTTAGCCATGATCGCAGTTGGTCGCAGTTGGTCGTTGCTGCGCAGGGTATCCGCATTTTCTAAAAAAAGCGCTCCAGCGACAACCCCTGGGAGCGCGCAGCCCCAGCTGCGCCGAGACGCGGATTGCACCAATGAGGTGGCGCAGCAAATAAGGGTTTAAGGGGGGCAACCCATCCCGATCCAAGGACGTGTAAGCGCAGCTCTGACTGAGCACGTGTAAGCGCAGCTCGGGCTGCGCAGTCCCCGGGGGACTGCCGCTGCCGGATGATATCCCCTTATTAATCTCCTTATTACTTTGAGTGCGGATTCATTTCACAATCAGCATCCATCGGCACGGCCTGTCCGCTCTGTTCGACTGGATGAGTAAATAAGTAGCGGAAAACCTCGTCATAAACCCACTGGCCCATTGGATCCTTCCCGCCGGGGACGACGATTGTATGCGCGCGCCGGCTATCGTTTTTGACATCGATATCGGTGATCAGGCGTCGCGTATTGCCATAAGGCGGCTTGGCTGCGTCGACGTTCAACACCGGGCCGTGACTGTGCATTTTCAGCAACTGCCAGGAGCGGCAGTAATGATCGGCCGTCCAGCCGCCATCGAGCACATGAGTGAAGCCAAAGAAGCGGTTTGATGGCGTGGCGGAGGCTCCTCCCTGCCAGGTTTCGGTGTTGTCACGTGGCCCCGAGAACATCACCACGCGATCCACTTTCTGATGCATCGCGAAACGCGCCGCCGTCGTGCTGCCATGCGAAATGCCGCTTATGATGACCCGCTCCCATCGCAGGCCGCTGCCGTCTTCCGTGATGAACTGCCTCCAATTTCCATCCGGATTTTCCTTCGCGAGCCACTTCACGAACTGGAGCGAGCGTTCCATCATGCCGTCGGGTTTAGGAATGTCTACAAGCGGGCTGAAGTCCTCTCCGGTGGCGGCTTCCAAGCGGATTTTGCCCAGCACAGTGCCGTCGCTGTTCTCGTATTGCTCCTTCGCAACGCCCGCGAACCAGCCGTTTGAATAGTGGGGCTGAATCCCGTGGTAGCCGTAACTGGAGATGCGCTCAAACAACCCTTGATTGTGCGCCATCAGCCAGATCACGAGCTTGCCCTGTGAGGGCACTCGAGTGTCCACAACCGCATGCTGGAGGTCCGCAGGCTTGCCCTTCTCATCAGTGAAGGTGAACTTAATCGCAGGATGTTCCTTTGCCCGCGCATCGATTTCGCTTGCGCGCTTGGATAAATCAAATCGCTTGGGTTCCGCCGCAGATAGCTGGCTGCAGCAGATGAACGTGGTGATGAAGAGATGTTTCATGGTTGGTGAACCGAGAGGTGGAAGATTTGACGTGTGAGTTTCTTTGCTCGAGCCTGGGCACTGGGTTAACCGGGAAGCGACTGATGCTTCGTGTCAGTGATTCCGGGAGGAGCACAGTTTTATTCGCCTTTGTTCAGGCTACGATCTCTTTCAACACGCCTGTGCTATCGCCGTGGCGTTCAGCATGCACTCCGACTCCATGGAGCATCGTAAGCCATGTGTTGCAGAGGGGAGTGTCCTTCGGTGCAACGATGTTGTGGCCGAGTTTAAGGCCGGCTGCGCGGCCGGTTAGGATAGTCGGACAGTTGCTTAATTCGTGGCCGGTGCGGATGTTGCTGCCGTAGGCGATTGCCACGTTGTCGAAAAGCGTGCTTCCGTCCGCTTCTTTTGTCGCTTTGAGCTTGTCGAGGAATCCTGCGAGCAACTCGCTTTGCGCAATGTCACGGCGCTGTGAGGCGTCGAGCTTTTCGCCGAGGGTAGAGTGGTAGTGGCTCATGTCATGAGGGTGCACCTTGATGTCCATGCTCGTGAGCAGCGTGGACACGGGCTGACGGAAGGTCATCACGCGCGCGCTGTCCGTCTGCATCGCTGCGATCATGATGTCGTAAATGAGGCTGATCTCCTGCCTGCCATTACCCTGGGAGCCAGCAGTCGGTTCCTTGAGGGGAGCCTGCGGGCGCGGCACCTCCATCCATTGCTCCTCTTTTGTGAGCCGCTTTTCGATGTCGCGGATCCCTTGGAAATATTCCTCGAGTTTCGCGTTGTCGTTTTTTGCCAGACCACGCTGCAGTGATTTTGCGTTGTCGAGCACGGCGTCCAGCACACTTCTTTTCTGATCAAGCATGGCCTTCTGCTGGGACAGGGGAGTGGTGTCCTTTGCAAAGAGGCGGTGGAAAGCAGCCACTGGGCCGTTCTGCCCGCCCACTGGTTTGCCGCTCACATCCCAAGCCATTGAGAGACCCGGGCCGTGGCCGCTCAAGTCACCCGATTCGCTGCTGTTGAATTGCAGCGAAGAGAAGCGCGTGCTCAGCCCCATCTGGGCCGCGGCGACTTGATCGGCGCTGATGCTGTTGTGAAAGCTCTGGCCCGGTTGGGCGTAGCGGTTGGCTCCAGTGAGCCACATGGTGCTGCCCCAGTGGCCTTCGTTGCTGTATTTGTTCCAAAGGCCCTGCACCACGCTGAAATCCTTTCTGTGGCGCTCGAGCGGCTTGAGCCCCACGGGCAACTCGTAGTCTGCGCCTGACTTTGTGATGTCGGGATACCACGTCGCTTCTGTGATGCCCCAGCCGAAGCCGAGGAAGACCAACCGCTTTGGCGGGGTAACCGGATCTGCAGCAGAAGCGAAGCGCCGGAATCCAAGTGACTGGAGCACTGGCAGCGCGATGAGGGCGGTTGAAGACTGGAGGAAGTGTCGGCGTGTTTTCATGGGGCGGATTACTTCGTGTGGAATTCTTTGCTGGCGACGAGGGCATGAATGAAAGCCTGCACCCCGAGCTTTTGGTTCTTTGCGGCGGCGAGCATTTCAGCGAGGAGTGGTTCGTCGCGGAAGCCGGTTGGCCTGCCAAGGGCATATTCAACGAGCGCGGCGCTGAATCCCGCTGCGAAGTCATCGCTGCGCGAAGCAATGATCCTGCGAAGCTCAAAGAAATCTTGGAACGCGGGGCCGTTGTGGAATGCGGAGTTGGTTTCAATCTGCCAAGTCTTGCTTGCGCCTTTCACCGGTTTGCCCTTTTCGTCCATGACTTGGTAGGTGTCCTGGGTGCGCCATTGGCCGACGGCATCGAAGTTTTCCAGACCGAATCCGACAGGATCGATTTTTCGATGACAACTCGCGCACTGGGGATCCTCCTGGTGCATTTGCAGCCGCTCGCGCGTGGTGAGCACTTTGCCAGCAAGTCGGGTGATTTGCGGCACGTTTGCCGGCGCGGGTGGCGGCGGAGCGTTGAGCAGCTTGCGCAGCACCCAGGCGCCGCGTTCGACCGGGCTGGTGCGCTCTCCGTTGCCGCCCATAAAGTGAATGGCAGCCATCCCGAGCAACCCTCCGCGTGGCGAGTTTGCTGGCAGACTCACTTTTTGGAAGGCGTCACCCTTGACCCCCTCGATGCCGTAAAAGTCAGCCAGCAAATGATTGATGATGGCGTAGTCCGATTGCAGCAGGTCACTGAGCGGCGCGTTGTTCTTCAAAAGATGAGCAAAAGTGGCAAACACCTCCTTTTGCGCATTCAGTTTCGTGCTGTCGTCAAAGCGCGGATACATCGCGCGGTTCACTTGGAAGAAATTGATGCGGTCCAATCCCAGCCACTGATTCACAAAGCCGTGCACGAGGTCCCCGGACCTTTTGTCATCAAGCAGACGCGTGGTTTGCGCTGACAGCACCTCGGCTTTGCTAAGATCGGCGTGCAACAGCTCCTCATCAGGTGGCGCACCCCAGATAAAATACGAGAGCCTGTTGGCAAGCTCGACGCCGGACAGGGTACGCCTTTTTCCATCCGGAGCGGGCTCGGCAAGGTAGAGGAACATTGGCGAAGCAAGCACAACTGATAGCGTCTCCTTGAGTGCGATGCTGTGTTTTGCTCCCGCTTTGCGCTGCGTGTTGTAGAGCTCGGTTAGCTTGTCCACAAAGCTTGCGGGCGGTGATGCGCCGCGGAAACTCACATCGCAGAAGCGTTGAATTGCCGGTTTAATTTCCGTTACTGCGCTCGAATCATCAAGTGGAACACCCAGCGCAGCGAGTCCCGGCGCCGCATGAGCGGTATCGCTCAGCCGCTCGACTTCCATATAATCAATCCAAAGAACCGCCTCAGGCCCGATGCCGTTGCGCTTCACCGCCTCTTGACGTTTGCGACCGCCCTCCTCGTTGTTGTCCCAGGCACCCTTTTCACGGATGAAGAGCGTTCGGTCTCCACCGTCGGTCATGGACTTCGTGAGAGTGAAGGGCATCTCCACGATCTGTGGGTTTGCGATTGTGCCCGTAATTTCAAAGGTCGCCCGCACCATGCCGTTGCGCGGGTGCATGCCGACTTCGAGAAATTTCTGCTCCGGTCGCGCATCATCGGTCGCGGCGAGGCGCACCCGGAAAACAAAGTTGCCGCTCGTCCACTCACTCGGCATGGGAAGCTGCAAAAAGCCCAGCGCCATTACCGAAGGATGCATCGTGGGGGTTCCGAGGTAGGCGCCTTTGTCGAGGTGCGGGCGGCTGATGTAGTATTCGTGATACGTCTGCCAGTTTCCTCCCAGGGCGGCATTCGCCTTGTCGGCGTTGTTTTCCTCGGTTTGGAAGCCAAAAGACTCTGGCGACGGGGCGCCTTGGATTTTTGACCAGGAGCGGCGGAAAATGCTGTCGTTCTTCGACTCGCTTTTGATTTGTGCCACGATGGAGGCGTTTTCGGGCTTCGCCGCCGCGTCATCGACTGCTTTCACCCATGCGTTGGCGCGAGCGCGTGCGTCTGTTTGCTCTTGGACGTACTTGCTGACTTTCTCGTTCGCGGTTTCACAATCAAAGCGCACTTTGCTCACGCCTTTCGCAGTCGCGCTGCCGACCTGACGGTTGTCACCGATACCGAATTTCACCAATTCAGGGATCTTCGGCGTCTTGTTCGCTGTGTTGCGCTCCTCATTTGCAGCCAAGAAGCGGGTGAAAGCCTCATCGAGTGCCTGAAAGCTCAGCGACTGATACTGCTCGAACTGGTTGGCGGACATGAAAAGATTGGCGCCGCCGGTATCAAAACCGCCTGTGCCTGTGTCGCTCGGGAGCTCGGCAACGTTGATCTCTACTCCGAGCAGCTCGCGCAGCGTGTTTTTGTATTCCCGACGGTTGAGCCTCCGCATTGTGATGACTCCCTGCTGATCGTTGAGTGTGCGCCGCGCTGCGACCATCACATTGGAGAGATCGTCGAGAAAATCCGCCTTTGCACCGCTTGGAACCTGTTTTTCGTCATCTGGCGGCATTTCGCCCGCGTTCATCACATTCAGAACCTTTTGCCAGCGCTCGGCGGTTTCAATGTTCGAAAGTGAAAAGGCGAGGTCGTCGAGACGGACTTTGCCCTTCTGCTTTTCGGGCCCGTGGCAGCCCACGCAGTATTCTTTCAAAAGCGTGCTGTGGTGGTTCGGGACCGCCGGCGGAGTTTGACCCGGGGATGGTGATGCGGTCATTCCAAACAGCCACAGGCCGCTCAGGAAGACCATCCAAAGGGGGGATTTCATCTTGATTGAGGAAGGTGGAAGGCTCGTCTGTGAAAGGCTGGTGACTCAAGTTAAAAGGGTTTTACGTTGAGACATTCCCCTCAAAACCGGCCGCAACCGTGCAGCATGAGAGCCGGGTGTGATTTTGCGGGACATCTCCGAGCTCTGGAGCGCCGCCGGGCGCTTGGATGCGCGGATTCTAACTTGACTTGGATTTTGGACTGGTATGACCTCTGGTCCCCATGAGGCGCTTTCCGACACTTTCGCGCATCCGGCGGGGCGCTACCCCGGCCGCATTTCCAAGCCATGAGCCGTTCTTGATTTCACAAGCACGTGCTGCGCGGACAAAAATACCGCCTTTCGCTTGAACAGAATACGGTTTCCACCGTGACTCAACTGGCAATCAAACTCCACCAGTTCCGCCCTTGAATCCACCCAGCCAATCGCGCGCACGCCGTGTCGTGCTTTTTTTCGCCATCACCCTCGCGGTGATCACTTATGTGGATCGTGTCTGCATCTCTCAGGCCGCCCCGTCGATGCAGTCGGAGCTCGGCCTCACGAAAATCCAGATGGGTTATGCGTTCACGGCTTTTGGTTGGGCTTACGCATTGTTTGAAATTCCCGGAGGCTGGCTTGGCGACCGCATCGGGCCGCGTAAGGTCCTGATGCGGGTCGTGTCGATGTGGTCGGTTTTCACGGTTGCAACCGGCTGGGCTTGGAACCTAGTGGTCCTCGTGTTTTGCCGCTTTTTCTTTGGAGTGGGGGAGGCGGGTTGCTTTCCGAATATCACCAAGGCGTTCACGCACTGGTTCCCGGTGTCCGAGCGGGTCAAGGCGCAGGGCGTGCTTTGGCTGAGCGCACGCTGGGGGGGTGCCTTTACGCCGCTTGTGGTCGGATGGATGCTTGCGAGCGGCGGCGAGGGGCGGTTCGGTCTAGGCCTGCACTACCGGTGGGTGTTTCTCATTTTTGGAACGCTCGGAGTGTTTTGGGCCGTAGCGTTCTACCGCTGGTTCCGCGATCACCCGAAAGATCATCCCGCAGTGAACGCCGCTGAACTCGCCGCCATCGGCGAAACCGCGCATGCCGGGGATCATGCGATGCCGTGGCGCAGGCTGTTTGCTTCGCGCACGGTATGGATGCTTTGGGGGCAGTATTTCTTCATGTCGTACGCTTGGTATTTTTACATCACCTGGTTTCCGACGTATTTGAAGGAACAATTCACCGGGCTTGGTGACTTGCCTCGCGCGCTGCTTGCATGCGTGCCGTTGTTCTTCGGTGGACTCGGATCGCTCGTGTGCGCACTGTGCTCGGCGGCGCTGGATCGGAAGCTTGGAAGCGCAGCACTAACTCGTCGCGTGCTTGGCGTTGGCGGCATGGGGCTTGCGGGTGTGATGCTCCTCGTCTCCATGCAATTCAGCACGCCAGTTGCCTCCGTGCTGGCGATCGGCATGGCGGCGTTCTTTAGCGACCTATCGCTGCCGGGGGCCTGGGGCGCCTGCATGGACGTGGGCGGACGCCACACTGGCGCGCTCTCCGGAAGCATGAACATGATGGGCAACGCGGGCGGCGCCATCGCGCCCATGGCCGTTCCCCTCGTGCTCGCCGCCACCAACAACAGTTGGACGGTTAACATGGCGCTCTTTGCACTCAGTTATTTCCTCGGAGCAGTCTGCTGGGCGTTTATCAACACGGACGAACGCCTCCATGAATCGCCTTCAGCAGTTCAAACTGCAGCAGCCTGCTAGGCAACTGCGCTTGTCTTCATGAGCAATGCCGTCCTCTCCTCGAAATTACGTCAACTGCTCCCTCGCGGGCGTGTGCTTGATTCGCCGGCACAGCTCGCCGGATACGCCGCCGACGCTCTGGGCTACAAAAGCTATCGGCCCGATGCGGTCGTGATTCCCTCGGATGCGGATGAGTTGGTCGAATTCATGAAAGGAGCGACGCAGCTAGGCGTGCCGGTGATACTGCGAGGCGCTGGCACTTCGCTTTCCGGCGGTCCCGTGGCGGCGCAGGGCGGCGTGATTGTTCACACCTCAGCTCTCACGCGTATCCGTGAAATCCATGTGGACGGCTTTTGGTGCGAAGTGGAATGCGGCGTGGCCCTCAACGAACTTGATGCCGCCCTCAAACCGCATGGCGTGTTTTATCCCCCGGATCCGTCCAGCGGCCCGGTCTGCACGCTTGGCGGGAATGTCGCCTCCAACGCGGGCGGGGCGCATTGTTTTCGCTACGGTGTGACCAGCAATTACGTGCTGGGCGTCGAGGTTGTCTTGTTGGACGGGAGCGTGCACCGGTTCGGCGGTCCGGCCGGCGGCCGTGGGCCGTGGCGCGAGGATTGGAAACGGTTCATGATCGGTTCCGAAGGCACCCTCGGTGCGTTTACGCGCTTCTGGCTGCGTCTGCTGCCGCTGCCGGAAAAAGTGTGGACTCTGCGGGCGACGTACGCCGACCTGCGTTCGATCGAGTCTGCCATCCACTCACTGGTGGAGCACTCCTCGTATCCTGCCGCGATTGAAATGCTAGATCCGCGCGCCGTGGGAATGGTTGAGAGCAGCCAGATGGCGGTCGGTCTGCCGAAGGGCTCGTTCATGCTGCTTATGGAGATCGATGGCCCCGCAGCGCTCGTGGATGCGCGCGTCGAGTCTGTCGCGGAAATACTGCGACGCGCCGGTTCGAACGACGTTGTTTTCAGCGATGACCATTTGATGCGGCAGAAGCTTTGGAAGGCTCGCAAAGCGGCTGGCGGCCTGCTCGGACAACTCAGCCCGGACTATGTTGTGCAGGATGCAGTGATTCCCAAAAGCGCCCTCGCAGACGTACTGCAGCTTGTCTATGACGAGGCCGATGCCGCGGGCATCCGTGCGGTGAACGTCTTCCATGCGGGCGACGGCAACCTGCATCCAAACTTCCTCTTTGATTCAAGGGTTCCCGGCGAGCTCGAAAAGGTCGAACTCATCAGTGCCCGCTTGATGCGGCGTGTCATTGAAGTCGGTGGCACTCTCAGCGGGGAACACGGTATCGGCAATGACAAGGCCGGGTACATGCCACTCGTATTCGGCCCTGAATCGATGCGCCTGCAATGGGCGGTGCCGGCCGCTTTTAATCCCACCCACCAGCTCAATCCGCTGAAGGTTTTCGAGAACCGGCGGTTTATCGCATGAAAACCATCAAGCCGATGAAGGAGGAACGCCTGTTTACTCCGTTTATTGATGCGGTGGATGGTACTCTGTGCGTGCCGGCCAGCGCGACGGCGGCCGAGATCCAGGCGAAGGCGTTTGGGCGACGCCTGAGGTTTCCGCTATTGCTCGATGCGGCGGCCACGCTGCAGGAAGAAACTGCGGCGGCCACCCACGCCTCAGCGTCGTGCCGATTTGGGCCCTATTGTGATAACATTCTCGGCATGAACTGGCGTCTTCCCGGAGGCCGCGTGGCGCGCATCGGGGAACGCGTTGTGAAGACAACCACCGGCTACGATTGGCTTCGCTTCCTTCTGCACAGCGGGAGGCGCTACGGCGAGCCTGTTGATTACGTGATCCGGCTGCGCCCGGACTCCGGCTTCAACTTTGTGGCGTATTTTGAGGGTAACGTCACCGCACTGCAGCGCTGCGTGAGCAGCTTGCTGCACAGCGGTTGGATGCACTGGTGGGATGCCGTGGATTTCATCGCCGAGGGCGCCGCGCACGCTCTGCGGGTGGCGGTTCACTGCCCGCCAGGTGAAGCTCGAATTTTCGAGGAGGAACTTTCCCGCGTCGCAGCCAATACAGGAGCACGGCTGCGTCTTGAAAATGTGACAAAGCATTCATTCGACGGCCTTCCAGACGTCGTCGTCAAGACCACACCCGAACGTGCCATCGGTCTTGCGAATACGCTCAGCGCCGAAGCCGAGCGTTGCGTCGCGCTTTGTTACAACGGCGTCGTTCATGTTCGATTGTGCAAGGGCGGCGATATCGCCGAGCGCGCCCACTCACTGATGCAGCCGCACATTGCCGAACTTCACGCGCTCGGCGGCGACTGGCACTCGCGTTGGTTGCCCGCGATTCCGCCGAACATCATCGAGTCGCAGTGGATTGAATCCTTGGAACAAACCATCCATGCAACCTAAAGCGCCTTTGCCCGACTATTTTTCAAACTGCACACACTGCGGCTTCTGTCTCGCCGTGTGCCCGACTTACAAGCTCTCGGGAGACGAGAACAACTCACCGCGCGGGCGTCTGCGTATTTGGAGCGAGGAAGCGGCTGGCCGGCTCGCCCGCGACGAGTGGACTGATTTCTACACTGACGAATGCGTCGGATGCCTTGCATGCGAGACCGCATGCCCCGCGCAGGTGCCTTATGGTGAGTTGTTCGAACGCACAAGGCATGCGCATGTAGCCTCGGGGCGCTCTCAGCCCGCGCTGGCGCTGCGGCTCGCTGCGGCTGCAGTTGCGAAGCCCGCGTGGTTCAATCTTGCGATGCTGCCCGCGCGCATCGTGCGAAAACTAGGCCTGCCGCTGCACCGCTTCCTTTTTAAAGGCCGGCCCGCACTGCTTCAAAGCACCGCCTCTTACGCTCACAAGCTCATGCTGCAGCACCGCCCAACCGGCCCGCGTGTTGCGTTTCTCACCGGTTGCCTGATGGAGGCGGCGTTCCGCGAAATTAATTTTGCCACTGTGCGCGTACTCATCGAGAACAACGTGCAGGTCGTGATCCCCGCGGATCAGACTTGCTGCGGCGCGTTTCAGGAGCATACCGGCATCGATGGCGCTGACGCGCTGCAACGGCGGAACCGGAAAGCTTTTCTCCCGCTCCATGTCGACGCGGTTCTCAGCAACTCGTCCGGATGCGGCTACGCGCTTGGCAGGTCGCTGGCGCTTGAGCGCCCCAAGCAAATCGTGCGCGACGTGCTCTCCTTTCTTGGTGAACTCGGCCCGGTGCGGCGTGAGCGCCCCGAAAGCCGCGCGCGCCTGTATGTCGACCTCCCCTGTCATCTCGTACACGGGCAAAAGGCGCCGGGCATCCCTGAAAACGTACTCGACGCCACGGGTTACCAGTGGGAAATGGCGCCAAACGCCCGTGACTGTTGCGGATCGGGCGGCGTGTATAACGTGCAAAAACCCGAAAATGCCCGAGCGATTCTCTCCGGCAAGTCCGCCTTTTTAAACGAGGCTGAAGGCGAACCTGTCATTCTGGGCACCTCCAACCACGTATGCATGATGCAGTGGTATTCCGCAGGCGCCGCAGGGCTTGTTCGGAAGCCGTTCGAAACAAGGCATATAATTCAACTTTTGGATCCGGGTGAAGGCTTTGCGATCCGGAAGAAATTATAAACTTCAGACAGGAACTAAGAAAAGCAACCGCGAGGGGTATACTGGTATGACCTCAAGCCTCCCGGCCATTTTATGAATCAAATCGACCTCAACAGCCGCGCCGCAGTCGTCACCGGCGGCGCGCGCGGAATTGGACGTGCCATCGCAGAACGCCTTCTCGCTTCCGGAGCTAGGGTCTCACTGTGGGACGTTAATGCCGAGGCGCTCGAAAGCGCGTCGCGCGACCTTGCCCGCGCAGGCACTGTGCACACCGCCTCCGTGGACCTCGCTGATCTCGCCTCCGTGCAAGCGGCTGCTGCGGCGACGGCCGCAGCGTTCGGCAAACTCGATATTCTCGTCAACAACGCAGGGATCACCGGCGGCAACGCGAAAACGTGGGAGCTTAATCCGGAGGACTGGCGGCGCGTCATGGAGGTGAACCTCAACGGACCCTTCTACTGCTGCCACGCGATTGTGCCCTATCTCTTGCAGAACGGCTACGGACGCATTGTGAACATCGCCTCGATTGCCGGCAAGGAGGGCAATCCCAACGCAGCACATTATAGTGTCTCCAAGGCGGGTGTCATTGCGCTCACAAAATCGCTCGGCAAGGAGCTTGCCACCTCGAACATCACCGTCAACGCCGTCGCGCCCGCGGTCATCGAGACGGATATGCTCGGGCAAATGACGCAGGCACACATCGACTACATGCTTTCCAAAATACCCATGGGTCGCTTTGGCAAAAAAGAGGAAGCAGCTGCGCTGGTAGCCTGGCTGTGCTCCGAAGAGTGCGCGTTCTCCACGGCGGCTGTCTTTGACCTCTCGGGCGGCCGCGCGACCTATTGATTCCGGTCGATAAAATTCATCCAGATGCTTTCATGAATATCACAACA
>JBILUQ010000489.1:0-4433 GCA_044370935.1 Chthoniobacteraceae bacterium
CTCTTTAAATACAAACCGTGAAAGGCTCCACAAGCCACCGCAAACACCCCACTCATCACCTGCACGGGCGTGCTCTTACTCACTGCCGTACCATCCCCTAGCTGCCCGTAATTATTCAACCCACTCGCCCACACGCTCCCGTCACTCCTTAAATACCAACTGTGAGAGTAACCACACGCAACGGCAGTCACCCCACTCATCACCTGCACGGGTAAGCTCTTATTCACTGCCGTTCCATCCCCAAGCTGCCCGTAGGTATTCAACCCGCTCGACCACACGCTCCCGTCACTCTTCAAATACAAACTGTGAGAGTAACCACACGCAATCGCAGTCACCCCACTCATCATCTGCACCGGCGTGCTTTTATTCACTGTCGTCCCATCCCCAAGCTGGCCGCTGGAGTTCGATCCGCTAGCCCACACGCTCCCGTCACTCTTCAAATACAAACTGTGAGAGTAACCACACGCAATCGCAGTCACCCCACTCATCACCTGCACCGGCGTGCTTTTATTCACTGTCGTCCCATCCCCTAGCTGGCCGCTGGAATTCAACCCGCTCGCCCACACGCTGCCGTCGCTCTTTAAATACAAACTGTGAGAATTTCCACCCGCCACCGCAATCACCCCACTCATCACCTGCACGGGCGTGCTTTTACTGGCTGTCGTCCCATTCCCTAGCTGGCCGTTGGAGTTTGACCCGCTAGCCCACACGCTCCCGTCACTCTTCAAATACATACTGTGAAAATCCCCACACGCCACCGCAATCACCCCACTCATCACCTGCACGGGCGTGCTTTTACTGGCTGTCGTCCCATCCCCAAGCTCGCCGTTGAAGTTTGACCCGTTAGCCCACACGCTCCCGTCACTCTTTAAATACAAACTGTGAGAGTTACCACACGCCACCGACGCAACTGATGCAAAATTGATGCTCAAGGTGCCTCCTGAAAGAGAGACCGATCCTCCAAGGGATCCGCCTCCCGAAAGCCCGCTCACACTCGCAGAAAATCCATTCAAATCCCACTTAGCTCCGGATGCGTCTGCCATCAGGACGTGCGGCTTCACTCCCAGCGCTTCAGCTCCACCTGATATCAGGGTTCCACCCCGGATGATCACACCGCCGGTGAACGTATTCGATCCCGAAAGGATTACTGATCCACTGCCCGACTTCACGACACGCGAAGGTCCTGCAATGAGCGACGTCAATACACCTCCGGAGTTTTCCGCTCCAAGGAGCACCGATGCTCCAGAGCCATAAACCAACGTTCCCCCAAATCCAATTTGGTTGATCTCAGCGCCATTTCGCAGAACCACTGTTGCGCCTGCTGCCACGGTTAAACGCGATCCAGTGGGAAATGCGCCCGGCCCGTCTAAAATTAAACTGCCTCCATCAACGACTGTGTCCCCGATGTAGGTATTTACTCCAGATAACGTCAGTGTGCCTGCCCCGAGTTTCAGCGTCCCTGTTCCGCTAATCATTCCAGAAATCGTTTGCGAACCAGACACCTTGCGATACTCGAACACGCCGCTGTTTGCCACTGAACCCGTTGTCGGCATCACTCCAGTGACCACCAGCGATCCGGCGGCAATCGTGGTACCGCCCGTATACGTGTTACCGCCAGCGAGCGTGAGTGTACCGTCGCTGATTCGGACGCTGCCGATGCCACTGATCGCGCCGGAAATTGTCGAAGTCCCGCCTGGATTCGCGTACTCAAACAAACCGCTGTTTGCGATTGCGCCAGCGCCTGAGAAGACCCCCGAGACTGAAAGTGTGCCCATGCTGATACTTGTCGCGCCTGAGTAGGAAACATTACCCGCGAGCGACAAGGTTCCGGTGCCGGATTTAGTCAAGCCTCCCGTCCCTACAAGGCTACCGCCGACAATCAATCTCACTGGGTTGACGACATTAATCATCGCAGTCTTTGCGGCACTTACGGTGAACCCACGATCGGTGCTTGTATCTGATGTGCCCGACATGAGGAGCGTGCCGCCCGCAAACAAAAAATTTGCAGGATTACTCGATGAAGCGCCTAATGCACCAAGGGTGCCGCCATCGCCCACGGTGCTCAGAGCCAAAACACCGCCACCCAGCGTTGTGGAGCCGGTGTAGACATTCTGCGTGCCGACCATTTGAACACCTGAACCGGAGAGCACCAAACCACCCGGGCCCGAGATGACTCCATTGTAGGAGGCAGGATTGAGGACCGGCACCGGTGTTGTTCTCTGCGTTGTCGTGCCGTCTCCGAGCTGGCCACTTGAATTTAAACCAGATGAAAAAACACTTCCGTCAGTTCGTAAAAATAAACTGTGTCCACTTCCTGCAGCGAACGCATTTATCCCATCCGCCACCTGCAAGGGTGTCGTCTTAGTCACACTGGTTCCGTCTCCCAATTGACCGTTAGCATTCACCCCAGTTGCCCAAACGCTTCCGTCACTCTTCAAAAATAAGCTGTGCGATCTACAAGCTAGCGCGATCACTCCAGTCATCACCTGAACGGGCACGCTCTTGTTCACGAGAGTGCCATCCCCAAGCTGACCGTCGGCATTGACACCAGCAGCCCAAGCAGTGCCGTCGTTTTTTAAAAATAAACTCGAAGAATACCCACATGCGATCGCACTCACACCAGTCATTACTTGAACAGGCAGAGTCCTGCGCTGTGTTGTGCCGTCCCCGAGCTGGCCGTAGGTGTTGAGCCCAGCCGCCCAAACGGTGCCGTCACTTTTAAGAAACAGACTATGCTCTGATCCGCACCGGACTGCGGTTACTCCACTCATCACCTGTACAGGCACACTCTTATTTCCAGTTGTTCCGTCACCAAGCTGACCATTCCCATTCATGCCGACAGCGAAAACACTCCCGTCAGTCTTCAGAAATAGGCTGTGATAATACCCTCCGGCGACCGCGCTCACGCCGCTCATGATCTGGACCGGGATTATTTTATTGTTGGTAGTGCCATCCCCAAGCTGACCGTAATTATTGCGCCCGCAAGCCCACACAGTGCCGTCACTTTTCAAAAAGAAACTGTGGTAATAGCCCGGAGCAATCGCGCTTACTCCATCCATCACATAAACTAGAGTTCCTTTATTTAGCGTCGTACCGTCTCCGACTTGGCCGTAAGCGTTCGACCCGCAGGCCCAAACGCTCCCGTCACTCTTCAGAAGCAGGCTATGATTTTCTCCGGCAGCAATGGCGCTAAAGTCCCTCGCGCCAAGCGCGGTCGTGAGCATAGTCAGCGTTCCACTTCCCAACACCACATTCCCCCCCAGCGTCCCGCCGCCTACGAGCCCGCCAACCGTGCTGGAGTAGTTGTTCAAATCAAGCTGCGCGCCTGACGTGTTTGCGAGACTCACAACTGAACCGGTTCCAAACGACTGAGTGCCGCCAGCGCGCAACGTGCCGCCACTGATCGTGGTCGAACCAGAATACGTATTGATTCCGTTCAAAGTGATCACGCCAGTTCCAGACTTCGTCAATGTGGACGTTCCCGAGATGGCGATGGACACGCTGCCGGAGTCGTTTGATGCCCCCAGAAGCAAAGAGGCTCCAGGCCCATACACGACACCTGCTCCTGAGTAGGCGACAGGTTGCGCGCCGTTCTGCAGCCACACCATCGCACCCGCAGCGACCGTCAGGGTAGAACCCGCGGGCAATGCGTTCGGGCCATCGAGCACGAGCGTCCCCGTGCTGACAGTCGTCGATCCAGTGTACGTGTTCGTCCCAGAAAGGACCATGGTACCCGTCCCGGATTTGGCTAAACCGTAACCACCCGAGACCTGCCCCACCGTGAGGGAACCGGCGCTCACGGTCACCGTCGTTTCTGCGGCAAGTGAGATGGACCCGGTTGTTGCAACAAGCGCGTTGGTACCGGCAAACGTGAAGCTTCCACTCCAGATTTGCGGAAGCGCATTGAGCGTCAGCGCACTGGAGGCGCTCAGAGTGCCTCCGCCCGAAATAGACAACGTTCCCGTCCCAAGCGCCGCACTGTTGCCGAGCACCAACGAGCCGGCGGAAAGATTCGTTCCACCCGTGTACGTGTTGGTGCCAGTCAACGTGAGCGTGCCGGACCCGACTTTGACTAGACCCGTGCCGCTGATGCTTCCCGAGATGGTCTGCGTACCGCCTGTTTTGCGGTACTCGAGGACACCGCTGTTTGCAATAGAACCGGCAGTCGCGAGCGATCCCGTGACTACCATTGATCCCGCGGCAATCGTGGTTCCGCCCGTATAGCTGTTGGAACCGGCTAGCGTGAGCGTGCCGTCGCTAACCCGTACCGCGCCAACGCCGCTTATGGAACCAGAGATCGTGAGGGAGCCACCGGATTTAGCGTATTCAAAAAGACCGCTGTTCGCGATTCTTCCGGTGCCCGAGAATACACCCGAGACGGACAATGTTCCCAAGCTAATGGTCGTGGTGCCGGAGTGCGACACTGCTCCAGC
>JBILUQ010000497.1:0-4094 GCA_044370935.1 Chthoniobacteraceae bacterium
TAAACCGCCGGATCCGGCCAAGGAAGCCAGGATCGAACCGCTTCGAACCACAAAGCGGTTGGCTGAGATTTGCGCGCCGGATCCCGAACCGCCCACAATCACACCACCGCTCAGAGTAAACACATCTACCTCATTCGCAAACGCACCGCCCAAATCCAGTTCCCCGCCGCTCACAAACAAGGTGCCCGCCCGAGAGAGCACTTGGCTGCCTCCGAGCACCAACCGTCCTCCAGTAACAGCCGTACTTCCGCTGTAGGTATTCGCTCCAAGCAAAACCACCGTACCCGTACCGCTCTTAAGCACGTTCGCCGTGCCTCCCAATACCGACGTTATTATGCCACTGCGGACGTCGTACTCCTGCGCATAGATCGAGCCGCCCAAAATCATACCGCCGGACAACGTCAACACCACAAGTTGCTGCGTTGTGGAACCAAGCCCAAGCGTCCCCCCGTTCATCGTAACATTCCCACCGATTGAAAGGGCGCCCGACACATCCAGTTGCAGGCTGCCTTGGTTAATAATCGTTCCTCCAGTGTATCCGTTTTCCTGGGTTAGCACCACGGTGCCGGCGCCGTTCTTAACCAACTGTCCACTGCCTTCAATACGCGCGTCCACTCTACCGGACTGCATATCAAAAGACTGCGCAATGAGAGTTCCCTGCTCGATCGTGCCCGCACCAAGCGAGCCGCCGAGGAGCACGGACCCAACCGTATGAGTCAACCCGCCAAGGCGCAGCGTCCCTCCTCCCGCCACAAGTGATCCATTCACGCCCAACGCCCCGGCGACGGACAACTGCAGCACGCCGTCTGACAACACCGTCCCTCCCTGATACCCGTTCGCTGCACTTAGCACCACCGTACCGCTACCCGTTTTCAACAAGGCAGCGCTTCCACCCAGCACCGCGTCCACCAATCCGTTTTGGAGCTGCATCGTTTCAGAGGAAATCAAACTGCCCCCCGAGATCGAGCCGCCGCTCAAGCTCAGACTTCCAACCGTTTGAGTGAAGCCCGCCAGATCAAAGATCCCGCCCGAAACCAGCAACGAACCCGTTGTATTCAGCGCCTCCGACATTCCAAGCCTGAGTGTTCCCTCACTGACTGTAGTGCCGCCGGAATAATTACTGGTCGAACTGTTGGGCCCGCCAAACACAACCGTTCCATCCGAAAGCTTCTCAACAGACCCGCTTCCACTCAGCGCAATTCCGACGGTTCCAGCGAACAACTCGTACACGGATGCTACAATCGTTCCGTGTACGGCCTCGCCGCCATTGAACCTCAAGCGTCCGACAGTTTCTGACGTCCCACCCAAATTCAAAACCCCGCCAGACTCAAGGCTCACAATGCTCAGATCGCCAATCCGCTCCGCCCGCTGCAAACTGAGTGACCCCGCGCTCACAAACAACGTGCCGTTCAGGTTTATTTCTCCATTTAAAAGAACCTCGCCGCTCGTCGTCTTTATGAGGCTCCCCGCCCCAGTCAGAGTTGCATCCATCAATCCGCTGCGCAGTTCATAGCCAGAGGAATTCAACGTTCCGTTCGCCAACGTGCCACCCGCGAGCGTGAACTGTCCCGAACGCGTTGTGAATCCGCCCAAATCTAGGGAACCACCGTTTACATTCACTCCGCCCACGGTCGAGGAGAGCAAGTCCTGCGCGGCAAACCTAAGGATGCCCTGATTCACATCGGTGCCACCCGCATAGTCATTTGCTCCGCTCAAAACAACCGTACCAGTTCCACTCTTCACGAGCGACCCAGCACCCGTGAGCATCGCGCTAACCGTTCCGTCTTCCAACTCATAACCACCCAGCGCATTCAATTTGCCGTTCACAACAGAGCCGGTCCGCAGAGACAACAGCGAAACAGTCTGATCACTTCCTCCCAAGTCCACAGCCGCCCCAGCGCCCTCGAGCAGCAACGTCCCCGAACTCAGCAAGCCGGCACCCGCCACCGCCAATGTCCCATCCCGGACCTGCATATCACCAGTCAACGTATTTGCACCGCTGAGAATCACCATTCCCGCGCCGGTCTTCGTCACAGTCCCAGCACCAGCCAACTGCGTCGAAACTGTTCCCGCCAGTAAAGCATATCCTGCCGCACTCAACGTTCCACCCGACAGCGCCCCGGCGGAAAGCAGCAGGTTACCAACCTGCTGACTGGTCGAACCGAGAGTCAACTCGCCCCCGCTCAAGGTAAGCGAACCGCCGGCTGCCAGCGCATTATCGACCGCCAAACTCAACACGCCACCGCGCACCTCGGTACCGTTGGTATAAGAACTCTGAGTGTACAAGGTGGCGATACCGCTGCCGCTCTTGATCAATCCGGCGGCTCCACTCAGAACCGCATCAACACCGGCCTGACCCGACACATTCAAATCGAAAGATCCGCCGGAAAGACTCAGCACCCCGTTGCTAAGGCTTCCTCCGCTCAGCGTCACGGAAGCAAGTGTCTGCGAGTTTCCACCCAAATCCAACGCCCCGGCATTCACAATCAAGCTTCCCCCAGCCGCGAGTGCGTTTGAAGTGCCAAGCAACAACACTCCGTTATTCACGGTGGTCCCGCCCAAATAAGTGTTCACCTTGCTTAACACCACCACTCCTGATCCATCCTTCTGCAGCGAGGTGCTGCTGCCTCCAAGCACACCGTTCAACGTTCCCGCAAACACGTTGTAAGCGGTTCCCAGAATCGTCCCACCTTCAATCGATCCGCCGTTGAGTGTGAGCACGCCCATGTTCTGCGTTGTCAAACCAAGACGCATTTCGCCGCCGGCAACAGTCACAGCACCGGAACCAGACAGAGCGTTATCCACTGCAAGCAACAGCACTCCCGCCTCAAGCACCGTACCTCCCGCGTAAGTGCTGCTCGCCTGCAGCGTGACGGTCCCATCACCACGTTTCACCAACGAGCCTGTCCCTCCGAGGACACTGCCCACCGTCCCCGCCTTCACCACATAATTGCTCGCAATCAGTGTGCCGCCGTCCACAGAGCCGCCATCCAGAGTGAATAATCCAACGCTCTGCGAGGTTGCTCCCAGCAGCAGTTTACCGCCGTTCAAATCAATTGCTCCAGTTCCGGAGAAGGCGTTGCTCACATCCAACCGAAGCGTACCCGCGTTCACCACCGTTCCGTTCGTGTACACATTCTGGCTTTGAATCACCGCCAAACCACTTCCGTTCTTGGTCAGCGTCGCCGCGCCGCTCAGAACCGAATCCACCGTCGCCAGCGTGCCCACATCCAACACAAACGAACCGGCGTTCAAGAACCCGCCGCTCAACGATCCACCACTCAGCGTTACCGAGGCAACAGTCTCATTGAATTGCCCCAAGTCAAAGACGCCCCCGCTCACCAGCAATGCGCTGGTGTCAGCGAGCCGTTCGCTGGTTGCAAGACGCAGCACCCCATCCTGAACCCGGGTGACACCAGTGAACACACTGCTTCCACCCAAAGTCACAAGCCCCGCTGTGTCCTTGGTAATACCGCTCGTTCCAGCGAGCACACTGTTCACAAACCCCGACTCCAGCAGTATTGAGCCGGATTCAAACACACCCCCAGTGAGGGTGCCCCCACTCAAACGCAGGCTCCCGAGTGTTTGGCTGAACAAATCACTGGTAAGGCGAAGCTCACCGCCCTCGATCGTCACCGCGGTTGAACCACCGAGCAATCCTGCTCCTGCGAGTTCAAGCAAGCCGTCACGAACCGTAGTCCCACCCATGTAGCTCGACGCGGTAGTCATCCTGACAGTTCCAGCTCCAAGTTTCACCAACCCTCCAAGTCCTGAGAAATCAGATGCGATGGTCCCAGCACTGACCTCAAACGTGCTGCTGACAAGAACGCCTCCCCGCACCTCGCCACCTGCATCCAACTGGAAGCTGCCCGTAGTCTGGATTGTCGCGCCAAGACTCAAAAGCGCGTTCCCCACCTTCACACTACCCGATGCCAAAAGCGCGTTGTTTACACCCAGCTCCAAGGTTCCAGCCTCAATGTTTGTGCCTCCAGAGTAGGTGTTGGTTCCGCTTAATAACACCGTACCCGTCCCGCTCTTGGTGAGCGCACCGGATCCGGCGAGGATCGCCGAAACAACCCCCTTCTGCACAGCAT
>JBILUQ010000483.1:0-19956 GCA_044370935.1 Chthoniobacteraceae bacterium
CAACGTGAATTCACCGACCGACTGACGCGTATTGCCAAGATCAAGCACCGCCGTGTCTCCCGAAATGAGAAGCGCCCCAGTACTCAGCAAACCGCTCCCCGCGACCACAAGACTGCCCGCTTGGATGTCCATGATTCCGCTCAAGCTGTTCACAGCACCGAGCGTAACGGTTCCAAGCGTTGTTTTGGTGAACGCTCCCGTTCCCTGAAGAGCAGCAAAAATGCCACCCGATTCCACAGAGTAAGCAGAGCCAATCAGGACCCCTGCGATGATCGAACCCGCGGTCAACCGAACCGGCCCCACAGTTTGATTAACCTGATTCAAATCCAACGTCCCACCGTTCACCCAGAGTGACGCCGCATTTGCGATCCGCTCCGCCGCACCCAACCTCAGAATCCCCCCCTGCACATCCAACGTTCCCGTCACCGTGTTTTCTCCATTGAACACCACCGTCCCGGGTCCGCTCTTCACAAGTCCATTGGTACCGGCGAGAACACCGTTCACCACACCGCTCAGTAGACGGAAATCACCAGAGGTAATCGTGCCGCTGCCGAGGATCCCCGCATTCAGATTAACCGTTCCGAAACTTTGCGTATAAGCGGAGCTCAAGAGGCTGAATTCGCCACCGTCAACGTTGAGAACGGAGTCGCCTGCCAGCAACTCGCTGCCACCAATTTCAAGAGTGCCCTCACGCACCGTTGTCCCGCCCCTGTATGGACTACCACCGCTAAGCGTGAGAATCCCGCTGCCACTCTTAATCAAACCGGCGTCGCCCAAAAGATTCGCAACAACCGTTCCGGATTCCATCAGGTAAGCGCTGCCTGTCAAACTACCATTGAGAATCTCACCGCCAAGCATCCGCACGACACCTAATGTTTCGCTATACGTCCCGAGATCGAAAATTCCAGCCAACAACGTAAGCGATCCCGCATCCAGCAACCGCTCTGAACCACCCAAGCGCAGTGTCCCTCCGTTCAACGTAGTGCCGCCACTGTAAGAATTCGACTCATTCAAGGTGACCATGGTCGAACCAGATTTTGTCAACGCGGCAACACCCGAGAGATTAACCTCCAGCACGCCGCCAAAGACGTCATAACTGCTCCCAACGAGTGTTCCGTTTCGAATTGTCCCCGAAATCAACGCGACATTCGCAACTGTCTCGCTAAGCGCGCCAAGATCAAACACCCCGCCATTGACCGTCAATGAACCCGCGTCCGCCAGACCGCCGCCGTTCGCCAGCCTCAGCGTGCCATCCAGCAAAGTGGTGCCGCCCATGTATGTGTTGGATCCGCTCAAGGTGACCATCAAACTGCCGCTCTTCACCAATCCGCCGCTGCCAGCGAGAACCGCGCTCACGTCTCCAAACAGCAAATGGTAGCTGCCGCCGATAAGCACTCCGTTCGCTATCGTGCCAGCACTTAAAGTAACAGTTCCGGCGGACTGAGTATAACCATTCAAGTCGATTGATCCGCCGTTGACGACCAATGCACCCGCCACCGGCAGACGGTTATTGTCGCCCAAACGCAGGGTGCCTCCACGAATCTCGGTGCCGCCCGTGTAATCGTTGGCACTCAACAAATCCACCAGCCCGTCCGTGGTCTTCAACAGCATGGACGATCCAGTGAAACTCGTCTCCACAGTTCCTGACTCCAAGTTATAGCCGGCCGCCCGCAACGTCCCGTTGTAGATCCGCCCATCTCCTAAAGTCAGATATCCAACAGTCTCAATGAAACCACCAAGATCAAAGGCTCCGCCCGCAAGGCTCAACGTACTGCTGTCGGACAACCGCTCAGACGCTCCGAGCTGCAATACTCCGGCACTTACCAGAGTCGTTCCCGTGTAGCTATTGGAGCCGCCGAGAACAACCGTTCCAGTTCCCGACTTAATCAAACCAACATTCAGGCCCGTCAGCACCGAATCGATACGACCAGACTCAACCTGGTAACCAGCTGCTGCAATGCTTCCGCCACTAATCAACCCTCCAGTCAATTGCAGGACTCCGATCCTCTGCGAGGTGGCTCCAAGGGCTAGTTCGCCGCCGGATACAATCACCGAACCACTCGAGAGCAACGCATCATCGACGCCCAAAACGAGTCTTCCAGCCGCGACGTAAAGCCAGCCGGAAAAACTATTCGTGCCACTCAAGGTCTGCTCGCCTTCCCCAATCTTAATCAGTGAACCCAGACCTCCAATGCTTCCTGCGAAAACAGCCCCTGTCGCTGAACCACCAAGCGTCAGGGAGTAAGACTGCAACTCCACGCGCCCTCCCCCCGCGAGGCTCGCAATTTCTTCGGATGCGGCAAGCTGCAGCGTTCCATGCTGGTTGATCCTGACGGATGTTCCGTTGGCGATAGCGCTGCCTCCGTCCAAACGCAGCACCCCGGCATCCACCGTCGCCGTACCGCTGAAGGTGTTCACTCCACTGAGAGTCAACTCTGCGGTGCCCGCCTTAGTGAGCCCAAAGACACCGTCTACGATTCCACTAATTGTGCCAGCGCTCAGCACTGTCACCGTGGTATCCCCTCCGAGGGTGACATTCCCACCGAGGGTCATCACCCCACTGCCAAACGCATCACCCAACCCAACACTACCGCTCATTACAAAACTGTTCACCAGAGTGCGCGCCGTTGCAGAGTCACTTGAAATGCGGCCGCCACTGAATGTCACCAACCCCGCTCCAAGCGCTGCGTCATTTCCAATCTGAATCGACCCGTCGCTCATGTTCACTCCGCCGCTAAACGTGTTGCTTCCACTCAGAGTGAGCACCGACGCGCCGTTCTTCACCAGCAATCCCGAGCCGCTCATGACCCCACTGTAAAGCGTGGCAGCCGTCCCGCCCAGAGTCAGCGTGTTGCCCTGCAGGAGCACCGCTCCGGCTCCAGCCAGCGTTGCGATCTCTTCGCTGCTTGCAAGCTTCAGACTGCCTCCCGCGTTCACAGTCAACGCCATGCTATTCACCAGCGCCTCACCGCCACTGAGCGTGAGCATACCTTCATCCACGGTTGTCATCCCGCCGAAGCTATTAGTTCCGCTCAATATCAGCTCCGCCGATCCAGCCTTCGTCAGACTGTACGCGCCACTGACCATCCCTCCGATTACCGCCGCACTCGCCACCGTAAGCGTCGTGTCCGCTGCAAAGACCACGTTCCCGCTCAAGGTCAACTTCCCGCTGTTAGACATGTCTCCCAGCCCCAGCACACCACTCATCGCAAAATCGTTCGCCAAATTCCGGTCCGTACCCGAATCGCTCGAAATCCGCCCACCATTGAACACCACCAGTCCCGTCCCAAGTGCCGCATTATCGCCAGCCTGGATCGCACCGTCGCTCAAAACCACCCCGCCGCCGAACGTGTTCGCCCCACTCATCGTGAACACAGCCGCTCCAGTCTTCACGAGCGCCCCCGCGCCGCTAAGCATACCGCTAAAGGTCGCATCCACTCCACCGCTCACACTCAAGGTATTCCCCTGCAGATTCACCGCACCAAACCCAGCGATCGATGCAATTTCCTCGTTGCTCGCGAGCTTCAGCGTCCCTCCCGCTGACACTATCACCGCCATGCTGTTGATGAGCGCATTTCCGCCGCTCAACCTCAACACCCCAGCCTCCACGTTCGTCGGGCCGCTGAAAGTGTTCACTCCACTCAATGTCAGCTCTTCCGTCCCAGCTTTCGTAAGGCCGTACGATCCGCTCATCACGCCACTCAAAGTCACGGCACTCGCCACCGTGAGCGTTGTCGCTCCGTCAAGTGCTGCGTTGCCGCTCAGAGTCAGCAGCCCGCTGTTCGCAGCGTCACCGAGTCCGAGCGCTCCACGCATCACAAACGCGTTTGCAAGTTCACGCGCAGACCCGGAATCGCTCGAAATCCGCCCGCCACTGAACGTCACTATCCCCGTCCCCAGCGCCGCGCTGTTCCCAACTTGAATCGCCCCGGCGCTCAGATCCACACCACCGCTGAAAGTATTCACACCGGTGATCGTAAACACTGCAGCACCCGTCTTTACAAGACTGCCAGAACCACTCATCACGCCGCCAAAGGTCGTGTCCGCACCGCCACTCACACTTAGAACGTTATCTTGCAAACTCACCGCACCGAAACCGGAGAGCGATGAAATCTCCTCGCTGCTCGCGAGCTTTAGCGTACCGCCCGCTGACACCGTCACCGCCATGCTGTTGATCAGCGCACTGCCGCCGCTCAGGCTCAGCACTCCCTCATCCACCTTTGTCGACCCGCTGAAAGTGTTCACTCCGCTTAAAATCAACTCACCTGTTCCGGATTTTGTCAGACTGTAAGCTCCGCTCAACACTCCGCTCAATGTCGCAGCGCTCGCCACCGAGAGGGCCGTATTCGCACCCAATGAAACGTTTCCACCCACCGTCAATGAACCGTTGTTCAAAGCATCTCCAAGACCAATCGTTCCGCTCATCACAAACGCATTTGCAAGGCTACGCACCATCACAGAATCGCTCGAAATACGGCCCCCGCGCAGAGTAACAGTTCCTGAACCCAAAGCTGCGTCGTCACCCACCTGAATCACGCCTGCACTCAGATCCACACCGCCGCTGAATGTATTCGCCCCTCTCAGTGTGAATACCGATGTTCCAGTCTTGACGAGGCTTCCTCCACCACTGATCACACCGCTAAACGTAGTATCTGCCTCGCCGTTGATCCGTAGCACGCTCCCCTGCAGGCTCACTGCACCCGCTCCGGCCAGCGAAGAGATCTCTTCGCTGCTTGCAAGCTTCAGCGTTCCGCCAGCTGACACAGTTACGGCCATGCTGTCGATTAGAGCACTGCCGCCGCTCAGGGTAAGCACACCAGCATCCACATTCGTTGGGCCGCTGAACGAATTCACTCCGGCCAATATCAACTCATCCGTTCCCGCCTTCGTCAGGCCGTAAACTCCGCTCAACACTCCGGTCAAGATCGCAGCGCTTTCAACCGTCAGCGTCGTCGCAGCCCCAAGTGCCACGTTGCCGCTTAAGGTCAGCACTCCGCTCTTGATCGCATCACCCAGCACAAGTGCGCCGCTCATTACAAACGCATTCCCAATATTCCGCGCCGTCCCGGAATCGCTGGAAATCCGGGCGCCACTAAAGGTCACTGTACCCGTCCCGAATGCCGCATTATCACCCACGTGAATCGCTCCTCCCATCAGATCCACACCGCCGCTGAAAGTGTTCGACCCGCTCAGCGCGAACACAGCCGTTCCCGTCTTGACCAAACGTCCATCGCCGCTGATCACCCCGCTAAAGGTGGTGTCCACTCCGCCGCCAAGTCGCAACTCGTTAGCTTGCAAATTCACCGCTCCTCCTCCAGAGAGCGACCCGATTGCTTCGCTACTCGCAAGCTTCAGTGTCCCACCAACTGACACCGTCACCGCCATACTGTCGCTGAGCGCGCTACCTCCGCTCAACGTCAACACCCCGGCATCCACACTGGTCGTACCGCTGAATATGTTCACTCCACTTAACGTAAGTTCAGCCAAACCTGCCTTGGTCAAGCCGTAGGCGCCACTCACAACTCCGCTCAAGGTCGCAGCACTCGCCGTGGATAACGTTACATCCGCTCCGAGCGCGAGGTTACCGCCAAGAATCAGCGCTCCGTTATTCACGGCATCGCCGAGCCCAAGGGAGCCGCTCAGCACAAACTCGTTGGCCAATGCACGCGCCGTCACAGAGTCGCTGGAGATGCGTCCGCCGCTGAAATTAACCGTTCCAGTCCCGAGTGCAGCGTCATTACCGACCTGAATCGCTCCGTCACTCAAGGCCACCCCTCCACTGAACGTGTTCGCTCCCCTCAATGTGAACACCGCCGACCCCACCTTCATCAAACTTCCCGTGCCGCTAACCACCCCGCTAAACTCCGTATCCAGTGCACCGCTCAAGCTGAGTCCATTCGACTGCAGATTCACAGCACCGGCTCCGGCAAGACTCGCGATCTCTTCGTTGCTGGCGAGTTTCAGCGTTCCGCCCACCGCCACCGTCACCGCCATGCTGTTAGTCAACGCGCTGCCGCCGCTCAACGTCAGCACCCCGGCATCCACGTTCGTCGGCCCGCTGAACGTATTCACACCATCCAAAGTCAATTCAGCGGCGCCAACCTTTGTCAGGCTGTAGGCTCCGCTCACTACTCCGCTGAGTGTCGCGGCACTTGTGACTGTCAGCGCCACATCCCCACCCAGCGCCAAGTTCCCGCTCAAAATCAAGCCGCCGCTGTTCAGCGCGTCACCCAACTCCAGAGTCCCATTCATCACAAACGCGTTCGCCAAGCTCCTTGCTGTAGTTGAATCGCTCGAAATACGTCCACCGCTGAAGGTCACCGTACCAGACCCCAGCGACGAATCATTGCCAACCTGCACGGCTCCACTTCTTAGATCCACGCCGCCACTAAAAGTATTTACTCCGCTCAAAGTGAAGACTGCCGACCCGGTCTTCAACAACGACCCTCCCCCGCTAATCGCCCCGCTGTAGGTTGTGTTCACTCCGCCGCTCAATCTCAGGATGTTCCCCTGCAGGTTCACCGCACCCGCGCCTCCAAGCGAAGCAATCTCCTCGCTGCTCGCAAGCCGCAAGGTCCCGCCCGCCGCAACCGTCACCGCCATGCTATCGAGAAGCGAACTGCCACCGCTCAACGTCAGCACACCAGCGCCCACGTTTGTCGCTCCACTGAATGTGTTCGCACCGCTCAAAATAAGCTCATCAGCTCCCGCTTTCGTGAGACCGTACGCGCCGCTCACCACTCCACTGATTGTCGCTTCACTCGCTACAGTCAGCGTTGTGTCGCCAACCAGCGCCACACTGCCGGCAAGAGTCAACGCCCCGTCGCGCAACACATCGCCGAGCCCAAGCATTCCGCTCATGGCAAAAACATTCGACAGACTGCGTGCCGCACCCGAATTGCTTGAAATATGTCCGCCGCTGAACGTCACGGTTCCAACGCCCAACGCAGCATCATCACCCAACTGAATCGCACCCGCGCTTAAATTGACACCACCACTGAACGTGTTTGCACCGCTCATCGTGAACACCGCAGTTCCCGTCTTCAACAGGCCCCCCGCTCCAGTGATCAATCCGCTGAAGATTGTGTCCTCCCCTCCGCTCACGCTCAGCACATTGGTCTGGAGATTCACCGCACCGGCGCCGGACAGGCTCGCGATTTCCTCGCTGCTCGCAAGCTTCAACGTACCCCCGGCTGCAACCGTCACTGCCATGCTGTTGATGAGCGCGCCGCCGCCACCAAGCGTGAGCACACCTGCATCCACATTTGTCATCCCACTGAAAGTGTTCGCACCGAGCAACGTCATTTCATCCATGCCAGCCTTCGTCAACCCGTAGGACCCACTGATCACTCCAGTCAATGTAGCGGCGCTGGACACCGTCAGCGTCGTGTCCGCTCCGAGCTCCACGTTTCCGCTCAAGGTCAGCGCTCCGTTGCGCACGGCATCGCCCAACCCGAGATTGCCACTCAGCACAAATGCGTTCGCAATATTTCTGATATCAAGCGAATCACTGGAAATGCGGCCACCGCTGAAGGTCACTGTTCCCGTCCCCAGCGCTAGGTTGGCTCCAACCTGGATCTCACCGGCGCGAAGATCGATTCCGCCACTGAAAGTATTAGCTCCGCCCAGCGTGAACGCCGCCGATCCAGTCTTCACCAGGCTTCCCGAGCCGCTAATCAAACCGCTAAAGCCAGTAGCCACCGAGCCGCCAACGCTAAGCGTGTTACCCTGCAGGTTAACCGCACCCGCCCCAGCCAGCGACCCGATCTCCTCGCTGCTCGCAAGCTTCAAGGTGCCGCCCGCCGACACCGTGACTGCCATGCTGTTGATGAGCGCACTGCCGCCGCTCAACGTCAATACGCCAGCGTCCACACTCGTTGTCCCACTGAAACTGTTCACACCGCTCAACGTCAACTCGGCGGCACCATCCTTCGCCAGACTGTACGCCCCACCTAAGCTTCCGCTCAAATCTACCTGACTTGCGATCACCAAACGAACATCCGAGACAAGTACACCGCTACCAGAGAAGGCGAGCGCGCCGTCCCGCAAAGCATCGCCCAAGGCAAGAGTAGAGGACAAAGTCCAAGCATTTGCAATGGTCCGCGCAGTGCTGGAGGCGCTCGATAAGGTACCGCCGCTCATTTCAAAAACTCCGACGCCAAGCGCCGCATCATTGGAGATTTGCAAGACACCCTGGCTCAAAAGCGCGCCACCACTGAAACTGTTCGAGCCGTTGATCAACACCGTGCCATCCGTTGTTTTGTTCAGCACTCCCCCTCCTGTTAGAACCGCGGACAACGTGCCCGCACGAACTTCGTAACTACTTCCATTGAGAGTCCCACCGCTAATCAAGCCTCCATTGAGAGTCACCAGTCCGACCGACTGGGACGTTGATCCAAGGGCCAATTCACCACCGTCAACCGTCACCGAACCGGTGCTGCTCAATGCTCCATTGATACCGAGCGCCAACCGCCCTGCCCCCACCGTGGAGCCGCCGCTGAATGTGTTTATCCCGGAAAGTGTCACCGTTTCGGATCCTGTCTTCACGAGGGCCCCAGTTCCTGCCAGCACCGCGCTGATCTCCCCGAACTGAACCGCATATGCGCTCCCACTCAGGATCCCGTTGCGGATCGAACCGCCAAGCAGACTGACCGCGCCTACCGTTTCCGAATATGTTCCCAGATCAAATACACCGCCATTGATTGTGAGCGCTCCTAGATCGGCCAACCGCTCTCCGTTAACGAGAACCAAACTCCCCTCCCATACAGTCGTTCCGCCGGTGTAGGTGTTGGAACCGCTCAACAAAACCGATCCTGCACCCGTCTTTTTAAGCTCCGCTCCGCCGCCTAGTACGGCTGAAATCAAACCAGCTTCGAGCAAGTAACTGCCGCCGTTGAGCACCCCGTTCCGAATGGTACCACCCGTCAAGCGCAACAGCCCCACAGTTTCTGAATAGGTTCCCAAATCAAAGACTCCTCCACCCACAGTCAGTGCACCCGAATCCAGCAACCGCTCGGCCCCTCCAAGAGTCAAGACGCCCTCGCTGACAGTCGTTCCGCCGGTGTAGACATTTGAGCCGCTCAAAGTAAGCGTGCCGGTTCCTGATTTTAGCAATGATGCAGCGCCGGAAAGAACCGCATTCACTTCGCCTGCCTGCATCAGGTAACTCGCCCCAGTCAAAACACCGTTCGCAATCGAGCCCCCGAGCATCGAGACAACACCAAGTGTCTGGGAGTGCGCACCCAAGTCAAATGTGCCTCCAACCATAGTCAGTGCTCCCTCACTCCACAACACCTGCGATCCACCTAGGAGCAAGACGCCCTGATTCACCGTCGTTCCTCCCGCGTAGGTACTGCTTCCGCCCAAAACAACCGTGCCTGTACCCAATTTCGCCAGCGCCGCTGTTCCCGCCAGCACCGCGGTAACGCTGCCGGCGCTAACAAGATAACTGCCGGCGTTGAGAACACCGTTGGAGACCAAACCGCCGTCCAAAGTTAACGCACCCACTGTTTGAGTGTAGCCGTTCAAATCAAACTCACCGTTGAGCATCCGCAACTCTCCCACACTCGGCAGCCTGCCTCCTGCACTCAAACGCAACACCCCGTCCTCCACCTGCGTCCCACCCGTGTAGGTGTTCACGCTCTGAAGATCCACTTCGCCCCCGGTGACCTTGTACAACCGCCCGATTCCCGTGAATACCGATGTGACGGTTCCCGACTCCACCTCAAAACCAAGCGCGTTCAAGGTCCCTCCGATAATGCTTCCAGAACGCACATTGATGCGCGCCACAGTCTCGGTGAATCCGTTCAGATTCAGCACCCCTCCACTCAGCACAACGCGGCTCGCGTCCGAGAGACGCTCGTCAGCGCTCAAACGCACTTCCCCGGCGCTGATTGATGTTGTGCCCGTGAAAGTGTTCGCTTGTTTAATAAGCAGTAGCCCTCCGCTGCCGCTCATGCTCAGCCCGAAGCTTCCCGACAACACGGCGTCAAGTACTCCATCCTGCACGCGCACATCTTCGGAGGAGGTGAACATGCCGTTTCTGATCGTTCCAGACCCCAGTGTTACGAGTCCGAACATGTGCTCCGCTCCACCTAGATCGAGCACTCCGCCGCCCAGCGTCATCGCGCCAACACTGTTCAGCAGGTTGCTTCCCGATAGCGTCAATGTCCCCTGCCGCACTGTCGTGCCGCCGGCGTATGTATTGCTCGCGCTCAAAGTAAATGTGGCGACACCATCCTTCACCAAAGCGCCCGCACCCTGAATAGCACCTGAAAAAAGCGTATCGACGCCAGCTACGACAGTCAGCGTGTTGGATTGCAAATCAACCGACCCCGCGCCCGCTAGGCTGCCAATCACTTCTGAGCTCAACAACCTCAACGCGCCATTGCCTTCCAATGTTAGCGCCAAGGAATCGGCTAATGCGCTCCCACCGCTCAATATCAAGAGCCCGTTACTGACGGTAGTGTCTCCGCTGAAAGTGTTCACGCCGCTCAAGGTCAACTCGGCGGTTCCGGCCTTCGTCAGACTGTACGCTCCGCTCACCACTCCGCTCAACGTCGCTGCACTCGACACCGTCAGCGTCATTGCAGCTCCAAGCGCCACATTTCCGCTCAAGGTCAGCACCCCGTTGTTGGTCGCATCACCCAATCCCAACGTCCCGCTCATTGCGAACTCGTTCGCCAGCATCCGCCCCGTCGCTGAATCACTCGATATACGACCACCGCTGAACGTCACCGTCCCCGTCCCAAACGCCGCGTTGTCTCCTGCCTGAATCGCTCCCTCGCTCAAGGTCACACCGCCGCTGAAGGTGTTCGCTCCGCTCAGCGTGAACACTGCCGCACCGGTCTTCACCAGAGAACCTGCACCGCTCATCACTCCGCTGAAGATCGTGTCTACTGCGCCGCTCACGCTCAGTACGTTCGACTGCAGGTTCACCGCTCCCGCTCCGGCAAGCGACGCGATCTCTTCGCTGCTCGCAAGCTTCAAGGTCCCGCCAGCTCCCACCGTCACCGCCATGCTGTTGATCAGCGCGCTCCCGCCGCTCAGCGTCAACACTCCGGCGTCCACGTTCGTCGCGCCGCTGAAAGTGTTCACTCCGCTTAAGGTCAATTCGTCGCTTCCAGCCTTTGTCAGGCTATACGCTCCGCTTACCACTCCGCTCAACGTCGCGGCGCTGGCCACCGTCAGCGTCGTTGCAGCTCCAAGCGCCACGTTCCCGCTCAAGGTCAGCACCCCGTTGTGGGTCGCGTCACCCAAACCAAGCGTCCCGCTCATCGCGAACTCGTTCGCCAGCGTCCACGCCGTCGAAGAATCACTCGAAATCCGACCGCCGCTGAACGTCACCGTTCCCGTCCCCAGTGCCATGTTGTCTCCTGCCTGAATCGCTCCGGCGCTCAGATCCACCCCGCCGCTGAAGGTATTCGCGCCACTCAGCGTGAACACCGCTGCACCGGTCTTCACCAGCGACCCCGCCCCGCTCATCACTCCGCTGAAGGTTGTATCCGCTGCGCCGCTCACGCTTAGCACGTTCCCCTGCAAGTTCACCGCTCCCGCTCCGGCAAGGCTCGCGATCTCTTCGCTGCTCGCAAGCTTCAAAGTCCCGCCCACTCCCACCGTCACCGCCATGCTGTTGATCAGCGCGCTCCCGCCGCTCAGCGTCAGCACTCCGGCGTCCACGTTTGTCGGCCCGCTGAAGGTGTTCACCCCACTCAAGGTCAATTCGTCAGTTCCAGCCTTCGTCAAGCTATACGCTCCGCTCACCACTCCGCTCAGCGTCGCTGCGCTCGCCACTGTCAGCGTTGTCGCAGCTCCAAGCGCAACGTTACCACTCAAGGTCAGCACTCCGTTGTTGGTCGCATCGCCCAAGCCAAGCGTCCCGCTCATCACGAACTCGTTCGCCAGCGTCCGCGCCGTCGCTGAGTCGCTCGAAATCCGGCCTGCGCTGAAGGTCACCGTCCCTGTCCCCAGTGCTGCGTTATTCCCTGCCTGGATCGCTCCATCACTCAACGTCACCCCGCCACTGAACGTATTCGCTCCGCTCAGCGTGAACACTGCTGCCCCGGTCTTCACCAGCGACCCCGCTCCGCTCATCACTCCGCTGAAGATCGTGTCCGCTGCTCCACTCACGCTCAGCACGTTCGCCTGCAAATTCACCGCTCCAGCTCCAGCCAGCGACGCGATCTCTTCGCTGCTCGCTAGCTTAAAGGTCCCGCTCGCCCCCACCGTCACCGCCATGCTGTTGATCAGCGCGCTCCCGCCACTCAACGTCAGCACTCCAGCGTCCACATTCGTCGGCCCGCTGAAGGTGTTCACCCCGCTCAAGGTCAATTCGTCGGTTCCGGCCTTCGTCAGGCTAAACGCTCCGCTCACCACACCACTCAACCTAGCTGCGCTCGCCACTGTCAAAGACGTCGCAGCTCCAAGCGCCACATTCCCGCTCAACGTCAGCACCCCGTTGTTGGTCGCATCACCCAATCCAAGCGTCCCGCTCATCGCGAACTCGTTCGCCAGCGTCCGCGCCGTCGCAGAATCGCTCGAGATCCGGCCGCCGCTGAAGGTCACCGTGCCAGTTCCAAGCGCTGTGTTGCTTCCCACCTGAATCGCTCCGGCGCTCAGATCCACCCCGCCGCTAAAGGTATTGGCTCCGCTCAGCGTGAACACTGCTGCACCGGTCTTCACCAGCGACCCTGCTCCGCTCATCACTCCGCTGAAGGTTGTGTCCGCTGCGCCGCTCACGCTCAGCACGTTCGCCTGCAAGTTCACCGCTCCCGCTCCAGCCAGCGACGCGATCTCTTCGCTACTCGCAAGCTTCAAGGTACCGCTCGCTCCCACCGTCACCGCCATGCTGTTGATCAGCGCGCTCCCGCCGCTCAGTGTCAGCACTCCAGCATCCACATTCGTCGACCCGCTGAAGGTGTTCAACCCGCTCAAGGTCAATTCGTCGTTTCCGGCTTTCGTCAGGCTAAACGCTCCGCTCACTACTCCGCCCAACGTCGCTGCGCTCGCCACGGTCAAAGTCGTCGCAGCTCCAAGCGCTACATTACCGTTCAGCGTCAACACCCCGTTGTTGGTCGCGTCACCCAAGCCCAACGTCCCGCTCATCGCGAACTCGTTCGCCAGCGTCCGCGCCGTCGCAGAATCACTCGAGATACGACCGCCGCTGAACGTCACCGTTCCCGTCCCAAGCGCCGCGTTGTCTCCTGCCTGAATCGCTCCAGCGCTCAGATCCACGCCGCCGCTAAAGGTGTTGGCTCCGCTCAGCGTGAACACGGCCGCACCCGTCTTCACCAGCGACCCCGCCCCGCTCATTACCCCACTGAAGGTCGTATCCGCTGCTCCGTTCACGCTTAGCACGTTCCCCTGCAGATTCACCACTCCGGCGCCCGCCAGGCTCGCGATCTCTTCGCTGCTCGCAAGCTTCAAGGTGCCGCTCGCTCCCACCGTCACCGCCATGCTGTTGATCAGCGCGCTTCCACCGCTCAGCGTCAATACTCCAGCGTCCACGTTCGTCGACCCGCTGAAGGCGTTCACTCCGCTCAACGTCAACTCGTCGGTTCCGGTCTTCGTCAAGCTGTACGCTCCGCTCACCACTCCGCTCAACGTCGCTGCGCTCGCCACTGTCAAAGTCGTCGCAGCTCCAAGCGCCACATTCCCGCTCAAGGTCAACGCTCCGTCGTTGGTCGCATCACCCAATCCCAACGTCCCGCTCATCGCGAACTCGTTCGCCAGCGTCCGCGCCGTAGCTGAATCACTCGAAATCCGACCGCCGCTGAACGTCACCGTTCCCGTCCCAAGCGCCGCGTTGTCTCCCGCCTGGATCGCTCCAGCGCTCAATGTCACCCCGCCGCTGAACGTATTCGCTCCACTCAGCGTGAACACTGCTACACCCGTCTTCACCAGCGACCCCGCTCCGCTCATCACTCCGCTGAAGGTCGTGTCCGCTGCGCCGCTCACGCTCAGCACGTTCTCCTGCAGATTCACTGCTCCGGCTCCAGCGAGGCTCGCGATCTCTTCGCTGCTCGCAAGCTTCAAGGTCCCGCCTGCTCCCACCGTCACCGCCATGCTGTTGATCAGCGCGCTCCCGCCGCTCAGCGTCAACACTCCGGCGTCCACATTCGTCGGACCGCTGAAGGTGTTCACTCCACTCAAGGTTAATTCGTCGCTTCCAGCCTTCGTCAGGCTAAACGCTCCGCTCACCACTCCGTTCAACGTCGCCGCGCTCGCCACCGTCAGCGTCGTTGCAGCTCCAAGCGCCACGTTCCCGCTCAAGGTCAGCACACCGTTATTGGTCGCGTCACCCAATCCCAACGTCCCGCTCATCGCGAACTCGTTCGCCAGCGTCCGCGCCGTCGCCGAATCGCTCGAGATACGACCATCGCTGAACGTCACCGTTCCCGTCCCAAGCGCAGCGTCATTCCCTGCCTGGATCGCTCCAGCGCTCAGATCCACTCCGCTGCTGAACGTATTCGCCCCGCTCAACGTGAACACGGCCGCTCCCGTCTTCACCAAGCTGCCCGCTCCGCTCATCACTCCACTGAAGATCGTGTCCGCTGCACCGCTCACACTCAGCACGTTTGACTGCAGATTCACGGCTCCAGCTCCAGCGAGGCTCGCGATCTCTTCGCTGCTCGCTAGCTTTAAGGTCCCGCCCGCTCCCACCGTCACCGCCATGCTGTTGATCAGCGCGCTCCCGCCGCTCAACGTCAGCACTCCGGCGTCCACATTCGTCGGACCACTGAACGTATTCACTCCGCTCAAGGTCAACTCGTCGCTTCCAGCCTTCGTCAGGCTATACGCTCCACTCACCACTCCGCTCAGCGTCGCTGCGCTCGCCACCGTCAGCGTCGTCGCAGCTCCAAGCGACACATTGCCACTCAAGGTCAGCAACCCGTTGTTGGTCGCGTCACCGAAACCAAGCGCTCCGCTCATTACAAACTCGTTCGCCAGCGCCCGCGCCGTCGCTGAATCACTCGAGATACGACCGCCGCTGAAGGTCACCGTGCCCGTCCCAAGCGCCGCGTTGTTTCCTGCCTGGATTGCTCCTTCGCTCAACGTCACACCGCCGCTGAACGTATTCGCTCCGCTCAGCGTAAACACGGCTGCTCCCGTCTTCACCAAGCTCCCCGCTCCGCTCATCACTCCGCTAAACGTCGTGTCAGCCGCGCCGCTCACGCTCAACACGTTCCCCTGCAGATTCACGGCTCCCGCTCCGGCCAGCGACGCGATCTCTTCGCTGCTTGCCAACTTCAAGGTACCACTTGCTCCCACCGTCACCGCCATGCTGTTGATCAGCGCGCTCCCGCCGCTCAGCGTCAACACTCCGGCATCCACGTTGGTCACTCCGCTGAAGGTGTTCACCCCGCTCAAGGTCAATTCGTCAGTTCCGGCCTTCGTCAGGCTGTACGCTCCGCTCACCACTCCGCTCAACGTAGCTGCGCTCGCCACCGTCAGCGTCGTCGCAGCTCCAAGCGCCACGTTACCGCTCAGCGTCAGCGCACCATTGTTAGTCGCGTCACCCAAGCCCAACGTCCCGCTCATCGCGAACGCGTTTGCCAGCGTCCGCGCCGTCGCTGAGTCACTCGTAATACGGCCTGCGCTGAAGGTCACCGTTCCCGTCCCGAGCGCCGCATTGTTGCCTGCTTGGATCGCTCCGGCGCTCAACGTTACCCCGCCGCTGAACGTATTCGCTCCGCTCAGCGTGAACACTGCTGCACCCGTCTTCACCAGCGACCCCGCTCCGCTCATCACTCCGCTGAAGGTCGCGTCCGCCGCGCCGCTCACGCTCAGCACGTTCGCCTGCAAATTCACCGCTCCAGCTCCAGCCAGCGACGCAATCTCTTCGCTGCTCGCTAGCTTCAAGGTCCCGCTCGCTCCCACCGTCACCGCCATGCTGTTGATCAGCGCGCTCCCGCCACTCAGCGTCAGCACTCCAGCGTCCACGTTCGTCGGCCCGCTGAAGGTGTTCACTCCGATCAAAGTCAACTCGTCGCTTCCAGCCTTCGTCAGGCTGTACGCTCCGCTCACCACTCCGCTCAACGTCGCTGCGCTCGCCACCGTCAGCGTCGTCGCAGCTCCAAGCGCCACATTCCCGCTCAAGGTCAACACCCCGTTGTTGGTCGCGTCACCCAATCCCAGTGTCCCGCTCATCGCGAACTCGTTCGCAAGCGTCCGCGCCGTAGCCGAATCACTCGAAATTCGACCGCCGCTGAAGGTTACCGTGCCTGTCCCAAACGCCGCGTTATTTCCTGCCTGGATCGCTCCAGCGCTCAGATCCACTCCGCCGCTGAACGTGTTTGCTCCAGTCAGCGTGATTACCGCGGCCCCAGTCTTCACCAGTGATCCCGCCCCGCTCATCACGCCACTGTAGATCGTGTCCACTCCGCCGCTCACGCTTAATGTACTACTCTGCAGATTCACTGCACCTGCTCCAGTCAACGATGCGATCTCCTCGCTGCTCGCAAGCTTCAAGGTGCCGCTCGCTCCCACCGTCACTGCCATGCTGTTGATCAACGCATTACCGCCGCTCAAGGTCAGCACACCGGCATCCACGTTCGTTGGCTCGCTAAAGATGTTCACTCCGCTCAGGGTCAGTTCGGCCGAGCCTGCCTTCGTCAGCGCGTATGCACCGCCCACTACTCCGCTGATCACCGCAGCGCTTGCCACCGTCAACGTCGTGTCTGCCGTCAACGCCACATTCCCGCTCAAGGTCAGCGTCCCGTTGGCGCTCGTTTCACCCACACCCAGCGTCCCGCTCATCACGAACGCGTTCGCAAGCGTACGCGCTGCAGTCGTGTTGCTCGAAATCCGCCCGCCGCTGAAGGTCACCGTACCCGTGCCAAGCGCCGCGTCGTCCCCAACCTGGATCGCTCCGACGCTCAAATCCACTCCGCCGCTGAACGTGTTCGCTCCACCCATCGTGAACACCGCCGTTCCCGTCTTCACCAGTGATCCCGTCCCTCTCATCACGCCACTGTAGGCTGTGTCCACTCCCCCACTCACGCTCAGGACGTTCCCCTGCAGATTCACGGCTCCAGCGCCAGCCAAGGACGCGATCTCTTCGCTGCTTGCCAGCTTCAACGTACCGCCTGCTGACACCGTCACTGCCATGCTATTGATCAGCGCACTGCCGCCGCTCAAGGTCAGCACCCCGGCATCCACGTTTGTCGGGCCGGTGAAGGTGTTCACTCCGCTCAAAGTCAAATCGTCCGACCCTGCCTTCGTCAACGCGTAGGCGCCGCTCAACACGCCACTCAGCGTTGCCGCGCTTGCCACCGTCAACGCCGTGTCCGCCGTCAACGCCACATTCCCGCTCAAGGTCAGCGTCCCGTTGGCGGTCGTTTCACCCACACCCAGCGTCCCGCTCATCACAAACGCGTTCGCAAGCGTACGCGCTGCAGTCGTGTTGCTCGAAATCCGCCCGCCGCTGAAGGTCACCGTACCCGTGCCAAGCGCCGCGTCGTCCCCAACCTGGATCGCTCCGGCGCTCAAATCCACTCCGCCGCTAAACGTGTTCGCTCCACCCATCGTGAATACCGCAGTCGCGGTCTTCACCAGTGATCCCGTTCCGCTCATCACGCCACTGTAGGCTGTGTCCACTCCCCCACTCACGCTCAGGACGTTCCCCTGCAAGTCCACCGCTCCAGCGCCCGACAAGGACGCGATTTCCTCGCTGTTTGCAAGCTTCAAGGCGCCGCCCGTGCCGACCGTTACCGCCATGCTGTTAATCAGCGCACTGCCGCCGCTGAGCGTAAGCACTCCGGCATCCACGTTTGTCGGGCCGGTGAAGGTGTTCACTCCACTTAAAGTCAGTTCGGCGGTGCCAGCCTTGTTCAGCGTGTATGCACCGCTCACCACTCCGCTGATCACCGCAGCGCTTGCCACCGTCAACGTCGTGTCCGCCGTCAACACCACATTTCCACTCAAGGTCAGCGTGCCGTTGTTGGTCGCTTCACCCACTCCCAGTGTCCCGCTCATCACAAACGCGTTCACAAGCGTACGCGCCGTCGTCGTGTCGCCCGAAATCCGGCCGCCGCTGAAGGTCACCGTACCCGTGCCAAGCGCCGCATTGTCACCAACCTGAATCGCTCCAGCGCTCAGATCCACTCCACCGCTGAACGTGTTCGCCCCAGTCAGCGTGAATACCGCCGTTCCGGTCTTCACCAGCAATCCCGCGCCGCTCATCACGCCACTGAAAGTAGTGTCCACTCCACCGCTCACGCTCATCACGTTTGCCTGTAAATTCACCGCCCCCGCGCCCGCCAAGGATGCGATCTCTTCGTTGCTTGCAAGCTTCAAGGTACCGCCAGAGCTGACCGTGACCGCCATGCTATTAACCAGCGCGCCTCCGCCGCTCAAGGTCAGCACCCCGGCGTCCACGTTCGTTGGCCCGCTGAAGGTGTTCACTCCGCTCAAGGTCAATTCGGCCGTGCCAATCTTACTAAGCGCATAAGCACCACTCACCACGCCACTCAGCGTTGCCCCGCTTGCCACCGTCAGCGTGGTCACACCACCCAATTCTATACTTCCGCTCAAGGTCAGCGCGCCACTGTTAGTGCTATCACCAAGCGTCAGGGCGCCACTCATCAAAAACTCATTCGAAAGCGTCCTCGCCGTCGCACTGTCACTCGAAATCCGGCCGCCAGTGAAAGTCACCGTACCAGTTCCGAACGCAGAGTTATCACCCGCCTGCAGAGCGCCGACCCCGGCACCCAGCACCATTCCGCCACTGAACGTGTTGACCCCACTCATCGTGAACACCGAACTGCCCGCCTTCACAAGCCCGCCTGAACCGGAGATCACCCCGGCAAAAGTCGAGCTCACAGCATCCCCGGTAGTCAGCGTGTAGCCATTCAAAGAAACTGCACCCCCGAGTGTTCCACCGCCAGTGAGGCGCCCCACCGTGAGAGTCGCACCCAAATCCAATGTGGCCGATGCCTCATTGAAAATCTGCGCAACCACAGCCGGGTTGATTGAAGCCGCGTTGGCCAGCGAGACTGTTCCTGCTTCAATCACAAGAGTATCCTCGAAAGTGTTTGCGCCGGATAACGTAACCGTGCCGGCTCCGCGCTTGGTGACACCACCCACCCCGATGATCGCGGCACCCAAAGAGGTCGAAGTCGCATCACCAACAGTCAATCTGTACGCACCAAGATCGATAAATCCAGCTGCGCCGCCAGCAAGTGAGCCAATGGTTTCGGATGCGTTCAACTTCAAGGTAACTCCAGCGTTCGCAGAGAGCACCACCGCAGCCGCGTCCTGAAGAGCATTACCCCCGGTCAATGCAATCGTGCCCGTAGTGACCGTTGTCACACCCGTGTAGGCATTCACTCCAGAGAGAGTCAAAATGGAGGCCCCCGCTTGCTCGAGGCTTCCGGTTCCACTGATACTGCCGCTATAGGTGACATCATTGGAGCGATTGAACACCAACGCCGCGTTGTTGATGATATCGGCATCCACCGACCCCAGGATCGTCGCATTGCCCAACTGCAGCACACCCGCCTGCACCGTGAGCGCACCCGTGAATGTGTTCACTCCGGACAACGTCAAAACGCCCGCTCCGAGTTTTGTGATTCCTCCCGTACCGGAGATGGAACCCGCGAACACCGTACTGCTGGCGTCTCCGACGCTGAGCGTATTATTACCGAGCAGCACATCGCCGCCGAGAGCACTTCCACCGGTGATCGAACCGATACGTTCATTAGCCGTCAGGCTCAACACAACGCCGGCTGTGCCCGTCAGTGTCACTGCAACGGTGTCCTCCACCGCGCCTCCTCCAAGCAGCGCCAAGGTACCCTCATCAACCAGCAATGAACCGGTGAATACGTTTGCGCCACTCAAACTCACCTTGCCCACACCCTGCTTTCTGAGCGAACCACCAGCACCGCTGATTGAGGCGGACAACAACGTGTCGGTCGCGTCTCCGAGTGTGAGAGTATTGGAATCCAGCAGCACCAT
>JBILUQ010000217.1:0-6846 GCA_044370935.1 Chthoniobacteraceae bacterium
CGGGGGTGCAAGCGGGCAGGTTTGTTCCGAGCGGACGCGGGAGTATTTTTTTTCGGGAGTTGACCGTTATTTTGCGAAACATCACGGCCGCTTTGGAGTTCTGTGCTTCCGCGCTGCAACGGCGCTTGGAGCTTTTTTGCGGTGGCTTATAATTGGCAAGGCCGAGGTGCGTGCGGGTAAGGCGTGGCTTTTCAAAAGGCAGCTTTTTAGCCCCCTGCCTCAAGTGGGATTGGTTTCGGAAGCGAGGTGACCGTGGACGCTGATTCAAACGGCTTAACTCTACTGCTGCTCGGATGTGCCTTGGCAGTCTACGCAATTGGGTTCTGGGTCCTATCGATTCGATATCCTGCGATTCCTCTGGTTGCCGTATTTGCTTTTGCGCCTTTCCAGAACGATTTATCCGGTCTGGGTTGGCTGCATTTTTCCGTGTCTGAGCTGCACCTGCTATTAGCTGCGCCTCTCATGGTTTTGCGGGGCTGGCAAGGAGGACTGGGGTGGTTGAGCGGTCCGATCTGGGGAACACTGATATTGGCAGCAATCCTGACTATTCCGACCTGGCGTGAGTCGTCTGGGATTTCTCTCATCCAGATGGGCCTTTACTGGGTGGGCGCGGTCGCGCTGTTTTCAATCCTGCCGACACGTCCCAATCAGTTGCGGGTGGTTTGGCGTGCTCTGGTCGGAGTCGGCCTGATATTGGCGGTTGCCGCGCTTTTAACCCGCTCGAGTTATTTTCTTGGACTGAACAAGAACGGGGCGGGGGCGTCGATTGCTTGCGCGCTGATTGTCGGCGTGGAGTGTTGGCTAAGCGAACCCAAGACGCAGCAGTGGCGGTGGTTGGCGGTTTTGGGCGTGCTTGCGGGAGGGTTAATCATGGTGCTGTCCCGAGGCGCTTGGCTTGCTGCGATGGCGGGTGTGGCGTTTTTATTCGCCTGGCGGGGAATGTATCGGAGGCTGCTTATGTTGGGCATGCTTTTGATTCCGGTGGTCGGAATCGTATGGTTGAGTCTTCCCGAGGAGTCCCGTCAGTACGCCAGTAGCTTCGACAACTCGCGCTACAATATCAAAGCCAGGGAGCTGAACTCCGAGTGGGCGATGGAACAGTGGAGAAGCAGCCCTTGGATTGGGGTCGGCGTCGGACTTAGAAAAGAGTTCGACGCCACAAATGTGATTTTGCTCACCCTTGCAGAGAGCGGGCCTCTGGGCGTGTTTGCTCTCATAGGGGTTCACTCTTGCGTGCTTTGGGGGGTATGGCGACGAAGAGTCGGACTCAACAGGATGTTGAGTCCGGCTGCCTCATCACATGCTTTAGCCGGGGCCGTACTGCTTTCGAAATTTGTTCACGGGCTGGTCGACCACTATTGGAGCCGCGGAGCGATCATGATCGCATGGGCCTCAGTGGGATTCGCGCTCGCAGCGTCAAAGCCCGGATTCTGGATGACTGGCCGTATCCAACCACAGCGTGCTTTACAGCGCAGGGCGAGCCTGCAGAGGAAGAAGGCTCCGGTGTATGCTTGAGTTGATTACGTCAGCGGGTTCATCAGGAAGGTTTAAGCGGAGTCGAGGCATGCTCTCCGGTTTTCCTTTCATCAGGTTGGAGGCGTGGATTTCATGGTTATGAGGGTGTTGTTGTGGACGGATTCGGATTGTTTTGCGGGCACAGAGAGGCACTGCTGTGATCTCGCTGATGGGTTGCGGCAACTGGGGGTTGAAGTCAGTGTGGGGTGCCGGGAGGGCTCGCCTCTGGCCCAGAGGGTTTTCGCTGCTGGAGGCGCAGTTGAACTACTGGATGCAAGCCGTTTTCCGATGGCGTCGATTGGCCGTGTTCAAGAGTTGATGCGCTCGGGGGCCGTCGATGTTGTGCATGCGCATAACGGGGTCACTGCGTTTCTTTCAGCAATCGCACGACGCAATACTCGCAAGGGTGCGCTCGTGGTTTCTCAGCATTTTATAGCTCCTGCGCGGGTAGGGCGACGTGGTGTCAAAAAATGGATCACAGCGCTTGTGCACAAATTCACCGAGCGATACGTGGATCAGTGGGTTGCGGTTTCCAACGCAGTACGCGATGCGATGCTGGTCCGCGGGGATACAGAGTCCTCAAAGATCAAGGTGGTACACAATGGCGTTCCGCCCCCGGATTCCAACGAGCCAGATAGGGAAGCGAGTCGACACATGTTGTCGATCGGGCGCGACGAACGGCTGTTGCTTTGCGTCGCGCGGTTGGAGCCAGAAAAGGGGCATGTGACAATGCTTAACGCATTATCGATGCTTCAATCTGAGAGATGCGCGTTTCGAGCAGTTTTTCTGGGGGGAGGCTCGCTGCGCCGCTCGCTTGAAGCTCAAGCGCAGGCCTTGGGGTTGTCGTGGCGGGTGGAGTTTTTGGGACAACAGGAAAATCCCAATGTCTGGATGAGGGCAGCGGATGCCTTGGTGTTATCCAGTCCGCTCGAGCCATTCGGCTTGGTGCTCCCTGAGGCGATGAGCAGAGGCGTTGCGGTTGTTGCTGCCAATGCCGGAGGGCCGAAGGAGATCGTAGGAAATAATGGTGGGATCCTGTTTTTCCCTGGGGATGCGCGTGATCTTGCCAGGAAATTGTTCGGGATGCTTGAAAATCCTGAGTCCCTACGCGAGGTAGCTGAAAACGGCCGGAATCGATGGGCTTCCCTCTTCCACTCCCGGGCAATGGCTCAAAAGATGGCCGATGTGTATTTGAACCTGATGGCAAGCGGACTCCGGAACTAGCCATGGAGCGTGGGGGCCAATCTCTCGGTGACGATCCTGTACCCGTTTGGGAAATAGGAATTCTAAAACCCCGCTGCAGCGCCGTCACTGACCCTCGGATCATGGGATCCCTCAAAAGCGGGGCCGTCTTTTAGTTTTCCAACCGCCTGGCATGCTCCAAGCGAATCGAGGATCTTCAGGATGTGTCCTCGTCGCATCAGTTCAGCACGCACTGCTTCGGGCACGGAGCGTTCAATGCGAAGCTCGTTTGGTAACCACTGTTGATGAAATCGGGGTTGAGCGAGCGCTGTTTGCACTGATTCCCCGAAATCGACGATATGGATGATCGCAAGCAGTGTTTGCGTGATGATTGTCGGGCCGCCCGCCGCGCCGATGCTCAGGATCGGCTTTCCGCTTCGCAGTAAAATGGTCGGCGACATGCTAGAAAGGGGCCTTTTACCAGGCTCGACCGCGTTGGCTTCACCTCCAACCAGACCAAATGCGTTTGGCATGCCAGGCTCAGCGGAGAAGTCATCCATCTCATTATTGAGCACCACTCCGGTAGTCGGGATGACAACTTTGCTTCCGTAAGTTGTATTAATCGTTGCGGTGCACGCGACCCAGTTGCCCTCGGCGTCGGCTGCCGAATAATGGGTCGTGTGTTTTTCAAACACCGCCTCAGACGCGTTCGGAGGCGTCGAGTGTCCGCTGACGGTTGTCGCTTTTTGAAGGTCAATCCTCTGAGCCAAGGATTTTGCATATGCCGTGTCGATGAGTCCCCTTGGAACGTTGGTGAAATCCGGATCTCCAAGCCAGAAGGCGCGATCCGCAAAGGCTAGTTTCATAGCCTCTGCGATGACGTGGATGAAGTCCGCCGAACCTTGCCCCATCGCCTTCAGGTCGAAGAATTCAAGAATGTTGAGAATTTGCCCGACATGAACGCCTCCTGAGCTTGGGGGAGGAAAGCCAAGGATGGTGTGGCCTCGGTATTTGGTCTGAAGTGACTCGCGATGTTTGACTTTGTAACCGGAAAAATCCGCCGGGGTAATAATTCCGCCATTCTCTTTCATCCACTCAGCCGTTCGTTGCGCAAAGGGTCCTTTGTAAAACCAAGCGGGCCCCTCCTTCGCCAGAGCCCGCAGAGTTTGTCCCAAATCGGGTTGCCTGAATTGTTCGCCCGCCTGCCAGGTGCTCCCGTCTTCTTTCATGAAAATGGAGCGGGAGCCCGCAAACTTTGAGAGATCTCCGCTGACACTGCCCAATCGGCCTTCATAGTTTTTTGTGACGGCAAAACCCTTCTCCGCGACGTCGGCGGCCGCGAGGCAATGCCGTTTCCACGGTAACTTTCCGTATCGCTCGATGGCTTCGTGAAATGCTGCTACCTGACCAGGAATCGCAACAGCGAGGGGGCCTGTGCGGCTCAACTGTGGAATCGCATGTCCGTTCCGTACGTACATATCGCGATGGGCTTTTGCGGGGGCGGTTTCCCTTCCATCTAGGGCGACGACTTCCCCGGAAGCGAGGCGGATCAGCATGAAGCAGCCACCGCCCATTCCAGAGTTGTGGCTGTCCACTACACCGAGGAATAGCCCGGCGGCGACCGCTGCATCGATCGCGTTGCCCCCCTCTTTCAGCGCCTCAACACCCGCCGTCGTCGCCAAGGAGTGTACCGTTGCGACCATACCCTTTTCGCTATCCCCGGCAATGCATGCTTCGGCTGCTAATATTAAAAGTCCGAATAACCCGACTATCCTCATACAACTTGTTGTCATATTGAATTCACTAGCTAGATCGGGGCGGTTAGCTTTGCTTGCGGTAGATTACTTGTCGGCGCTTTCAGCTTTCAAAGCTGAATTGTTGCCAAAGGCGACCCACGACAATGCACGAGGAATCAGGTGCACAAGACCAGGCGTATTCTCCGGGTGCGGGCTTGAGACGAAAACCCTTCCCTTGCCAAACTGCCCGGCGGCCTGCGCGGGGGAGTTCATCATAATGCCCGTAGGCGTTTCATTTTCCGCAACCTCGGTCTGGAAAAGTGCCAGAGCGACGTATGCTGGAATGTCTTTCCTGCCAGCAGGCTTAAGAATCGGTCCGTTGTTATAACGCACAAAAAATGGAGAGGGAGCCTCTCCGAGAATTTGAGTTCCGTCGTCCGTCAGTCGTTCTTCAACCCATGCTTGGCCGCGTCTCCATTTACTCGACACTGTTGCGGCGTTGAGCACCCCCAATCCCCAGCTGAAATTACTGCACGCGAGATACGCCCCCGCGCAGATTCCGACATAACCACCACCTGCCCAGACGTATTCGCGCACTCGATTTCGGCCCGACTCCCCGAGGCTCTCGGACTGTTTTGACGCAACGCCCCCTGAAAAAATAACGGCCGCATACTGGTTTAAATCCGAGCTGCGAAAATCCTCGCCGCTTAGCTTGGACACGGACGCATTCGGAACGCCCGATAAACAGTTGATCACATTTTGGATCCCTTCGTCGCTTGAGCCATTGCCTTGGTAAATGGCAAACCTGACAGTCTTCTCAAATTGAGCTGGAGGAATGACTGTTTTGAATCCGTTCACATCCTCGCGAATCGGAAAGCGCTCGCTTCGGTTTGATGATTGCTGCTTTGACGGCGTTTGAGGTTGTTGCATGCCTGGTTTCGGAGGCTCCTGAGCGAAGGAAAACCGTGTGGCGAAAAGAAGCAGTGCCAGTAGCGAGACGTTGCGGCAAGGAGCGAGGAGCGCAGTCTTACGCTGTGTTTTCAGCATTGAGTTGGTAGCCGAGCGGTCTAGGGCCGGGTTGCGCGTTGCCATGGAGTGGCTCCTCCTCGTTGAATGTGTTCTCGAAGGGTTGTTGATAGCTCCTGCAACTTAGACCTCTGTTGAGACGCAAGGTTTTCTTTTTCCCCGGGATCCTTCCCTAGGTCGAACAGCTCCAACGGCGAAGTCGGACTGTCTGCGACGAGCTTCCATTCGCCGGCAATGAGAGCCTCAATGGTTTTACCAAGATACGGTCCGCCTTCGCGTCGAGTGAAGTACAGGTTCCTTGCTGCGGTTGGCTGCGGATGGCCGGTGAGAGCTGGTAGAAAGCTTAAGCTGTCGATGTCGTCGCCAGCAGAGACTCCTGCAGCCGCACAGCATGTGGCGAAGATGTCCATAGAGACCGCGACATGGTTGGTGGTAGTGCCCGGCTTGATTCGTTTCGGCCAACGTGCAAATGCGGGTACACGCAAGCCGCCCTCGTACATATGTGTTTTTCCGCTGCGCCATGCGCCGTTGTTAGCACCATCGGACAGTAGTCCGCCGTTGTCTGAAGAAAAAATAACCAACGTGTTTTTGCTCACTTGCTGCTCCTCGAGTGTGCGCATTAAACGGCTGATGCCCGAGTCCATGTGTTCGATAAGTGCCACAAGCTTGGCGCGTGTCTCGTTTATTCCGGGTTGTCTTTTTCTCACCTTTTCGAGCCACTCTGGCGGAGGTTGCACTGGGCCGTGCGGCGCATTGTAAGCAAGATAGAGAAAGAATGGTTCTAAGCGGGAAGAACGTTCTTTTACGTATTCGCAAGCCCATTCGGTGAACAGATCCGTGGCGTGTCCCTCTGGCGTAATCTGTTCCGCATTTCGTCTCATGAAGTTCTGCCCGTGCCTTAAATGCGTCCAGTAATCGTCCATCATGTCACCCAGAAAGCCGTGGAAGAAATCAAAGCCACGCTCAGTCGGGGTGTTTGGCGAGTTGATGCCAAGGTGCCATTTGCCGATGATTGCGCTGTGGTATCCGGCGGTGCGTAGCTTTTGCGGAAGTAGTGTCGCGTGTTCGGAGAGGTGCCCCCAGGAGTTGCCAGGCTCCTCCTCTCGAATGACGCCGGGAACGCCGACTCTGTCGGGATAGCAGCCAGTGAGGAGCGCAGCGCGGGTGGGGGAGCAAACGCAGCTGTTTGCATAGAAGTTTTGAAACGTGATTCCCTCCTTGCCAAGACTGTCTATGGCGGGCGTTCTGATGTCTGCTGTTCCGAATGCACCGTAGTCGCCACGGCCCAGATCATCAGCAAGAATCACGACGATGTTGGGGCGCTCTTCAGCACGCGCAGTGCCCGGAAGGGGAAGACTCACAATCAGCCCAAGGAGAGTTGTTTTTA
>JBILUQ010000376.1:0-3371 GCA_044370935.1 Chthoniobacteraceae bacterium
TGATCGGCGTGTGCGCGGCGCCACGCGCGGCTGCCGCAGTATGGTGGATCATTTCCGCAAGCGTTACGCGAGTCGTGTCCGGATAGCCGAGCACCACCATTCCCAGCGAATCGCCAACCAAAAGCCAATCGATTCCCGCCTCTTCCAGCAGCCTCGCCGTCGGGTAATCATAGGCAGTGAGCACCGAGATCTGTTCTCCGGATGCTTTACGCCTGCGGGTGGCAGATTGGGAGAGGCTGTCGGATGTCTGGCTCACGGGAATAAAATTGAGCGGTGAGAGGTGATGCTTGTGAAATGGAGCTTGAGCGGAGCAACGCGGTCATCACTCTACGATTCAAGCGTATTTTTTGGCGTTCATTGGATTCTTCGTGCCTGCAGCGCTGTTATTGCAGCAGTATCATTCTACGCCGAAACTAGCCCACTGTTGCAGAGCGAGGGCAACTCCAGCGGGATCCTCGAGGGATTCGAGCAGTTGCGCGACGGTGCGTTCCTGGCCGGGTAGTAGCAGAGTGGGCTGAATGTCGGCGAGCGGCGTGAGCACAAAGCGCCGCAGGTGGAGGCGTGGATGCGGAATCACGATGTGCGCGTTGGAGAGGGTCAGGTTTCCCGTGTAGAGGATATCCAGATCGATGGTTCGCGGCGCGTTCCGCGGCCGTTTTGAGGGGCGGCCCATCGCAGCCTCGATGGACTGCAGATCTTGTAGCAGCGAAGTCGGATGGCCGTTGTAATCAATTTCAATGACGGCATTCAAAAACGGTTCGGCATCTGGATCCGTGCCGACCGGGTCCGTTTCGTAAAGCCGAGAGCTGAAGCACGGGTCTTGAGCGTGAGCCAGATTCATCACGCGGTGGCGCGCTTCGATGAGCATCTCGAAGCGATCGCCGATGTTTGAGCCGAGGGCGATGCCGGCACGCATGGGAGAGGAAGACAAGGGTATCTGCGCTTTCTAAAATAGGGGCTGGGCTGGCGGTCGTGCGGGTTAATGAAGTCCGAGGACGTCCTGCATGTCGTAAACTCCCGGAGCCCGGCCATGCGCCCAAAGCGAAGCCCGCAGCGCGCCTCGCGCAAACGTATCCCGGCTTGAGGCTTTGTGTGTGAGTTCCAGCCGTTCGCCCATCGCCGCGTAAATGACCGTGTGATCGCCCACGACGTCTCCACCGCGCACTGCGTGCATCCCAATTTCGTTCTGCGTACGTTCCCCAACGATGCCGTGGCGTCCGTGCCGAGTGTCGTTCTGATAAGAAAGCGTGCGCACCTCAGCGAGGATTTCCGCGAGACGCTTCGCGGTACCGCTCGGAGAGTCTTTTTTCATGCGATGATGCATTTCGAGCACTTCCAAATCAAAAGACGTCCCGAGGATTTCCGTCGCCTTCCGTGTCAGCCAGAAGAGGGTGTTCACTCCGACGCTGTAGTTCGGTGCGAATACGATTGGGATCTGTTTTCCAGCGGCGTGGATTGCCGTGATTTGTGCATCGGAATGCCCTGTTGTGCCGATCACGAGCGTCTTGTGGGAGGCAACGCACGCGGTTAGCACGCTTTCAATAATTGCGTGGTGGCTAAAGTCGATGACTGCCTCGCAGTTCTGAAGCGCGCCGATGAAATCGTCGCCCGTATCCACTTCGGCGCCGACGCTGAGTGCGTCAAAATCCTTGGAGCATTGCACGAGAGCCTGGCCCATGCGGCCTCGTGATCCGTTGATGAGAACGCGCATTGGATTGCTCATAGAAGGCCGCAGAGGTTCAGGGTTGCCTTTAGCTTCGCATTGCTCGCGCTCGAAAGAGGTGAGAGCGGGAGGCGCACGTCCGGCAGCATCCTGCCCATCATTGCCAATGCGGCTTTCGAGGGAGCCGGGTTGCTCTCAATGAACAGATCCTTGAAGAGCGGGTAGAGCTCGAAATGCATTTTCCGCGCCGTGGCAAAATCCCCTTTGAGTGCGGCGTGGACCATTTGTGAAACGCGGTCGGGTACGAGGTTGGAGGCAACGCTCACGACGCCCACTGCCCCGACACTCATGAACGGCACGGTCAGCGAATCGTCGCCGGAAAGAATTTGGAAACTCGAGGGGAGTGCTGACCTCAACTGGCTCACGCGTTCAACAGAACCGCCCGCTTCCTTGATCGCAACAATGTTCGCAAAGCTCGAGGCCAGGCGCTGGGTGGTTTCAACGGAGATCTCAATCCCGCACCGTCCCGGGATGCTGTAGAGCATGAGCGGGAGCTTGGTCGCCTCGGCGATTTTGGAGTAGTGGAGAAAGAGTCCTTCCTGCGTGGGGCGGTTGTAGTAGGGTGCCACCAGCAGGGCGGCGTCCGCTCCGAGGCGTTCCGCCTCCTGGGTGAGGTCCACCGCTTCGGCGGTTGAATTGGAGCCCGTGCCTGCGATCACCTTGCATCTACCGTTGGCGGTTTTGACAGCCAGTTCTATCACGCGTCTATGTTCGGAATGATCTAGGGTGGGGGATTCGCCGGTGGTGCCCACGGGTACGATTCCCGTGATCCCTTTTTGGATCTGGTCTTCGATGAGTTGGGAAAACGCTTGCTCGTCCAAGCGGTCGTCGCGAAAGGGCGTGACCAGGGCTGTAAAGGTGCCTTCAAACATAGAGCCCGCGAACTTAGGCAAAGCGCTCGGGCAGGGCAAGCATCGCCTAGCATGCAATACGGGATGAACAGTGGTCAGTTCTTGCTTTAGAGTTTCCCTAGTTTGGGCATTGTTACCGCCCATGCCAGAGTCCACCGAACAACTGAGTGCTCCTAAGGTTTATTCTGTCTACGAACTGACCGCTTCGGTGAGGCGGATGCTGGAAAACTCGCTCGGGGCAGTCTGCGTCGAAGGGGAGATTAGCGGTTACCGGATGCAGCCTTCAGGGCACCAGTACTTTACCCTCAAGGACGCCAAGGCGCAGGTGGCCTGCGTGTGGTTTGCCGGGCGTTCCTCTGGCCGTGCCGTGCCACTCAGTGATGGAATGGCCGTCCAGATTCGTGGCACACCGACGGTGTACGAGGCACAGGGCAAGTTTCAGATCAGCGTCCAGTCCGTGCAAGCGGCGGGAGCGGGGCTTTTGCAGGCGAAGTTTGAGGCTCTCAAACGGCGGCTTCAGGAGGAGGGACTGTTTGATTCGGGCCGAAAACGAGCGCTTCCCCGCTTTCCTCAGACCGTCGCTTTGCTTACGTCCCCCACAGGTTCGGTCGTGCAGGACATGCTGAAGGTTCTGGGCCGGAGGGCGCCGTGGGTGAGGGTTTTGGTGTATCCCGCGAAAGTGCAGGGGCAGGGAGCGGCCGAAGAAATCGCCGCGGGTCTGGCTTTTTTGAATGCCGAATCGGGAAGGAGCCTGCCGACGATTGACGTGATCATTTCGGGACGCGGCGGCGGCAGCA
>JBILUQ010000369.1:0-3446 GCA_044370935.1 Chthoniobacteraceae bacterium
CGAGGAGATCGTCGCCAGGGCGCTGTACGCCTCGGCGATCCCAGTCGTGTCCGCAGTAGGGCACGAGACGGATTTTACGATTTCGGATTTTGTGGCCGATCACCGTGCAGCAACTCCGAGTGTGGCCGCCGAGATGGTGGTGCCCGATGGGCAGACGCTTGGCAACCAGGTCCGGTCCCACGCGCAGCGCATTGAAAATATGGCGCATCGTGCGGTGCGCGCGCTTTCGCAAAGACTGGATTTTCTAGCCAAAAGCGCTCTTTTTCGCGAGCCGCGCAACCGGCTTTCCACGGCGGCGCAGCATCTGGATGGCGCTGCAGAGGCGCTGGGTCGCGCTCTGCGCGACGGAATTTCCGAGCGGCGTTCTGTGTTGGAGCGGTTGGCGGCGTCTGTGCGGGAGCATCGGCCCGATCAGGTGCTGGCGTTGCGACGCCAGCAGCTGGAGGGGATGACGGCGCGGCTTTCCAGATCGGGGGCGGATCAAATGCGCCGCAATCGTGCGGACTTGGAGCGGTTGGGGCGGATGCTGGTGCTGCTTTCACCAGAGGGCACCTTGGAACGGGGGTACAGCATCGCTTTCAACGAAGAAGGGGCTCTTGTGCGCAGCGTTGAAGACCTGCAACCCGGGGCGCGAATGGTGACCCGGTTTAAGGATGGACGGGTGGAGTCCGAAGTGCGCTCGGTTGGCAAATTGGAGTGAATTTTTATGAAGCGAAATTGTTGCGCAAAACCAGCCTCGATCGGGTAAGGTTGCGCACGAAATCACACCCCTTCTTGCCGTGAGCACATCGACAGAACCCTCCCCATCGAATCAATCCTCCGCTTCGCTTAACACTGCCATCTCCATCGCCGTGGCTTTGGCGGGGACGTTCATGGCGCTTTGCAGCGTTAAGGAGGGAAATATCAATCAGGCGATGGCCGACACGCAGGCGAAGACGGTGAACGGTTGGTCGTATTTCCAATCCAAAAGCACCAAGCAAAACCTCGCTGAAGCGACACTGGAGCAGTTGCGCGTGATGAAAACGCTTTCTGCCAGTTCAGTTCCTGAAGCGATGGCGGAACTGGATTCCAAGATCGCGGCCTACGCTTCCAAGGTGACTCGGTACGAGGAGGAAAAGCAAAAGATCAAGTCCGACAACGAGGCGTTGGAAAAGAAGCACGAGGAACTCGACCGGCAGGGGGATCAATTCGATTTGGCTGATGCCGCGATGTCAGTGGGAATCGCATTGTGCGGGATGGCTGCTTTGATGGAGCGGCGCTCGCTGGGCGCAGTGGCGTTTCTATTCCTGCTGGCAGGAATGGGAATCGGGGTCGCGGGATTCATGAATATTCCTTTTGAGCTGCCGTTTCTCGCCAAGCTGCTGAACTAAGCTCGTGGCAAGCGCAATGCTCAAGGAGGCGGCGAAGGGGTGTTTGATCGCCGCGGTGATCGGCTTTCTGCTGAGTGTTGGGCTGGTTTTTGGGCTGCGCAAAATTGGCAGCTTGTTTGAATCCTCCGGCGGTGGCGCCCCCGCGTTGAAACCTGAAGAACCCGCGGTGGAGGCGAAGCCCGAACGAGGTAGAGCACTCAAAGGCGTCGCTCAAATTCAGTTCACCGAGCAGGTGGAGGCCTACAAAAAACAGGCTGTCGCCAAGTATCCGGAGCTTGGGGTGCGCGATACTGCGGTTAATCGGGAGTTTGTTCGGCGTTGCAAGCTGCTTCAGTCCGCGGACCCTTCGTTTTTTGAAAGTCCAGATTGGCCTGAGCGGCTCGCGGACCTCATGGCGCGCGACCTTTCTCTGGATCCGCAGCGCGATCTGCGACAGAAGTAGCCCTCCTCATGCTCGACCTTTTGGCCGGGGCTGGGCATTTTATAAGGATGTTTACCGGACTTGTTGAGAAGACTGGAGAGGTCGTTGAGCTCAAAGGCAACCTTGATGGCGGCTTCAGTTTGTATTTGAGAGAGCCCGAAATCTTCTCGGCATCGCAGATGGGTGACAGCATTGCGGTAAACGGCTGTTGTTTGACCCTCGCTGGACACGAAAACGGAGTTGCCAGATTCGACCTGCTTCAGGAAACGCTTGCAAGGACGAGTTTGGGTGCGGTCAAGCCCGGTGCGGTTGTTAACCTGGAGCGCGCAATGTCCGCTGGAACTCGATTCGGAGGTCACTTTGTTCAAGGGCACATCGACTGCACCTCTGAGGTTCTGCGGATCGAGAAGGTCGGAGCGGATTGGCGAGTGGATGTGGCTTTGCCCGCGGAAGGCAGACGTTACGTGGTCAGCAAGGGATCCATCTCGGTGGACGGGATCAGTCTGACGGTTTCAAGTCTGGAGTCCGACCGCTTCACGCTTTGGATTATTCCGCACACGTGGGAAGTAACAAATTTGCGGGAGCGTTCTGTCGGAGATCGCGTGAACGTGGAGTACGACATGCTCGCAAAGCACGTTGAGCGGGTGGTTGAACTGATGGTGCGTCCCGAGTTGCTCCAGGGCTTTGGCGGGAAATAGCGGTTTTCGGGGGGGCGCGGTAAAAACCCACGGTGCTTGCCACGGGTCGGTTGCGAAGTAAGGATGAGACCTATGGCTGATGTTTATGGTAACCCAATGAGGCCGATGCCCAAATTCCCCCAGTTTTTCTCCTTCAACGCCTTTGTGGGCGCGCTTTTGGGACTTCTGGCAATTTCCACGGTGCTTGGATCGTTCTACACTGTTGCGGCTGAATCTGAGGGAGTGCTGCTGCGATTCGGCAAGTTTGTGAAAATAGTGGAGCCCGGTTTGCATTTTAAGCTGCCGCTTGGCGTGGACGACGTGGTGGTGCTCCCGACTCGTCGGCAGTTGAAGTTGGAGTTTGGGTTTGGATCGCAGGGATTCACCAACCGGTTTCAGGTGGGCAAATCTCCGGCCGATGAAAAATCCATGGTCACCGGCGATTTGAATGCGGCGTTGGTGGAGTGGGTGGTGCAGTACCGAATCGATAATCCGAAGGAGTATCTTTTCGACGTGCGTGATCCGGACCTGACTTTGCGTGACATCGGCGAGGCCTCGATGCGTGAGGTGGTGGGGGACCGCACGGTGGACGAGGTGATCACCATCGGCCGACAGGAAGTCGAGGTGGCGGCGCTCGCGCGCATGCAGGAATTGGCGAAGCTTTATCAACTAGGCATCCGCGTCGATGGCGTTCAGCTCAAAGATGTCAATCCGCCCAGGCAGGTGGAGTCTTCGTTCAACGAGGTCAACCGGGCTCAGCAGGATCGTGAAAATGCGATCAACATTGCCAATGGCGAGTACAACAAAGCCGTTCCGCGCGCGAGGGGACAGGCCGAGCAGACTCTGAGCGCGGCGCAGGGTTATCGTTTCAAGCGCATCAATGAGGCGGAGGGGGACGTGGCGGCGTTTACGCAGACTTTGGAACAGTATTTGAAGGCGCCGGAGATCACCCGCGCGCGGATTTACCTCGAGACCATG
>JBILUQ010000218.1:0-6805 GCA_044370935.1 Chthoniobacteraceae bacterium
CTCCGATGATCGTGTTTCGCAAACTCATGTCCGCTCTTCACGTCATCGTGAAAGAGTCCGCCGTGATCAACCACACGAGTCATGAGTTTCACATCAAAACGCTTTGAGGCCTCCAAGCAAAGACTGCCAGGCCAAGGCTCGAGAGGATTTAGAATCACCATCGCATAATCCAGCAGCGCTCCGAAGCGCTCAAAGCAGAGCAGCAAGTCCAGCGTGAACCCGTTCGCAGGGCCTGGGGCCACACCGATATTGCGCGCCAATTTCTGCTCCTTCACCCGCTGCATTCCGTTCCAAACCGCGTCCGAGCTGTATCCGATGTAGTCAGGATTGTGCAGCATGAGACAGTCGAAAGAATCAACACCGCAGCGCTCCAGCTCCTTTTCCGTCGCCATCTGGATGTAGTCAGCATACTCGCGAGGTCCGCGCAGCGACTCGTTTGTAAAGCGGGGAAACCCTTTTGCGCCCATCCGCTCACCCTTGTAAAAATCGTGCCCGATCATCCCAACCAATGCATAAGAATCCCGATCGACTCCCCGCAGCGCGGTTGCGAGCAGAGAGTCCGCAGCTCCGTTGCCGTACACATCAGAAGTCATGAACGTTCTAATCCCAGTCTGGTGGGAGAGCTGAACAGCCTTTACGAAACGTTCATCGCTGATTGGTTCACCAAAATGCATAAACCGGCCGCCGTTCCATGTGCCAAACGCTGTGCGAGTGATATCCATAAATGTGATAAAAACTATGATCCACGAAGCCGGCGAAATGGAGCCGGTTTTTTATAAATTTAACTTCCAACAAAGAAAACCCGGACCACGCCCTCGAGCCTGCTCTTTGCCAAATCCCGGGTACCATGCATGCTGCGACTGTGCCATCCATCCCTAAAAGCGCCCGCATTGCCGCAATTCTTGAAGTTCTTGAGCGCACCTATCCCGACGCACACTGCGAGTTGAACTTCCAGTCCCCCCTGGAGCTCCTGATGGCGACGATTCTGTCGGCCCAGTGTACGGATGTGCGCGTGAATCAGGTCACAAAGGTCCTTTTCGAACGCTGTAAAACCGCCCGAGACTATGAGGAGATACCAGTCACGGAACTCGAGTCCATCATCCGCTCGACGGGATTTTACAGGGCGAAGGCAAAGAACCTGAAGGCCTGCGCAAGCGCGCTTGTGACCCGCCATGGAGGCGAGGTTCCTCGATCCTTAGAGGAACTCACACAACTCGCCGGAGTGGGCCGAAAAACAGCAAACGTCGTGCTCGGGGATGCCTTTCAAACGCCACATGGCGTGGTCGTGGACACCCATGTTCAGAGGCTCTCAGGGCGCCTTCAGCTCTCCAAACACAGCACTCCCGAGAAAATCGAACTCGATTTGATGAAGGTCGTCCCCAAGGGGAGTTGGGCGCGCCTCAGCCACTGGTTAATCTGGCACGGCAGACGACGCTGCGACGCCCGAAAGCCGGACTGCGCGCAGTGCGAGCTTCGCGCCCTTTGCCCAAGCGCCGGCGAGAAAGCTGCACGCATCGCTCGGAAGACAACATCCGCCAAGTCCTCCCGCACCAAGCCTCGCCCGCCGGCCAAGCGAATCGCAAAAGGGGCCTCCAAGCTCAGGGCGAAAGCGGCAGCCGAATCGAAAAAGTCAGCTTAACCCCGCGAGGGCCACCAACTCTCCTGCGAGCACGGAACCCGTTGGGTCACGCGCTACGAGAAGGACGGCAGCGTTACCGTCCTTGCGGAAAAGTTTAAGGGCAAGTCTTTCAACGCCCAAAAACGACTTCGTCGTACATACCACTGGCGGCATATGGTTTACGTATCCTGATATGTAATCAGCGGACATTACGAGGGAAACAAGGCTCCCCTTTCCCTGAAGGAAGCGGTGTACAGGATCGATCCCTTGGACGGCAAAATCACAAAGGTCACGGATATTCTGTTCCGCCCCAATGGCCTCTGTTTTTCCCCAGACTACCCCAGACTCTACATCACGGAGACGGGAGCGTCGCACTATCCCGAAGCACCGGGAAACATCATGGTCTTCGACGTTTTGGACGGACGGAAGCTTGCGCACGGGAGGGAATTCACCTCGATGGATATGACGATCAACCGGGTGAAGTCCGCAGGAATTACAGACGTTATGCGCTGCGACACAGAAGCCAACCTCTGGTCGAGTGCCGGGTGGGTTGGGGATGGCTACGACGGCGGCCACATCTTCTCCCCGGAAAGCCAGCGGATCGGGCTGATCAACCTTCCCGAGATCTGCAGCAACGTGTGCTTCGCGGGCCCGAAGCGAAACCGGCTGTTCAGGACAGCCAGCCAGTCGATGTACTCGGTGTATGTTGAGGCGCAGGGAGCGCATTTGCTAGGTCGCTAGGTAGTGCTGATGGGCCAGATCGAAAGGGTTGCACCTCAGCGGACGGCCGGATGCCTGCCAACTTCGCCGTTGACACCGCTGGGAAGGGCTGTTGGCCTATATCAATCTCGTCTCCGCCCAGTTCAACCAGACACGGCTAGACGGACTTCACCTACTAACCTCCCAAGCATGCGTTGGCGTCCCATTGGCAACATTTGGCGCGCCTACAACGCGCGGGCAGCAACCCCCTAAACTCCGAATATTACCATTATGAGTAGTGCATCAAACAATCAGGGCATCGTCCCCAACGCCCACCGACTCCTTTGGGCGGGCTTCATGGCCATTTTAGCAGCAGGAGTTGGGTTCGCCCTGCGCGGAGGGATCTTCAGCAAGTGGGCCGGTGAATACGGGTTCACCGCGACACAACTTGGAGCCATCGGCGGAGCGGGATTCACCGGGTTCTGCTTCGGCATTATCATCGGCGGGGTAATCGTAGACAAGCTGGGCTACGGAAAACTGGTTGCCCTCGCGCTTCTGGGACACATCGCGTCTGCATTCGTCACATTCGGGGCAAGCACGCCTGAGAACGCTTACAATTTCCTCTACTGGGGAATGTTTATTTTCGCGTACGCGAACGGCACTCTCGAAGCGGTCGCGAATCCGCTTGTCGCGACTGTATTTCCCAAAAACCGCACCCATTACCTGAATATCTTGCATGCTTCTTGGCCGCTCGGAATGGTAGTGGGAGCCCTCGCGAGCTACTTTCTCGGCTCGGTAATGCAGCTGGGCTGGAAGGGCCAGCTTGCTTTCTACCTCGTCCCGACGGCTGCTTATGCGGTGATGTTCCTCGGGCAGTCTTTTCCAAAATCGGAGGCTGCTGAAAAGGGCGCGAGCTTGGGTGAAATGTTCAAAGACGTCGGGATTCTCGGCGCGTTTGTGGCTTGCTACCTTTTGTCGCTGTTTCTTGGCGATGTATTGGGCAAACTGGGAGTCGCCAACGCAGGCAACATCGGTTACGCTATTGGCGGAGCCCTTGTGATTCTGGTCGGCGTGATCACCCAGTTCTCGCTCGGCTCCGTGTTGCTCTTTGTCTTATTCATCACCCACGGCCTCGTAGGCGCCGTGGAGCTGGGAACCGACGGATGGATCGAAAGCATCACGGGCAATCTTTTCACAGCAGATCAGGGCAAGATGCTCTTTATCTGGACCTCTGCAATCATGTTCGGCCTGCGCTTCTGTGCGCACTTCATTGAGACCCGCCTCGGACTGTCTCCTGTTGCGTTGCTGCTTGTATCCGCGATGCTCGCCTGCCTCGGGTTAACCCTTGCAAGCTCCATGCAGACCTTCTCCATCGCGTTAGGCGCCCTTGGAATCTACGCTCTGGGAAAGACGTTTTTCTGGCCCACGATGCTCGCGGTGGTCGGCGACCGGTTCCCTCGTTCGGGCGCCGTTGCCATGTCAATCATGGGCGGCATCGGAATGCTCTCAGCCGGACTCATTGGCGGCCCTGGACTGGGCTATTCCAAGGACCGCTTCGCAAGCGAAGCTTTGAATGCTGAAAACCCAGCGGTCTATCAAGCTTCCAAATCCGCAACAGAGTCCAAATTCCTCACATTGAGCCCTATCAACGCAATCGACGGCAAGAAGCTCGAAGAAGCCAAGACCGCAGCGAAGGAAGACAAGGCCTCTGACGAACAGAAGGCGATTGTAAAAGCCAATCAGGCAGGAGACCGCGCGACACTCAAGGCCGACTCTTTCATTCCTCTCACCATGGCGGCGATCTACCTTCTGCTGGTGTTCTACTTCAAGGCCATCGGTGGATACCGCGCGGTGAGCATCGAAGAAAAGCACGCATAGCCATCTCACCGCAGCAATAAAAAGGGACAGGGGTTGCCCCTGTCCCTTTCCTTTTCATCCCGAAAAGCGTCAAGAGCCAGTGTTTTATCAACCTGCCGGCTTGATCTTTTACCCAGAAACCCGAAACCATAACAGAACATGTCCTACACCACCTGCACTCCTCCAAAGGGTGACAAAATCACCATCGCAAACGGCCATCTTTCCGTTCCAAACAATCCGATCATCCCATTCATCCGCGGCGCCGGCACCGGCCGAGACATCTGGGCGTCCAGCGTGCGAGTGCTTGATGCAGCAGTCGAAAAAGCCTTCGGCGGATCCAAAAAGATCGCATGGTTTGAAGTCTTCGCGGGCGAAGAATCCTTCAAGCGTTTCAACAATTGGCTGCCCGATGACACGGTGGAGGCTTTCCGCGAATTTCTCGTTGGCATCAAAGGCCCGCTCACCACACCGGTTGGGGGCGGCATCCGCTCGCTCAACGTGGCCCTGCGCCAAATGCTGGACCTCTACGTTTGCCTGCGCCCTGTGCAGTACTTCACTGGCGTCCCCTCGCCCGTGAAACGCCCGGAACTCGTTGACATGGTGATCTTCCGTGAAAACACCGAGGACATTTACGCCGGAATTGATTTCGAAGCCGGCTCTGACAAAGCGACCCAAACGCTGGCTTTCCTAAAGGAACATTTCCCCAAGGACTTCGCAAAAGTGCGATTCGGATCCGAGGACGTCGCCTCGGTGGGCGTGGGGATCAAGCCCGTGTCCAGACACGGCACCGAGCGCCTTATCGCAGCAGCGATCGATTACGCGATTGATCAAAAACGCAAGTCGGTGACCATTGTCCACAAAGGGAACATCATGAAGTACACGGAAGGCGCTTTCCGTGACTGGGGATACGCCTTGGCTAAGAGCCGCTACGGAGCGCAGGAAATCGATGGCGGACCTTGGTGCAAAATTCCCGAGGGCAAACCAGGCGCCGGCCTTGTGATCAAAGATGCAATCGCCGACATCACTCTCCAGCAGGTTCTGACGCGCCCCACGGATTTCGACGTGATTGCAACCCTCAACCTCAACGGAGACTACCTCTCTGACGCGCTTGCGGCGCAGGTTGGCGGCATCGGCATCGCTCCGGGCGGCAACATCAATTACAAGACGGGACACGCGATCTTTGAAGCAACCCACGGGACCGCTCCGAAGTACGCGGACAAGGACATGGTGAATCCGGGATCCGTTGTTCTGTCCGGGGAGATGATGCTGCGCCACTTGGGGTGGGCTGCAGCCGCAGACCTCGTACTCAAAGGCCTTAACGGAGCGATCGGGTCGAAGAAAGTGACCTATGATTTCGCCCGCCTGATGGAAGGAGCCACAGAGGTCAAGTGCTCCGAGTTCGGCGACAATATCATCGCTCACATGTAATGCAGAACATTGCTTCTGAATCTCTCAGCTGAGATTCAATTGAATCCAATTATCCAGGGGAAGGGTTAACGCCCTTCCCCTCTTTTTTTGCGTCTGCCAAGGTCACTCCTTGGCTGCGCAACTCTCGCGATTTTTCTCAAAACTTTTTTCGCCGCCCCTCCGCAGTAAGGGTGAGCATATCGGAACAAAACGCCAATGTAGGCAAGGTTAGCAAAGTTGGCTTGGCGTGCCGACCAACGCGGGAAAAGAAATGTGAATACAGTAAATCGACTCACCAGAAACACGCCCTATTACGACCGAAACGAGGCCGGTGAATTTCTCGCGCAAGAAATCCTCCTTCATCTGGGAGGGGGAGGCGCAGCCACTTTGCCAGGGCACAGGTTGAAGGGGACTTCATCGCCGGCGCGCCGAGAGCCGGTGGTGGTGATCGGACTGTGCCGGGGAGGCGTGCCGGTTGCGCGGACCGTGGCGCGGATCCTGCGGGTGCCGTTTGATTTTCTGGTGGTGAGGAAGCTTGCGTCGGAAGCGAACCCGGAGCTGGCGATCGGCGCACTGGCTGAGTACTGGCAGGCTGACTCCCCGCGGGATGACGGTAAAGAAAAGGATCAGGGGGAGCGTTTGCGCTCGGACGTTCAACGAAAGCAGGGGCCAAGCGAGCCTACAAAGAAGCCGAGATTGCCCCCCGATTCCGGACACAACTTTGGAGTGATCGAAGTGCTCAACCGAGATGTTCTCGCCCACATACCTGATGCGGACGCCGCCTTGGCGAACGCCAGAGACAGGGAGACTGCAGAGCTCCGTAGGCGGGTGATGATGTACCGGGAGGGCTCGGCCCCGGAGCGACTCGAGGGCAGGCGTGTGGTTCTTGTCGACGACGGGGCCGCGACGGGTGCCACCATGAGGGCAGCGATTGCATCCGCAAGAAAACGGGGTGCGGCTGAAGTCATCGTTGCGCTGCCCGTTGCTCCAGAGGATGTGTGCGGCGAGTTGAGCCAAGAGGCGGATACGGTTATCTGCCCTTGGACACCGACTTTCTTCATGTCCGTTGGCTCGCATTACACTCATTTTCCGCAAGTCGAGGACGAGGAAATTTGCGAGGTCATCCAGAGGTACGCGTGAAGGGGGGGCAAAGGAGGTGCTAGCTGGATCACGAGCGTTGTATCTGCTGATTTGGTTACCGCGCTGTCTCGAAGAAGAGGCGTC
>JBILUQ010000279.1:0-5047 GCA_044370935.1 Chthoniobacteraceae bacterium
ACCCACCTCCCGCCCTGTTGTCATTTGCTCCACCGCGCTCCATCGATGCCCCCTGCGTGACTCGCCCTTTTCTCCCGCCCACAGCCCCATCCGCACTTGCTCCACTCGCCTCTGTTTTGCCCCCAGCCTCCTTGCCTTGGGCGGATGAATCGCCGCCCGTGGCAAGAGAACTTTCGTCCGCGTTTAATAAGCCACCGGCTCCTGTCTTAGCTCCGCCGCCCCCCCCTTTGCCTGAGTTACTCTTGTTATCCGAATCACCCTTGGCTTCCCCTTCCCCCTTGCCACCACCCTTGCCGCCACCAGTTGCTGATTCCGACTTCGCCTGCTGCATCTGTGTTGCTGCCTGAGCCGAGCGCTCGCTGCCGTTTACCGCCTCCGTCCCGTCCCCAGCAGGCTTGCCCGATTCGCTCTTCTTTACACCGGGGCGACCGTCTGCGGACGACTCCAGTGAGTCCGGACTCTGAGGCTTTTGGGTACCCGCAATCTTGCTCCCGGTGTTCTCCGGCGATTCCTTCCCTTCGGCATTCTCTCCCGAAACGTTCTCTTTACCCGAACCTGTCTGCCCTCGGATTGGATCCTGCGAACGGGCCGCCTTCGAATGGTTCCCGCCGCCGGACTGATTTGGTTCGGACCCAGGCTTGCCGTCGTTGCTGCCGGGAGCGGGCGCGCGATCTTCAGAAGGAGGCGGACCGGAATCCGCCGCCCTCTGCCGCCCGCTCATCGCAAGCCCGGCCTTTTCGGAAAGCTCGCGAGCGATCTTGTCCACCGCTGCGCGGGCTTGTCTTAATGCTTGAGCGTCGTCTCCGAGAACCTCATCGGCCGCCTTTTCCACCGACTGAGCGAGGTCCTGAACATCCTGGGCTGCCGACTTCTCGGCCCGCCGCGCAATATCCTGCCGGCGCGAGGACAGCGCTTCCTCGACCACCTTGAATTTGAGCTCAGTCTGATTCTGCACGCTAGAGCGATGCACGTCCTGAAGGGCCTTTGAAAACAGCGGCTCTGAAACCTCGGTCGCCTCTGCCGCATGTTGCATTTCCTCCTGCAGCGCCTTCAGACGCTTGCGCTGAGACTCAAGCTCCTTTGGCAAACCACCCTCGGACAGCCTTGAGGGACCCCTGCGTTGATTATCCAGCGCCTCTGCAATCGACTTTTCCTGTGACACCAGTTCCTGGGCACGCTGCTGCAGTTCACGGGCCGCCTCGCGGGTTCGTCCCGAGAGCTGTTGTCTCAAGGCTTCACCGCCCGCCCGCAGCTTTTCCGAAGATCTCGCCGCCGAGGCGCGCGCCTCGTCCAGCGCACCTTTCTCGAGTGCAGAGGCCGCCCGCTGCGCCGCCTCGCGGGCAGCATCCAGTTCCTCACTCTGGCGCGCCAGCGACTCGCTCTTTTCCGCAGCCTTTTGCTGCGTGCTCTCCAGCTCACGGGCAAGTGCCTGCTGTTCGTCCGTGAGCTTCTTCAACTCCCGCTTTGCAGCCTCGCGCTCCTTCTCATCAACACTATCCCGAACCCGTGACTCCAGCTCCCGCATGCGCTCAATCACCTCCTCCTGGCGGCGCGCCAGCGCCCGTAACTGCGCGAGCAACTCTTCGGTCTGCGAGCGCTCTTCCCGCTCCCTCTCGCCCATCGCCTCGCTCTTGCTCTGGTAGCGGTCCTCTTGTTTTGCAAAATCCAGATTGCTCATCTGGCGCGTTTTTTCCTCCATCTCACCCGCGTTGGGATTGCGAGATTTCTTCATCTGATACGAAGAGGGCACGACATGCGTGAGAGCATCGTACGCACTGCGCTCCGCCCCAAGAGCAGCCGAAATGAACGCAGCATCTGACTCGGAGGCGGCCAGTTCCTTCACTGCCTTTTCCAATTCCGAAATGGCTTCCTGATAAAACCCCCGCCGCGTTTCGTCGCCCTCGTCCCCGGCTTTTTCCTGAGCCAACTCCAAAACCTTCGACTCAGAGGCTCGCACAATACCCAGATTCTTAAGCGCCTCCGCATCGGGCTTGGGAGCCGATCCCAACTTGCGTTTCACGTTCCATGTGGCCGCCATGACCTGCTTCTGCAGCTCCAACAACTGGGGACCACCCGAGCCCTTACCCTCTTCCTCCGAGTCATCCTGCCGATACTCCTCCTCAAACGCCCGGATGCGTCCGAGCATCAGATCCCCGTCAGTGCGCCGGGGCTTACCTGCCCCATCCAAATCCTCGGCCCAGAAAAACCAGCTGACGGAATCGCCCACACGCACACCCCTTTCCTCGAGAAATTCCAGTCGATGCATCCGAACCTTCTGTCCGCCCTTCGCACCAGTCCCAAGCACATACTCTTCCATCGCGCCTGAGCCGATCTGAATCCCCATGCCCCAGCGCAGCAGACTCGAATCATCCCACGCTTCCGCCTCAAAATCCACCTCCTCAACCATCGTGAAGCGTGCATCGCCGCGCGGCATCACCGGGCGTATCTTCGCCGGGGCATTAGGCAAGACTTGGATCTGGAACCCGAGCTGCTCACGGGCCGCGCGCCCCTGCGCATCCGAAACTTCAAGCACCGCGTCCACAGGCGCGACTATCCCCTCCAACCTCCACAACGCTGCTGCACCGTTTTCTAAAACGGACAATTCTTCGACGCGCCCGCCCTTGTGCGTCAGCCGAACGGTCCTGAGAGGCTTGTTAAACTGCAGATCCCATTGCACTGAACTCCCCTCGGGAACGGTCAACTTTCGCGAATTTTCATAACGGCGTTCGGCCGGTTCCACACCCGCAGGAAACCTCACCAACGCATCGGAGCGCTCGAGCTTTGGAAACTCAAACACCTTCACCATGAAATGTTCCGACTCCCCAAAGGGCGTCTCAATCCAGTACTCCAAATCCGACTCCACGGATTCCAAGGACGCCCCGTACAATGGTTCACCCAGCGCCTGAGTCATTGATATTTTACCGAACATTTCGGATCCCGCAGCGATCCCGCGAAATCCCAATTGAACGTCGGGAGACAAACTCTGGAGGCGCGCGCTGACAGTAAGGCGCGTGCCCTTTTCAATCTCCGTATTTCCCGGAAAAACCACCGGCTTCAGCGCGGCAACAGTGGACGCAGCCTCCCCGGGTACGCTGGATGGCACCGGTTTCTTGCGATCGAACACGAACAGGATGCAGGCCAGAAACGTCACCAACTGAGAGCAGCGCAGCCCCAGCGTCCATACTCGCGTTTGCAGCGGGGGCACCACCCGGATCCAAGCGGAATTTTTCCCACGCTCCGCAACCTCCGCAAAAAGCCTCGACTGCAGATAGGAAAAGCCAGACGCATCTCCGACTTGCTCCACCGCCGTCAACAAACGGCCGGCCAACGCAGAATCAATCCGCTCAATCTGTTTTGCAACAATGTACGCAGAGGGCTGCCAGCGTTCGCCCGATTTGCGAAGCAGCGTTTCAAGCAAGGCCAAACCGGCAAAGGCGATGACTGTCTTGCCAATGCTCCAGCTTGTGAGCGCGCTTATGCGCCAGCATCCGAGCATGTAAATGCAGAGCAAAACCTCCGACCAAAAACGCACAACCTTCCGGCGCTGCGATCGTATCTGCTCCACCGCGAGCCTGAGCCCCGGAATGTTTTCAAGGCACACCTGGCTAATAGCCTGCTGCTCCCGCGCATTCTTCACGCTCCACCTGCGAAACCGGTTCATGCGATTGTCCCCCTTGCAGATGAGATCCTGGCCGCCCAGACCGTTTCAACCCCCATTAATGCGATAGCCGCCCCCAGCACCAGACGCCACCAGGACTGCTTTGACTCAAGATCACGAGCCGCCAACACCTCGCTTGAAACCATCCCCTCCTCGATCGCATCTTCCGACGGCGGTAAACTCGCGCCGCTCTCCGAAGCTTTCACCAGCGGAAATCCCAGCGCCTCCAACTGCGCAGGTAACATCGCGCCGAACCGCCTTTCGTCCCGCGCCACATTGACCACCACCACACCCCCCTGCGGCTCCATCCCGTAAACCCCGGGCTCTTCCAAAACCACCCGCGCATCCTGCACCAACACACTCAACCCATCCCCGCGTTTAAGTGACCGGGTCTCCTCCGGCAGCACAATCGATTCACCCGGTACACTGACAATAAAGGGACGCCGCCCGCCGCCCGCATAGTCAAGGCAACCAGAGAGGAAAGGCACGCAACGCGACGACAACACCCACTGGCCGTCCCGGGAATGCCATCCGCTCGCCCAAACAATCAAACGTCCCGCGCCTACCGGAAACTCCACCACCGCTGGATCCCCGCCCTCAAAACGCGCAAGCACCGACGCCTTTGATCCCTCCCCGAGCAACATCTTGCGGTATTTCCAGAAACGGAGCGCCGAAAAGTCGGCAAATTGCGGCGTCGAAAATGTCGCGAAAACCGGGTGTGTTCTGTCCGTCATGCCAAGCAAGGCGTAGCCGTCGAGTGCAGCCTCGTTTAGCGTCACAGTCTCTCCCGTGAGCGCCGACAATGACTTTCCGTCGCCCGCGTCTTCAATGGTTGCCAGTCCCGTTGCGCCCCCCTCCAGCGCGGCGCGCATTCTATGCGTCCAGTCGGCATCCGCCGTTCCCGTGAGAAGCCAGAGCGCCACCTGTGAATCACGCCCCGCAGCGAGCGAAGCGGCCGTCATCACCTCAACCCGGGCAGTACCGAGGGCGGCGAGAGCGCGTTCCACGAAATATCGTGACCCGGTTCGCTGTTGCGACTCCTCCACACCCGCCACCGCAACCAAAGCCCGTTTCTGAGGCACCCTTGCAACCCATGCTCCAGCCCCAAAATCATCGGACCCATCGACACGAATGTATCCCGAATCCAAAGGCGGAGCAGGCACACTCAGCGTAGTAACACGCCCCGCCTGGACTACAGCCGACCACTCCATCGCATTCGCCGATTCCATTCGCAGCTTCAACCGGTCGCCTTTGAACGCGGGATCCACAGACACCTGTATTCTGAAAGGAGCTTCCGGATTCAACTCCTGCCCCTCCGGAGAAAGCCAGTGCACGAAACTATCGCCACGCAATTTTGAGGAATCCCCGGCGGCAACATACAACAGCCGA
>JBILUQ010000219.1:0-6791 GCA_044370935.1 Chthoniobacteraceae bacterium
ACTCATCTGGTGCTGAAAAGTCCGGCGCACTGGAAGTCAGCCGCGATGCGCAATGCAGCGACTTCCTGACGCGCGCCGCACTCCCGCACGCCAAAGGCAAACTACCGTCGACCCTGCCCGGCTACGGCAGCCAGGTCATCCAGATCGATTCGCCCAAATAGGCATAAAGTGGCATCCATCATGACCGTTCCTTCTTACTTCATTGGCGATACTTCGAACCAGAAAAAGATCAAAAAGAGCAAATCGATATGAACCCCACCACCTCACACACTCGCCGCACTTTTCTTCAAACAGCCACCGTCGCATCCGCAGCGGCCGTGCCTGCTCTGCTTCTCGCGACGGAAGCAAAATCCTCCGGCAAGACCACACGCACCATCGAGACGGACGTCCTCGTCTGCGGTGGTGGCTGCGCGGGCATCGCGGCTGCGCTTTCGTCCGCTCGCAACGGCGCCAAGACCCTGCTGATCGAGCGCGCGGGTTTCTCCGGCGGCATCATCACCACGGTCGGGCTACCGTATTTCGATGGCCTCATCGACAAACCTAGCGGACGCTTTGTCGTGAAAGGCATCGCTCTGGAGTTTCTTCAAAAGCTGGGTGTTGCCAGAGAAGGCGCAAACCACATCGATGATCTGCCGCCGGGTCTCATATCGAAGCATTGGGCGACCGTTAGGATTCCGAATGTGGAGGAGTTCAAGCTCATCGCTGACGACCTCATCTTGAAGCATGGCGATAATTTGAAGGTGCTCTACCACAGCACCGCCTGCGAGGTAGAGGTGAAGGACGGGCGTGTTGTTGCGGTCGTGATCGCCAACAAAGACGGCCTAACCCGCGTGGAGGCAAAGCAGGTGATCGATTGCACCGGCGATGGCGACATCGCGCATTGGGCCGGTTGCCCGACGATCCGATCCACGCCAATGATGCCGCTGACGATGCATTTCCGCATCGGCAACGTCGTGCCGGTGGCAGAAACGCAGGCCGCTGCGAAGAAGGCGCTCATTGAGGCGCAAAAAGAAGGCAGACTGCCGAACTTCTACGGTCCTGGCCTCATCTTCGCCTTTGCGAAGGACGAATGCTACGTTCACGCCACGCGAGTGCCTGCGGATGCGACGGACGCCGCCGATTTCACCCGCGCGGAGATGCAGGGCCGCAAGGATGCGTGGACCATCTTCAACGAATGGAAGACCAAGGTGCCTGGTTTTGAAAACAGCTACTATATCATGAGCGGACCATACATCGGCGTTCGCGATACGCGCCGCATCGTCGGCGAAAACACACTCACGCTCGAAGATCTGCAAAAGACGACGCGGCACGATGACGCCATCGCCACCGGTTGCTGGTTTCTCGACATCCACCCGCCCGAAACAACGCTCGACAAACCCTTCACCGGCTCCGGTTTCCAACCCAAACCCTACGACATTAGCTATCGCACGCTGGTTCCCCAAAAGGTGAGCAATCTACTAGTTGCCGGTCGCTGCCATAGCGCCAGCAGCGAGGCCAGCGCCTCCAGTCGCGTCACTGTCACGGCCATAGCCCTCGGTGAAGCTGCTGGGACCGCCTCGGCACTCGCGATGAGGGCGAGAACTGAAGTTGGCATCTTCGAAGGAGTGAAGGTGCGTGAAGCACTCAGCAAGCAAAATGCCGGACCGTTCACCAATTCTTGAAAGTGATAAGAAAATGCTTTTGGCCCCGTTTCCGCAGCTCGCGCGCGCGGTATCGTCGCGGGGCGCGCCAAGATTGATTACATCGCTGATGAAGCCGCCGCCGCACTATAACCTCGGATACCCAATTTGCTAATTCAGCATCATGAAACACAAGCTAACCGTTGCCTGCATCTTTTTGAAATCAGCTTGTCAGGCTGTTTTGCGACCTTTTTCGGATCAGTTTCATGGGCGGTCTACGCTGCGTATCGGTTCGCTACGCTCGGCTCTCACGGCCCTGCTGTTGGCGCCTCTGGCTGAGGTGGACGCCGCCGAGGTGCGAGCTGACTACGATGTCATCGTCGCCGGCGCGGGGACAGGAGGCTGCGGGGTGGCGATTCAAGCGGCGCGTATGGGAGCTGCGGTATTGTTGTTGGAGGAGAACGACTGGCTCGGCGGGCAGACGGCGGCGGCGGGCGTCACGTCGCAGGATTACGCGACGCCCATCCTGAAGGAGTCCGGTCTGTATCGGGAGTTCTGCGAGCGCGTCAAGGCGCACTACCTGCCTCTCGGGAAGTCGCCGCAGGTGGCTTACTTTCTCACTTCGTTGAGCGCAGAGCCGCGGGTAGCCCAGGAGATTCTGCGGACGATGCTCACGGAAGCCGGGCGGCAGGGCCGGCTGGATGTGGTGACGCGAGGCAAAGTCTCGCGCGTGGCGCGCACAGGAAATGTCGTCACCGGCATCACGGCGGAGATCGCGGGCCAGGCGCGGAGCATCCACTGTCGCGTGCTCGTGGATGCGACGGAGTGGGGCGATGTCGTCCCGCTCGCCGGCCTGAACTACCGCACCGGCAACGGCACCCGCGATGCGCACAAGCCGGACAACGAAGTCCAGCACCTCACGTGGACCGCGACGATCCGCAAGTATCCCAGCCGCGTTCCCGAGGCGCTTGTCTTGAAATCCAAACCGCCCGGTTACGACGCCGCTGTCTCTAAGTTCGAGAAGATCATCAAACCCGGCGACGATCCGGTGCAGTTGCCGGCTTACGCCCCGCAGAATCGGCCGTGGTTTTTTTCCACCTTTATCAGCTACCGCGCGATGCCCGACAGCCAACGCCCGCAAGACGGGCTGGATCCTGCCTCCGTGCCGGTGCCCTTGCGTGATCCGAAAGCCTACCGAACGGTGATTGATGCCACGCGCATCACCCGCACGCATCTCAATCATGGTAACGACTATCCCGTCCACATCCGCGACCTCGAAGACCCAGCGAGCCGCAAGCAGACGTTGCGCGCGGCCCAAATGCGCACTCTGCAACTGCTTTACCATATCCAACAAACGCTCGGGCACAACGACTGGAGCGTCGCCGATGACGAAGGTTACGACTCGCAGCATCGTCGTGCGGAGGTCGCCGCCTGGGTCCAGGAACAGCCGGAGATGGAGCCGTTCCGCGAGTTACTCCACCACTTCGCCGCTATGGAATATGCGCGCGAGAGCCGCCGTATCATCGGCCTGCACACCCTCTTGGCAGCGGAGATTGAGCGCCGCCCAAGTGCGCCGCGCCGGTTCGACGATGCTGTGGCGTTGAGCGATTACATGATTGATCTTCACGGCAGCCAGCAGCCGAAGTTTCTCGAACTCGATCTCGATGTGCCGGAGAGTCTCCCGGCCAAGGCTGGCGAACGCGGCTACGGCCCGTTTGGCATCCCGCTGCGCTGTTTCATCCCGGAACAACTCGATGGTTTCCTCGCCGCCGAAAAGAATTTCTCCCAGTCCCGCCTCGCTAACGGCGCCACTCGCCTTCAGCCAGCGACAATGCTTATGGGCCAGGCCGTCGGAGCTCTTGCTGCTCTATCTGCAATACACCAGCGTCCTCCCCGCGACATCGCCGCCGCCCTAGTGCAGCGCGTGCTCCTTGACGCGGGGTGCCTGCTACACCTCACACCCTTGCGCGACATCGAGCCACGTACGCCGCTGCACACCGCCGCTCAACTCTGTGCCGTGCATGGCTTGCTCGTGCCGGACAATGGCTGGTTTCGCCCCGACCAGGAACTTGCTGCTGAGGATCGTCCTAAACTCCTTGCCGAAGCCCCCCCCCATCTCAACCGCGGCGAAGCCGCGCTTCTCCTCGCCGACATTCTCCAACACGAAGCCGAGGCCGCCCTCGGTAAGCCCGCTCCGTCTCTCGACCTGCACCAACCGCGCTCCATTCCAGTGGCGCCCAAGGAAGACCTCACCACCCGTTACCTGACCGAACCGACCAACTGGTGGATGCAATCGCACACCGACTTCAGGAAGTGGAAAGAACTGCCGCCGAAGAAATCGGACACAGAGACCGATGCGACGCGGTGATCCGCCCTTCGAAAGGCTCGATAATGAGAGAGTGGGGTGACAGACACTTTCGCGCTTCATCTCGCGCGGCTTTCACTGAACCACTGAATATCCGTTTTCACGTTGAACTCCTTCCATGACATCTCAATCGCTCACTGAAAAATTTGCGTTAATCCACGAACATTGGCGGCACAAGGTCGTTGCCCAACTCAACGGCCAGGAGGTCAAGCTCGCGAAGCTCTGCGGGGTGTTCCCATGGCACCATCACGAGCACGAGGATGAGATGTTTCTTGTCTGGCGTGGGCGGATGAAGATCGAATTTCGCGAGCATATGGTCGAACTCGGCGCAGGGGAATTTTGTGTCGTGCCGCGAGGAACCGAGCATCGCACAATGGCAGACAACGAGGTCGAGGTGCTCATATTTGAACCGTCGGAAACTCGGAATACGGGCAATCTAGTGGACAATGAATTTACCGCTCCGAAGGGAGTGAGGATATGAGCCAGACAATCCACATCATAGACGCTTTCACTGACAAACCTTTCGGAGGCAATCCCGCTGCTGTTTGTCTGCTCAGACACCCCGCTGACGAACATTGGATGAAACTCGTCGCGCGGGAAATGCACCTTTCTGAGACTGCATTCCTTTATCCAATCGAAGGAGGCTTCGCGCTGCGATGGCTGACTCCAGCGGTGGAAGTGAAGCTTTGCGGTCACGCGACGCTCGCGAGCGCCTTCACACTCTGGGAGACCGGCGTGTTGATGCCCGATGAAGCAGCACGCTTTCACACCCTAAGCGGGTGGCTGACGTGCCGACGCGATGGCGAGTGGATTGCGATGGATTTCCCGGCGATGAGCTGTGTACCGTGCGCGGCTCCGACAGGACTGGCCGAAGCCTTGGGCTGCGAGCTCGTCGCTTGTGGTCTCAACGGCATGGATTATCTGGTGGAGGTGGCAAACGAAACGGTGCTGCGAGCATTGAATCCAAATTTCTCGGCCCTTTCGCTGCTGCCCGTTCGCGGAGTGATCGTAACCTGCCGGAGCGAATCGCTTGAGCACGATTTTCTTTCCCGTTTCTTCGCCCCAGCAGCAGGGGTAAATGAAGATCCTGTGACCGGTTCCGCCCATTGTGCCCTAGGTCCGTATTGGCAGGCGAAACTCGGCAAGGCAGACTTCGCCGCCTTCCAAGCCAGCAAGCGCGGCGGTATCGTGAAGTTGAGTGTGCTAGGTGAGCGTGTACTATTGCGCGGACAGGCCGTGATGATGAGCAGAGTGGAGCTGATGTGTTAAAATCGTGAGAGATGAGTCCTGATTCCGTTCAACACTGTATCTTCTGTCGAATCGTGCATCGCCAGGCCCCAGCGCATGTCATTTGGGAAGACGAAGCTCATCTCGCATTCCTTTCGATCTACCCCAACACCACGGGCTTTTCTGTGGTCATCCCAAAGGCACACCACCCGAGCTACGCTTTTGATCTCCCTGACAAGGTGCTAGCCGATTTGACACTCGCGGCCCGTCAGGTTGGTCTGCTGCTCGACCGCGCCTTGGTTGGGGTGGCCCGCACGGGCCTCATCTTCGAGGGTTATGGCGTGGATCACGTCCACGCAAAGTTGTTTCCCATGCACGGTACGGGCGACGACAGCTCTTTCCGTCCAATCTCATCATCCGTGGATAGGTTTTTCCAGCGCTATGAAGGCTACATTTCCTCAAACGATGGCGCTCGGGCCACCGACGAGGACCTTTCCCGTCTCGCTGATCACATCCGCAGTGTTCATTCATGAACTCGCTCTTCATCAGCACCCACAACGCCACCATCCGCTGGAAGAACACCGGCCCCAATTTCCTCAAGCGCCTCTACTCGCGTGAGCACACGATCCGCTTTGACGGCGGCGTGATTGTGCCTGGATCGCCTTCACCCCACATCGTGCCCGCACCGTGGTCCAATGCAACTGCTGTTGACCCGGAGGAAGCGTTTGTCGCATCGGTGGCGAGCTGTCACATGCTCTGGTTTCTGCATGTAGCGATTGATGCGGGCTTGGAGCCTGCAAGCTATGAAGACGAAGCCGTGGGCGAGATGACGAAGAACGAGCAAGGCAGGCTGTGGATAAGCCGTGTGACGCTCCATCCGCGCATCGAATGGCGCAGAGAAAGGCACCCAACGGCAGGCGAAGTGAAAAACTTGCACCAACAAGCGCACGACGAGTGCTTCATTGCCAACTCCATCAAAACGGAAGTAACCATCAACGAATCATAACTTTTACCCGCGACAGGTCCGCGCGCGCGCGCCTCGGCAAGAGGACTGACCGTGCCTCCGGAACTGGCACACTCCGTGCACCTCTTGATCAAGCCGTCGGGTCGTCGTACACACTTGAAGACAGTCACTTCCGCAAATGAGGAGCCGTCGTCACAAACATCAGCCGACGGCGTTGAAACACATTCATACACCTCCATTGCAGGTACTTCGACGGCCCGACGGCGTTTTGGCGCGAAACGGCCCTGACCGGCTACAAGTACCGCTCCCAAGCGTCCATAAAGACCTCCTCTAGGTAGCCTTTCGAATCGGATTCGCCCGTAAAACTCAGCGTTTTGCTGCAGATCCCGTATTCGCGCAGAAGCCGCGCCAGTTTTCCGGCGGGACCATTCAAATTGCCGTATTGAAGGTCTTTCGCCCAGCGCTCTGCCCAAGGGCCGCCCAGCTCGACCAGTTTGGTGATCAGGGTTGCCGTGCTGATGCGCGTCAGCCCCGACTCCTCAATTTAGCGCGCCCCGCGACGATACCGCGCGCGCGAGCTGCGGAAACGGGGCAAAAGCGAATTCCTATCATTTGG
>JBILUQ010000220.1:0-6783 GCA_044370935.1 Chthoniobacteraceae bacterium
CATGGAAGCGGACGTCTGGGCGAAGGAAGGCATCGTCGATGTGATCGTCCCAACCAGTCCCTGGGAGTCCATCGATTTCGACATTCCGCTCGCCGAGTGGCGCACCTGGACGGGTGATAAGGTCCCGATCGTTCCCAGCGCCGACGAAGGCATTACCGAAAACGGCAAACGCCGGATCGCGACCTTCGAAGAATATCGCCGCTGGGCCAGCATCATGCATGAACGCGGCGCGAAAGGCCTCTACCTTTTTTTTAGCGCGCCCCGCGACGATACCGCGCGCGCGAGCTGCGGAAACGGAGCGAAAAGCGATTTCTTATCACTCAAAAGCGAATTCCTATCATTCAAAAGCGCTCCGCGCTTCGCCACTAGTGAACTGAACTGACGGCCACCCGGAAGCCGAAGTAGTAGTACCGGCTCCCCGGGTCGTAGTAGCTGCGGTTGGCAACCGTGCAGTTCCCCGTCCAGTCGACCCAGTTCCCGCCCCGGATCACCCGTTTGCCTGTCTTCTCATCCAGCCCGTCCCACATCCATTCAGACACATTTCCTCCAAGATCGTAAAACCCCAGCGTATTCGCTTTAAACGATGCAACAGGCGCCGTCCCCATGATCCCATCCACTCCCACTTTGTTTGGATCGGACTTCCCATCAATTCCGATCGCGTAATTCCCATCATCCCAATGCGGCGGATAATCATCTCCCCATGGATACTTTGTTGCGCCCACAGCAGCCTCCCACTCCGCATTTGTGGGCAAACGCCACTCTTTCCCTGTTTTTTCACTCAACCACTCGCAAAACATTTTCACCTCATTCCATCTGACCAGTATCAGCGGATGCTCGTCATCCTGCTTAAAGTCTTTGCTGTGCTGCATCCAGTCGGGCAATCCCTCCGCTCGCAAATACAGCTTCCACTCTCCCACCGTAAACTCAGTCTTGCTTAGTAGGATTCCCGTCCCAGGAACCGGCAGCATCTTCGCTTGCAATCGCTCAACAAGCTCTGGAATCGCACTCAAATCCTTCTTTTGATCTTTCCAAAAATCTCCCAACCCCCTCCCGAAAGCCATCGCCTGGTACCGTCTGCCCTGCGCATTGAGCGCCTCAAACAAAGCACCTTTCGCCTTCGCGTCGCCCTCGCTGCTCTCCTGTAAAATTAATCGCTTGGTCAATGCTAAGTTTTCATTCACTGACGGATCGTCCCCGATGCGCAACGCGGCGTGGTATTCCGCCACTGCCTCCCGCCACCGCACTAACACCTGCAGCACATTCCCGCGCAACGCATGGAACTCGGCATTGCCAGGTTCCAGTTTCACCGCGAATGTCGCTGCCGTCAGCGCTGCCTCAAACTCACCGTCCTCAAGCGCGTCCCTCGCTCGTATTGCAAACGTAGGCGCCGTCTCGCGCAAACTTCGAAGCGCCGCACTCGCCTCACGGCCCTTTTGAATGACCCTCGCCGTGGACGCTGTGATCACCAGCAACAGCAGCAAGCCCGACACAGCCATCACTCGATTGCGCCCAACCCAAAGCCGGATTTGCCGAGAAACACTCGCCTCCTCTGCGCTCGTGAGAAACCCGTCCTGATACGCCTCAATATCCGCAATCAGCGCGCGCGCACTTTGATGCCTTTTCGCGCGATCCGTCGCCATCGCCTTAAGCGTCACCGCCTGCAGCGCTTTTGGAACTCCATCCACGCGTTTACCGGCAGCATGCTTCGTGCTGGAATCCTCAAACGGCGTGATCCGCCCTGCTCTCACTTTCCCAATCAACTCTTCCAAAGTCCCACCTGACACCGGCGCCGCCTTTGCAAGCATCGCGTACAAAATCGCCCCCAGCGAATAGATGTCCGAACGCTCGTCCAACCCGCCGTACATTCCCTCCGCCTGTTCCGGCGACATATACTGCGGAGTCCCCTCGATGTAGGATAGTTTTTCAGGCTCATCAACCTGAGCGTCATTTACGCCGGCTGCGGCTCTGCCCTTAATCGCCTTGGCCAACCCCCAGTCCATCACCAGAACCTCCCCGAATTCGCCCACCATCACGTTCTCAGGTTTGAGGTCCCGGTGTAGATAGCCTTTCGAGTGCGCAAACTCCACGCCGTCGCATACCTTCCGGAAAATTTCCAACAACCGCTGAGGCGTGTATTCAAGTAGCGTCGCAATGTCGCCTGCCGCCAGCTGCTTGATGATCGCCTGCATGGTGCGCCCCTGAACCAGTTTCATTGAATAAAACGGGCGCCCGAGTTCATCCGTCCCTCTGTTATGAATCGGCACGATGTTGGGGTGCGCCAGTTTCGCTAGAACATCAGCCTCCCGCAGAAACTGCGCATTTCCGTCTCCCGCACCGGCCGTGGAGACTTTGACGGCGACCAACCGCTCCAAATGCGCATCTCTCGCGGATACAATCCGAGCCATTCCGCCCCGTCCGATCTCCTCCTGCTTGGTGTATCTGGTTCCGACATCAAACACCTGACCGGTCACGGCGCCCTGCATCTCCATCCCAAACGCCATGGTGGTTTCAATGTCTAACCCGGACCCCGCTGTGACATCTAAATTTTTCGCTTCCGCCGATGCTGGCTGCTCTTGGAGCGAGACATTCTTCACTTCAATCACGATGGTAACGCTCCCAACCTGGATTGCGGCGGGCGTATCGACCGACACACGCCCCTCGATCGGTGAACCATTCACAAGCGTCCCACCCGCGAGATCCTCGACCTGCAAACCCGCACCGCCAATCGAAACCCACGCATGACGAGCCGCCACGCCCTCGCCAGTGACACTAAACACGTCGGGCCCGGTTTCTGCGCCCAGCACAAACTCTGACTCGCCGGTTTCGAGGGTGTAGACAATCCCCGAAGGGCCGTGGAGGGAGAGTGACCAATGGCGCATGCGCAGAAAGCTAGATATAGATCGCCCATATTCAACTGCAAATCCTCCCGAAGCGCCGCTCTCTTCCGGCCATGCCCTAGACCACATCCGAGTCAGATAGTAGGCACGCTCGAAGCCTGCCTGCGCGCATGCCCATCCTGATTACACAATGCCGGGGGACGACATCCATCAGCCCAACGACAAGCTCCTGAAATCAACATTCTCCATACCGGAGAACGCTCGCGGCTTCTTTGAAAACCACTTACCGAAGCCACTCGCGGCCGCGATCGACTGGACATCGCTCGCTCTGGAGCCTTGCTCCTTCATCGATCCCCAGTTTGCGAGCTCCGAGAGCGATCTGCTCTTTCATATCAAACTGTCCCAAAGCGACGCTTTCATCTATCTGCTCTTCGAGCATCAGAGCACCGAAGACCCCCGCATGGCCCTCCGCATGCTATCGTACATCCTGCGCATCTGGGAGCGGTTCGCAAAGAATCATGCGCCCCCGGCGAAGCTGCCGGCGGTTCTCCCAATTGTGCTGGCGCAGGGTAAGCGCCCTTGGAAAACAGCTCCGCGTTTGGAGGACCTAATCGATCTTCCACCCGAGTTCACTGAAATCTTGCGCCCCTGGCAGCCCGCGCTCGCGTACCAGCTTCTGGAGTTGGTGCGGATTCGGTACGAGGATATTGCTGGAACCCCCGAAGGAATCCTGACACTGCGCGCGCTCAAGGCGGAGCCTGTCAACGAGCTGCTGGGCGACGAAGTATGGGACGAACCGCTTTTGTTTTCGATATCCGAGGGTGCATTCGAACAGCTGCTGAGATATGTTTTGAATGCGGATTTGCATACGCCCGCGCTCAAGGAACGCATCCAAAGAATTCGCACCCAACCGCTCAAAGATAAAACCATGACACTCGCCGACCGACTCAGAGAAGAGGGCAAGCTTGAAGGTAAAGAGGAGGGGCGGGTTCAAGCGCTCAGGGATGCGGTTCTTCACACCTTGGAAATCAGGCATGGGGGATATCCGGAGGGAATCCGCGAGGCTGTTGAGTCCACCAACGATCCGGCAAATCTACAGCGCCTTTTTGAAAGTGCGCTACGCGCCAGCTCGCTTGAGGAATTCTCGCGAACGCTTTGATATTTCAATCGTTCGTCGATCTCTTCTCTACAGCGAATGCTAGAGTCGATGGCAATTCATGTTCGGGATTTTGACGCCGAAGGAATCCCACGCCTACTGGTGGGGGAAAAATCTCGGCTCAAAATTTAACCGGCGTAGGCGTCGCCGACCGGATGAAACAACACAGACTGAAGACAGCGGGCGAGCACTGACCCCTGCAGAAAGACCCGCGGAGGCCGGCGCCTAAGCTGCATTTCGGCCACCACCAAATTGCGTAGATTAATCCACGCTCAACCCTGCCCCGACATCACTGGGGGTTAATTCTTATGCGCCCTCTCGTAATGCGCCTTTAACGGATCCACACCGAAATCGCGGTTGCGATCCCGCCACACCGCATGCGGGTGGTTGGCGCCGTTCTGAGTGTTATCAAACTCCACAACGAAATTCTTCCCCTGAAACCGGTAGTAATGCGGCTCGCCGGGCTGCATCCCGCCAGCCCAAGCAAACGCCGCCCCCGCGAGTTCCGAGGAGCGGATACGGTCCCATTCCATCGCCTCGACTTCGGGGCGATGGCGGCCGAGGTATTCGCGCACCAAACGCTCAGCCAACTGGCGCTGCGCCGGGTTGAATTCCGAGTAGGGCAGCCCCTCGGGCGCGGTAATATCGAGACGGGCCGGATCGTTCACTACATCTTTGGGGGCAGTCGAGTTGATCACTGCTTTTGTGCGCTGCTCCGCGCTCAACGACTTCACCAATTCGCGCCCCAAATCTTCCTCCTGCCCCAAGACGCGGATCCCCTTGCGCGGCCCCTCACGAACCTCACCCGGATTGGTGCCCATGAACGACGGAGTAACCGTTGCCTCCTTGCCTGTGCAAGTGAAGTTGAAGGAAAGGTGGTGCCCTTCCATGCGCCAGCCCCATGGTTGATCCGCGGAAGGCGTGCCGAAAATCGAAAAGAAATAATTTTCTGAATCGCGTACCGCCTTGCCACTCTGGCCCTTTTCCATTTCCGCCAAAATCGCTTCGAGACTCATGATGGATACTGCTTTGCCGTATCCGCGCGAACTCATTCCTGAGGCGAACAGGGCATGCGCAAGCAAACGCTGTTCGTGAGTCATCTCTTTCATGGTCAATCCCTGGCGGACCCTCGGGATAAAATGCCAGTTCTTGCGCTCGGCATCGTCAAAGCCGAATGAGGCTTTGCTCTTCTGCTCAGCAGTCAGGGATGCGAGGAAATTGCCGACGCTCGAAAGCATGTCGCTCTGCACCGGCTCTGCAGATGCGGGAAATGCAGCGAAAATTGGAAGGGCCAACAAAGCTGAATGGGGGAATTTGGTCATGATGATTCTTTGAATGAGCCCTGACTTTGGGGGTTTTACGGAACAAATGCCAACGCAACTTTTACATTTCACACTACCCGTTCACGCCGAAACGCACCCTCCACGACCGGCACCAAATGCCACGCCGATCGCCCGGAAACCTCCATCTCTGCGGCTTATACCTCCGGGAACGGGGGCAATGGTGAGCCAATAGCATCCGCGATCGCCCGCACAAAGAACCGTTCAGCCTCCAGAAACAACCCGTCATGAAGCGACGCCCGCATGCACGCCGCGAGCAGCGAGCGGCGCAGTCCGTTGCTTGCCTGTTCGCATTTGCGGAATGCCTGGGTCAGGGACGCCACGTCTATCGCGCCTTTAAGGCAGCGACCTTGCGAGGGTTGCCCAAACTCCATCCAGCCTGAAGCAAAAGCCGCCTCCTGGGCCTCCGCCGATTCGTGCCCCATCAGAACAAGCGCCGAAAGGATCAGTCGAAACTCGCTGTGCACCGCATCGAAACGATGATGGCGCACCTTCGGAGGTTTGCTGAGCCCCGATGCAATTCCCAGGTGCCGGTGAATCGCCTCAAGCATAGCCAGTTCGAGCAGATTAATCTGTCCGTCCGCCTCCGCCTGCGCCTCACAATCCCGCATCAGCTCCGCAACTGCCTCTCGCCCGAGCCTGCGGACCGCGGGAATCACGAGCTCGAGCAAGACCATGCGTTGTTCGATTGTGCAGTCCGCAACGGGATGAGCCTCCGCTCCTCGCAGCGATCCATCATGGGCTGCAGCCACAAGCCTCGAGAGAAGCCCTGCCGCCTGGGCCGGGTCATGGCTCATCTCGCGCAAGCCCGGCGGCAGCTCCGCGAGTATCCGCCGCGCATGCGCTGTTTGCGCCGCACCCGGCATTTCCCCCAGATCAGGAAGGGGCGGCGGCATGTCATTCGAACCGACTTTCTTCGAGGGATCCCCCGGGAGCAGCGAGGCAACGTCATGTCCGGTTTCCTCATAGTCGCCTTCAGATAGTTCCTGCGCCTCGGCAAAACCTCCGTCCCAGTCGGGTTCAATCGCGCGAATTCTGGCCTTTAGCGGCGGATGAGTTGCAAAAAAGAGCCTCGAAAAAAATCCAGAGGCTGATTCTCCAAACATCATATGACGCGCTTCTGTCGAACGGGGCGCACGCAAAGCCGAGCCCTCCGGAAAACCTCCAATCTTTTTCAACGCACCGCTGATGCCGCTTGGGAATCTGGTGAACTGCACGGCGGAGGCGTCGGCGAGAAATTCGCGCTGTCTTGAAATCGCCGACTGAATCCATTTCCCAAAAAATGTGCCCACGCATCCGACCACGAGCAGAATCGTGCCAACAGCGAAAAGCCCTAATGCCAGCGCGCCTCCCATGTCTTTTCGATCTGACTGCCGTGGACGGTTGGCCACCATGCGTGCGCCGACTTCAAACAGAACCCTGCCGATCACGGTGAGCGCCACAATTCCAG
>JBILUQ010000221.1:0-6733 GCA_044370935.1 Chthoniobacteraceae bacterium
ACCGCACCCCATAATCGTCTTCCAATGCCCGCACCTGACGCCAGACAGAGGGGGTGGCCATGCCGAGCGCCCGTGCGGCGGCGGCAAAACTGCCGTGCCGGGAGATCTCGAATAGCGCCCGTATCTGGCGGAAACGCACTTCCTTGAAATACCGGCGTTCCTCTGCATGACCGGGCCGCGCCTTTGACATCATTGCTCCCATAGCAATGATCTTTAGGAAAATTGCCTTAACGTGCAATGGTTATTGATTGAGGGAGTCCGGCAGAACGTTACGATCCACTCCCATGCAGTCCCGCGTCCCCCCCCTCTTCGCCCTGCTGTTGTTCCCACTCGCCGCCTCTGCGGTGGAGGGAGATGTTTTTTTTCGTGAACACGTGGAACCCATTTTGCAGCAGCGATGCTTCGAATGCCATTCGCACGCGGGCAAGATCAAGGGCGGACTGGTGTTGGACTCGCGCTCGGGCTGGCAGGCGGGTGGTGAGAGCGGGCCCGCGATCGTGCCGGGCGCACCGGAAAAAAGCCGCCTCATCGAGGCGGTGCGCTACACGAACCCGGACATGGAAATGCCGCCGAAGGCGAAGCTTTCTCAGAGCGAAATCGCCGTGTTGGAGGCATGGGTGAAGCGCGGTGCGCCCGATCCTCGCGAGACGGTGGCGGTTGTAAAAGGAGTGAAGAGGAGCGGCGTGGATGTGGAGGAGGGCCGGAAGCATTGGTCGTATCAGCCGGTGCGGGATGCCGCACCGCCCGCTGTGCGTGAACACGGATGGCCGCTGAATGAGGTGGACTCTTTCATTCTCGCAAAGCAGGAAGCGGCGGGGCTCAAGCCGGGACCGGAGGCCGGGGCGCATGCGTGGCTACGGCGCGTGAGTTTTGACCTTACCGGCCTGCCGCCTACAGAGACGGAGATCGCTGAATTCGTCGCAGACCACTCGCCAAAAGCGCACGAGCGTGTGGTGGACCGTCTGCTGGCATCCAAGGCCTACGGCGAACGCTGGGCGCGGCATTGGCTGGACCTGGTGGGCTATGCCGAGCAGATCGGCACGGAGGGTAAAATTTTCGCGGAGCATGCGTGGAGATATCGCGACTATCTCGTGGAGTCCTTCCATCAGGACAAACCCTTCGACCGTTTCATCCGCGAGCAACTCGCAGGCGACCTGCTGCCCGCCTCCTCGCCGCGGGAGCGCCGCGTGAACCTGATCGCGACCGGTTTCATCGTGCTGGGGGATGTGGACATCAACGCCATCGACAAGCTCAAGATGGAGCACGACTTCGTGGACAGTCAGGTGAGCAAGGTGGGCACCGCGTTTCTGGGCATGACGCTGGGCTGCGTGCGCTGCCACGACCATAAATTCGACGCGATCAGCCAGCAGGACTACTACGGAATTGCGGGCATGTTCCGCAGCACGAAAACCACTTTCAAAACACGCCACGGTGTCTGGAGCAACATCCAGCGCGTGCCTCTGCCCGAGCTCGAGGAGGACCGCGAAATTGCCGGCGTGCACGAACAGAAACTAACGGAATGGCGACAGGAAAAACAAAAACTCGAAGCCGAATCAAAGTCATTCGGAGACAAGCCGGATGAGGCGGGAAAAAAGCGACTCGACGAATTGAAGAAGGAAATCGCCGCGCTCGAACTCCGTATCGGACACGGCGAGTATTTTCATCCGGGCAAACCCCAGGCCATCGCGGTGGAGGACGTGGCAGCGCCCGCGGACATGCGCCTGACCATCCGCGGCAATCCGTATGCGCTGGGAGATGCCATGCCGCGCGGTCTCGTGCGTGTAGCGATGTGGGGACCGCAACCGAAGATCCCCGCCGGGCAGAGCGGCCGGCTGCAACTTGCCGACTGGATCGCCGATGCGCGCAACCCGCTCACGGCACGCGTGGCGGTGAACCGTCTTTGGCAGAAACTTTTTGGAGAGGGGCTGGTGCGCAGCGTGGATTATTTTGGCACGCGGGGTGACATCCCGAGCCATCCCGAGCTGCTGGATCACCTGGCCCATCGCTTCATGAAGGAAGGCTGGTCGCAGAAAAAGCTTATCCGCGTGCTTGCCCTCAGCCGCGCCTACCGTCTCGCAAGTGGTAGTCCGCCGCAAAAGGATCCCGAAAACAAGCTGCTCACCCGCATGAACCGCCAGCGGCTCGATGCCGAGTCCATCCGCGATGCGATGCTGGTCGCAAGCGGCCGGCATGTGGCGCCGGCTGGAGGTCCTGGCCTGCCGCTCGAGTTCCCGGAGAACATCACCGGCCTGCCGCTCAAGGAGAAGCAGGACGGTCACCCGCAGTTCAGCCTCAAAAAAGAGCGCGAGTCCCAAGCGCTGGAGCGCACGCTGTATCTGCCCGTAGTGCGCACCGGCACCCAGCCCGGCACAGCGCGGCTGCGCGATGTGTTCGACTTTCCGCAGCCTGCGCAGTTCACCAGCAAGCGCAACGAGACCACCGTGCCCACGCAGTCCCTCTACCTGCTGAATGCCGATCTCATCCGCGAGCGTGGCGAGGATCTCGCAAAAGCCCTGCTCACGATCCAAGGAGACGACGGAGCCCGCATCTCACGGCTCTGGCTGCGTGTCTTGAACCGCCCCGTCACAGCCGACGAGCGCCAGGACGCACTCGCCTTTTTGCAGGACTCCCGCGCCGCTGGAGAAACCAAGGCTTGGACTGAGTTGGCTCGCGCCCTTTTCGGCACGAACGAGTTTCTTCTCCGCTTTTGATCCCTATGAACCACTCATCCTTCATCACCACCCGCCGCGCCTGGCTGCGCCAAACCAGCGCCGGCTTTGGCGCGATGGCCTTGAATGGTCTGCTGCATGCAGCCTCCAATCCGCTCGCTGTGCGCGCTCCGCTGGTCCAGCCGCGGGCCAAGCGTGTCATCTTCCTTTTTATGGCAGGTGGGCCCTCTCAGATGGACCTCTTTGATCCGAAGCCACTCATCCAGCAACGGCACGGAAAGTCGGTAAATGCTCCGCTGCCCGAGCAGCACCGACATGTGAGCACCGACGGGCTGCTGGCCCTCGGCACCGACATCCCGGTGCGGCCTCGCGGCCAGTCCGGAGTCACGATATCCGATCTGTTGCCGCACACTGCTGCCATTGCAGATGAACTCTGCCTGCTGCGCGCCGTGCACGCGGACAACAACCAGCACGGCCCCGCTGCGCTTCAGATTCACACCGGAGCCATCGCCGAGGCTCGGCCTTCGATCGGTTCCTGGATCAGCTACGGCCTTGGCACGGAAAATCAAAACCTCCCCGCTTTTCTCACGATCCATCCAGGCATCGACACGCGGAACTACAGCGCCTCCTTCCTGCCGGCCGCCCATCAGGGCACGCCGGTGACGCTGCCGGTAAAGGCTAGCGATCCCGCGATCGCTTTCCTCACTGATCCTGCTACCGACGACGATGCCCAGCGCCGGCGCTTTGATTTCATCCAGCGTCAGAACAGCCGACTGCTGACCCAGCATGACTCGGATGCGCGCATGGAGGGCATGATCCACAGCCTTGAGACGGCTTTTCGCATGCAGACGGCCACGCCGGATCTTGTGGATCTCTCAAACGAAACCGAGGCCACCAAGAAGCTCTACGGCGTCGGCGAAAAGACGACCGACAAAAACGGCCGCGCCTGCCTGCTCGCCCGTCGTCTCAGCGAAGCCGGGGTGCGCTTTGTGCAGGTGACCATGGACGGCTGGGATCATCACGGCAACATCCGCGGCGATCTGCCGAAGAGCTGCGCCGCCAGCGACCTGCCCTGCGCCGGTTTGATCCGCGATCTGAAATCACGCGGCCTGCTGGAGGATACACTTGTCGTGTGGAGCGGCGAGTTTGGCCGCACCCCGTGGAGCCAGGATCTCAGCCGCACTGCGCCTATCGAAAAACATGGACGCGAACACCAACCCGACAGCTTCTGCGCGTGGATGGCGGGCGGCGGCGTGCGCGGCGGCGTCATGCACGGCGAAACCGACGAATTCGGCTTCCGCCCCGTCTCGGGCAAGGTTCATCTGCACGACCTTCATGCCACCATTCTGCACGTGCTCGGCCTTGATCACGAAAGACTCACCTGGCGCCACCTCGGCCGCGATTTCCGCCTCACGGATGTTTACGGGCATGTGGTGAAGGAGATATTGGCATGACGAGGAAAGGCGGCCAGCAAGATCAAGGACGGCAAAGTCGAGTGCGTCGAAATCGAATCGCGTCTCGGCGAGGCTTGCCGCCTGCGGAATCCTTGGGGCGCGGAGTGCCCTCCGACCGGGAACGATGAACCCGACCGAAAGCTCACCGGCGATCTTCTGCGATTCAGCACGCAGACCCGCAACCGCTACCGCCTGTCTCCAATTTGAACGACAAAGTCGTAGCATCAAGGCACCCCACAAAACGCCATGAAACCCACCATCCCCCTCCTCATCGCCCTGCTGCTCGCGTCCCCCACCTACGCCTCCCTCGTCGCTCATTTCCGCTTCGATGGAGACCTTAAGGATGCCGCTGGGCAGCATGACGGCCGACCGATCGACCCCGAGCTCGCGCCTTCTTTCGCACCGGGGCGCATTGGCAACGCGGTGGTGATCGAGAAGGTCAACGCGGGTATCGAGTTGGCTAATCCATCCGCAATCGATTTCAGCCGCGACTTCACCGTCGCGGCCTGGATCAATGTGGGGAACTACTACGCGGAGATGCCGGTGCTCTTCAAAGGCCGCGCCGATTTGACCTCCGCCCCGGACAAGTTTTTCGGGGTCTTCGGCATCGATGGAATGCAGGTGCATGGCGAGGGCCAGGGCGAGTGGATCACAAACTTCCGCGCCTCGAACGGCCTCGTGCCCAACGACGGGGGATGGCATCACGTCGCGGTGACCTATCGCGCGGCGCAGATTCCGCACTTCACGCTCTATGTGGACGGTCAGGGCAAGACTCCGGCAGACAAAGGCACATTCCGGGGTGGCGATTTTGCGCTCCAAGCGGACGCGCCGGACAGCGTGCTGCGGATCGGCTGCCGGGCCGATCGCGACACGTGGCGCTACGTCCGCTCGCACCTGCGCGGCCTGCTCGACGAGCTGCAGATCTACGACGAAGCCCTGAAGGCGGAGGATGTACGCCATCTCTTCGCGCATCCCGGCAGCGCGGCCGGGCAACGCGAGGACGTGACCTCCTCGACGCGCTTTCAGTTCGATCCCGGGCATCCCTGGCGGCCGCCCTTCGGCGTGGAACGCGTCGGCCTGACGCCGGTGATCGTGCAATTCGCCGGTGGCACCTCCAGGGCGATGGAGCACTGGCTGGCGGCGTATCACGGCGGCAAGGAAGTGGACCGCCGATCGCTCGATGTCTCCGGCAACCCGCCCTTCACGGCACGCGTGACCTTTGCCACCTCGCCCGCGCCGGAGGAACTGGTGTTGCTCGCCAACGACAAGGACGGCAAGACGGTCGAGCGGGCCCGCTGGGAGGTCGAGCGTCCCGCGCTGGAGGCGGAGGCGAGGACGGCAGCCTATCCGGAGATGAATCCGGTCGACCACGGCACGATCCTGCCGCCGGCGGATTGGCTTGTGCTGGGACCGGAGCAGGAGGCCCGCGTCACGGTGGCCGCCTTCTCCGCGAAGGAAACAATCTCCGGCGCGGAGGTGCTCGCGTGGTTTGAATCCGAAACGGAAAAGCCAATTAAAGTCGCCATCGATTTGCGTCAGGGCATCCGAACCGAAGTGGATCTCACCTTGCCTTTTCCCGCCTCCATTAAGGATCGCGACACGCTTCATGTGGCGCTCAGCGATGCCAAGGGGCGCGAGCTTTGGCGCAAGACCGTCCGGACGATGCTGATGCGGAACGCTCCCAAGCTTCCCGCCTTCGGCGCGACCGAGACCAAGCTGCGCTACGACTACCCGCTGCTCTCCTATTCCGGCCCCGACGAGGTGACCGAGCTTCCGTATGACAAAGCGTGGGCGCCGGAGCGGAAGGATGTCGTCGTGGCGTTACCGAACGGTTCGCGCTTTGTGTTCTGGCGCGGTGCGGCCTACACACCCTTCTGGGCAGGGAAGCACAACACCGCCCTGAACTTCGAGTTTGCCGAGGCTCCCAGGAGGGAGGACGGCTTGGACTGTATCGACGCCGCTTCCGACAAGGAACTACGCCGCAGCCGGGTCCAGATCATCGAGTCCACGCCCGCCCGCGTCCATGTCCGCTGGACCGCGCAGCCCTGCGACCTCAACTACAAGGTCTGGGGAGAAACCGCGACCGAGGATTTCTATTTTTATCCTGATGGCTTCGGCTCGCGCACCGTCACGTTGCAAAGCGAGCCCAAGGCCGAATACGAGATCGAAGAACTGCTTATCCTCACGCCGCCGGCCGGCTATCCGCTCCGGGTGCTGCCGGAAAACCTCGTGGACGTGCTCTTCAGCGACGGCACGAAACGTGAACTGAAGTTCCCCATCCTCGACCAAGAGCGCGATTACGAAAAACTGATCTCAGGCAGCCTGCCGCCGCTCTACCGCATCCGCTTCGGCGCGCGCGAGCCCCTTGCCGCAATCTATTTCAATCCCGGATGGAAGCGCATGCCCTCGACCGCCTACCGCCCGTTTTACAGCCAGGGCCAGATGGTCACGCCGTTCTATTGGGGTAATCACCTCCCGCTCGCCCGACGCAAACCCACCGGCATCAACATCGATGAGCTCGCCTCGATGACACCGGCCCACAATGCCATGATGTCCTGGGGCCACCGCCGCCCGCAACCCCTCGAAAGCCGCACCACCGACATGCCCGAC
>JBILUQ010000025.1:0-23654 GCA_044370935.1 Chthoniobacteraceae bacterium
CGCCCCCCCCTCCCAGGGGTTGTCGACGGTCGCGCCTCTGGCGCTTTGGAGCCAGCAACTGAATTTGTGAACTATTGGATCCGCATTTCTAAACTGTACTGCCTACTAGATTGTGACGTGCATGAAGTGATCCACGACCGTTTCGTCCGGGCATTCGGAGAGGTTTTTCGGAATCACCCGGTGCAGATGCGCGCGGCACACCTCCGGCAGCGCCTTCACCAGCGCCTTGTGGATGTCCGTGGGCGCCGAGAGGCTCCACATCTCCGGCTTTTGCTCCCGTAATATTTGATTCACCTTCGAAGCCAGGAGCACCACTGCCTCCCGGGTCGCCGTCACGTTCAAATGCTTGTCCGGCGGCGACCCCCCGAGCTGCATCGGCCTCGACCCAGATGCCCCTGAACCCCCGGTCGGCGCAAACGAGCCGGCCATGTCCGAGAGCTGCTCAACGGGATGCTGCCGCGGCTTCACAAAGGATAACTGGTCAGTCCACTCAATCCTGGGATCCCGCTTCGCAAAGTCGCGCGCGAAGCTCGGGTTTTGAGGCAGATCAACGCTGGTGATCCACCCTGCTTTGAGTGTGGCGCGATCCGTGATGACGATAAAGTGTGGACGTAACATGGTATGATTTAGGATTCGTGGGTGTTCATGAGTTTTCGTAGGCGCATCCGCATCAGGAGCAGGTCTCAAAAGCCCCTCCCCTCGAAGTACCCCCGCCTGCGGGTGCCGCCCCGACCCCGAGGCTTCAGGGGAGCTTGAAGTTTTTGATCCAAGCCATGCATGCACTCTCTCCCTCTTCCTACGCGAACCGGGCTGCTTTTGGGGCTCGAGAACATCCCCGAAAAAAGCGTTTTTTTTTCACGCCCCAGCGGTAGCTTCCACGTCTCGATGAGCCGGATTATCAAGCAAACCCACAATCAAGCATTTGACGCATCAACCATGCGCGCGCCGGCCGCAGTGTCGACTACAGTGTCGACCGCAGTTCCAGGCAGTGTGCTGGTTACCCCCCCCATGACACCAGCCTCTATCGGACATGCCTTCATCGGACAAAGGCTGCTTGCCGCATGCACACTCGCAATTCTGAGCGTCTGCGGTGTGGCTCAAAACTCGCAGCCACCCCAGACCATGAGCTGGCTTGAGAACGAAAGCATCAAGCTGGGCGTTGACCTTTCAATGGGGGGCGCGATCACCTCTCTCTCGGGCAAAGCGGACGGGCGCGAATTGGTGAACAACTTCGACCACGGGCGTCAGATCCAAATGTCTTTTTACAGCGGTCCAGTTCCATTCACTCCGAAGGGGAAGCAGCCGCATCCAGCCTGGCGCGCACTGGGCTGGAACCCCGTTCAATCGGGCGATTGGGCTGGGAACGCATCCAAGGTTCTGGAGCACTCAAACGACGGAAGCCGCATGTATACGCGACTCGTGCCCATGCAATGGGCGTTGGAAAAGGAGCCTGCGGATTGTGAGCTCGAAAGTTGGGCGCATTTGGAGGGAAACATCGTATTTCTCCGTTACAGAATTAAAAGCCTGAGGCATGAAAAGGTTTCGTACTCTGCGCGTCACCAGGAGATTCCCGCGATATACACAACCGGTGCGTTTTCCCGAGTGATGACGTACGCCGGAGACGCCCCGTTTACCGGGGGGCCGCTGAGCCAGTGGCTGGATCCGGGGCCGCCGTGGAGGAGCTTTTCCGCCACCGAAAATTGGGCTGCGTTGGTGGATGCCAAGGGCTGGGGACTCGGAGTCTGGCAACCATTGAGCACCTTTTGGAAGAGCGGTTATGTCCCCGGCGAGTCTGGCAAATTCGGCGTGCGCGACAACGCCACCGGGTACCTCGCCCCGATCGCTCTGGAGCAAATGGATCACAATATCGTTTACGAATACTCAACGCGCCTGATAGTCGGTCCGGTGAACGCGATCCGAAACACGGTTGAGGGCTGGGAAAAAGGGCGGGAGCTGCCGGTGTACCGCTTCGACCGACATCGGTCGGGATGGACCGTTCGAGGAGGGACAGACGAGGGGTTTCCGCTGACCGGGACCTGGCGGATCACAGCGCAGTCTGCGACGGTGTTCGTGGACAGTCCGGCAATTTTTTGGCGCGCTGACAAAGCTGCGACCCTGAAGGTAAACGCCTCGGTGCAATCGGACCTTGGTCGGCTGCGCGTCGCATGGAAATCGTTTCGCGCGGAAGACCCGGAAGCCAGCGCGGTATTCTCAGTCCCCACGCGAGGCGCACGAATGGAGCATAGCTTCACGCTCAAAGGGCAACCGAACTACCAGGGTGGATTGCAAAAGCTAATGCTGCGTTTCGAGGGATTAAAATCCGGCGACAGTATCGAAATCGAATCGATCCGCCTCTCGCAGTAGCGATCACCCGAAACTGGAATCCGTGGAGATTTTCAAGCGAGTTGAAGCCTCGGATCCTCGGCGATCACCTCTGCGAGCGATGGCCACCCGGTCTCGTCCAAAGCCTGAAAGGCGTTCAAATAAATGCTGACGAGAGTCGACCCGTGTTTATCGCAAAGTTGCGAAACAATCTTTTGGACCTCCTGCCTCGGTGGGGCTTCGGGCAGCGACTCCAGTGTGCCGTTCTCATCATGAGGAATATTGAATCCATCCAAGAACTCGCACAATAGCGCCTTGTGAGCCCCCACCAACCAGACTTGCAGCAGGTGAGCGGCGATACCATCGTTGGCGCGCCGGTTGAGCTGTTCAACGATCCATTTGTGCTGATCCGTGCGCGGCTTGCGCTCGATAAAGACGGGGCGCAGTTTTTTGGCTTGGGCAAGCGACTCGACGGTGGCCTTGTACAACGGCTTTTCGTTTGCCTGCAGGAACTGGCAAAGAGACTGGCCGGTTTCCATTGGCATTCTGCTGAAAATCTCGTGGGGTTTTAACATAGTGAGGCTTCGATGGTGTGGGAGTTTCTAGCGTCCAAGCGGAGGCTGCTGGTTCGCTGCGGGTGTGAGCGATCCACTTTTTCAGCTTGGCTGCGGTTCTGTGCGTTGCTCGGGCGCCTGCGCCGGAGCGGACGCCCGCGCGGCTCCGCTCCCAACCCGCGAGAGCAGGTCCGGCAAACGCGCGCTCGCCCACGCAAACAACGTTGGTTTGGCGAGATCAAAGACAAAAGAGGCGGCATCCCAGACCTTGGTGGAACGCCCGGGCCGATCGGCTCCAAGTGCCGCGCTTGAGTCGTTTGAGTCGTTTGAGTCGTTTGCACTTCTCCCCGCCGAACCCGAGCCTCGCCCTAGAACTCTCGACGCGATGTACCCAAGGACGACCGCCCCCGCCAGCCACGCGATCTTGTTCTGACGCACATTGCGGCGCAGTTGCGCAACGACATCGAGCGACTCCTCGCACTGCGCAAGAGCGCTCCGCATCTCGGACCTTGAAATCTCGAGTTCCGCGATTAGCGAGGCCTTGCGGCGGTCGATTTCAGCCATGATTCATCCTTTCTGAATTCCTCTAGCGACAGTGGGAACATCGGCTGCTTAAGCCATCCGCGCGCCCCGCGCAAAACCATCCACGCCGACAACAAATGCAGCCCCCCGAACGCGGCCGCGATCCAAATCCAGGAAAAAGTGCTGGCAAAAAGCTGGGCCAGTCCGAAAACAATCGCGAGACACAGAAGCAGATATCCCGCGAGCGTCAGCGTTAGCGCGACGGCCGCTAGGAGCAGCACACCCGCGATTTGAGTGAGCGCATCCCTGCTTTCCGCCCCCGCCAGTTCAAGGCGCGCCCTCAGATGGCTGAGCAAGCCGACCAACAGTTCTCTGAAATGACCGGCAAGACCGGGGTCTCTGGAAGGGGCTTGGGACATGCTTCGGTGTTTGCCTGCGCTGATGGCCGGATTCGGGATTTGCAGGTGCATCAATGCATCAGGACATCCGGGCCGCACGCTGGCGGGTTCTCTTTAATCACTTAGGCCCTCAAATGTCTGCCGTTTTTCTTGGGAGGCGGCTCAAGCAGCCGTGGAGCGTCCCGCAAAAATCTGCAGGCGCAGGGAGGTCGGGGTGGTTTGCGGCGGAGCCAAGGCGGCCCCAGTCGGAGCTAAGCGCCCCGCCCTCTACTTTCGGGTCATGAGGCCCACCAAAAAACCGGCTCCCAGCGCCACCAGCACCGACTTGAGAGGGTGTTCGCGCACATAACCCTCGGTCTGCTTGTGCAGCGACTCCAAGCGCACCTTGGTGTCCTCGAGCGCCGCCTCCGCCTTTTCGCGGATCTGCTCGGCGGTCTGGTCCGCCGCATGCACCCATTCTCTGGCCTTGGTTTCCGCGGCTGTTTTAAATTCCTCCGCGGCCCTCAGCGCCTGGGCCTTGGAGACGTGGAGCTTTCTTTGCAGGGGGGATTCTTCGGACACGGCGTCTTCGCCGGCATTCAGGATGTTGGATTCAGCGTTCATTTGGATCGATTTCTGCGTTGGTTTGAGTGCGGCGCCTCGGGCGCCTTCTTGGTATAGGTTGTCCCCAGCTTATCTTGGGCTATGCAGGATGGTCTAAGCGGAACACTCCCCACCCGGGCCGTCTGCCTCTTCCAAGCTTCCAGAGCCAGTCATCGATAATAACCGCCTACCTGCCTAACTGCCTAAAAGGCTCTCTGGAACTAAGCGCAGCAACCGGACCCATTCAGGGAATTGCTTCCACTAAAGACTACGTCTGGAAATGAAAAACAGGGCTAAAAAACAGTCTCAACCTTAAGCTTTTATTTCGCCCTGAAAGTGATCCGCGCCTTCGTCAAATCGTAGGGCGACAACTCCACCTCGACGTTGTCTCCAGGCACGATCCGTATGAAGTGTTTGCGCATTTTTCCCGAAATATGGGCCAGCACCAGTGCGCCGTTCTGCAACTGCACCCGGAACATCGTCCCCGGCAGCACTTCCTTTACAACCCCCTGAGTCTTGATTGCTTCCTCTTTTCGCATATCCCCCCAAGCATGAACGCCCGCCCCACGGAAAGCAACATCAGCTCACAAACTGCGCAGAACTAGCCGAAACGAGCACTTCCTCGGGAGCTCGCCCCCGTAGCGCGCCATTTCATCTTTTTCCTAAACTCCACCGCCTTTCTTTCCGACTTCAGGGTGATGGACCTTTTTGTGACCCAAGACCATGCCAGGCAGAGGACCGGCGGCCTGTTCACGCTCCTTGTCTTTATGCTCGCTGGAGTTGTTGGACTTGTGCACACCCTCGTGCTACTAGCAACCGGTGGCGGGCTGACCGACGTGGAGGAGCACTGGAGGCTACTGCCTTGGACCATCCCAGTCACAGCTCTGGTCCTCGCAGTGGGGGTGATCGTCAGGTTTTACGCAATCCGCCTCGGCGGAAGTCAGATCGCCCAGGACCTCGAAGGCAGACGCGTTCATCCTGCCGCCTCCGCTCCAGCGGATCGCTTGTTACTCGACATGGTCGAGGAATTGTCACTCGCTTTTGGGATACCCATGCCTGAGGTGTGGGTTTTGGATCAGGAACGCTCCATCAACGCCTTCGCCGCTGGAGATGAACCCTCCCGGGCGGTGATCGGCGTGACAAGAGGCGCCCTTGAGCGGCTCACCCCCAGCGAGCTGCGCGCGGTTCTAGCCCATGAGTTCAGCCACATTCTCAACGGGGACATGAAACTCAACTTCCAGCTCCTCGCCTGGGTTCAGGGAATTCTATTCCTCGGGTTGGTCGGGCGTTCAATGCTTCACGCAGACGGCGGCAAACGACAGCAGCGCAAGAAACCCGGAGCACGGGGCACGCGGCCCACGGGCGAAGCGGAGGAGGGCCAGACTCTTTCAGTTTTGGGGATATTGCTGATGCTTGTGGGGTCTATCTCGTCTCTGTTCGGCCGCCTGCTGCAGGGGGCGATCTGTCGGGAGCAGGAATTCGCGGCGGACACCGCCGCGGTGACGTTGGTGCGCTCTACAGAGGACCTCGCCCGTGCCCTGCGCAAAATTGGAGGAATGCCGGATGGGGCCCTGCTTGAAAGCCCCGCAGCCCCCGAGTTAGGGCACTTGTTTTTTGTTCAAACGTCGGTTGGTTTGAGCTCCTTGATTTTCCCCACGCATCCCTCGATCGAGGAGAGAATTCGCAGATTAGACCCTGAATGGAGCGGCGAGTTCCTTCACTCGAAAGTAGCCCATGTGCGACACGAACCGGAGCCAGAGGCCAGTGAAGCCGCGGAGTCCCAAGAGTCCCAACGGGCATTGGCAGAAATCGCCGAAAGCAACATCACGGAAGCGCAGGACGAAACTCTGGCTGGCTTCGTGAGAGATCTTTTGAAGGTTCGAAAGGAAGTGTCCTACCCATCCGCGTCGCTTGATCAAATTGGCGATGTGTTCAACTGGTCTCAGGTCATCCAGGCTCAAGCAGACAAAAAGACCCTCAGGCCCGACTGGTTGAAGCTGACGCTTTCAAGGGACGGCGCCAAGCAGCTGATGTTGGAGATAGTCCAACCCGAGTACGTGAAAGGCAGGCTTCTTGCGGACGCTACTCCAGTGCAAATGATGATGCTTTATGATCTGGCAATGCCGTTGCTCAGGAGAATGCCGATCGAGGAGTTTGTCTCACTGAACAAAAGGATTCGCAAAGAAGTGCGCAGGGGCGAGGATACAGACTTGCTGCGCTACATGTTTGCATTCTCATTCGCCCGGAGGATGCAGTTGTGTTTGGGCCTGCGCGAGGCCCCATCCGTGTTAATCGAGGAGTTTCCTTCGATTTGGGAGGAGACGCAAAAGTTGATTTCGGTGATGTCCAGTGTGGGGGCACCCACGCTACATGCGCGGGCTGCTGCGTACTCTGCGGCCTGGGCGGGACAGGGCATTGAGCCGCCGCCGCTGCTCCATCATGTTTCGTTGCTTGAACTAGCGAAGACTCTGGATGTTTGCTCACAGACTGCGCCCCTTTTGAAAAAGCGCGTCCTCGCCGCATGCGGACTGGCCGCGAGTTATGAAGGGCGCATCTCAGAGCAGGAAATGGTGATCCTCCGTTTGTTCGCGGATTCAATCGGATGTCCGGTGCCGAATCTTTCGACTGGGAAAAACTAGAGGACCCGCAAGGCCTCCGTGTTTTCGCGCAGGTCTAAAGGATTGCACGAGCGCTCCCGAGAAGATTTCGTTAACACATGGATTTAGTCTCACTAGGCCGGCGAGTGCTGCAACTCGAGGCAGCGGAAATTCACGAACTTGAGCACCGGCTCGATCAGAATTTTTCAAAGGCTGTCGAACGCCTGAAGCTGTGCGCTGATTCGCGTGGCAAGGTTGTGGTTTGCGGAGTCGGTAAATCGGGATGCGTGGGTGAAAAAATCGCGGCAACCCTGACCAGCACCGGCTGCCCTTCGGTGGTATTGCACGCGGTGAATGCGCTGCATGGAGATTTGGGACTTTTTACCGAGGGCGACCTCCTGCTGCTGCTCTCATACAGCGGTGAGACCGACGAACTGGTCGCGCTTCTGCCAGCCGCGGCGCGGTTGGGGGTTGATGTCATCGCGATGACAGGGAATGCAGCTTCCACCGTAGCCAAGGCTGCCTCTATTGTCCTCGATGTGCAGGTTTCACGCGAAGCCTGTCCGCTGGAGCTGGCGCCGACCTCCAGCACCACAGTCATGATGGCCCTTGGCGATGCTCTGGCGATGGTCCTGTTGGAAGCCCGCGGCGTGACGAAGGACGATTTCGCGCGGTACCACCCCGCCGGCAGTCTCGGCCGGAGCCTTCTTTTGAAGGTGAACGATGTGATGCGCGGGCTGGATCAGATCGCCGTGGTTCACCAGCACCTGCCCATTCGCGAGGTCTTGGCTTCGATGACCGCGCATCGGGCTGGCGCAGCGGTCGCCGTGGACCCGGAGGGCAAAGTAGACGGTATTTTTACACACGGCGACTTCGCCCGCTTCTATCAGACAACACCGAACCTCGGTGATCAGCTGGTGGAACGTTTCCTGACCCGATCCCCCATCTGCATAGGCTCCGACCGTCTAGCCGCTGAGGCTTTGAGGATTCTCGAAAAGCACAACATCGACGACATTGTTGTGGTCGACGCCTCAGGAAAGCCAGTGGGCGTCATCGATTCCCAGGATCTCGCCCGCTGGAGGCTCGTGTAGATTCGCAGAACTTCTTGGTGGCGGATTCTTCGAAAGATTCTTTGTCCTGGATGCACAGGGCGAGAATCCGAACGTTACTGCTTAGCGTTACTTTTTCCAGTTGCCGATGTCGTCTTCCGTACCTGCGACGCGGTCTTTTCCTTTGGAAAAAATATCGTAACTCTCGGGGTTGTGCCTTCCGGGATTGAGGTATTCGTACTTCTCACCGAAAGGATCCAGAGGGATTTCTTTCATCAATTGCCTAGGACGCTTTTCAAGAAGCGCACGCAGCCCCTCGTCGTTGTTCGGCGCGGATCCGTTGCTGGTTTCGTACACCATCAGCTGGGTCTGCAGTGTTTGAATATCGCTTTTAATTCGGGTGTCTTTCGCGATGCCAATGTTGTCTCCGACTGTGAATGCAGCGACTCCGGCGAGCAGACCGATGATCATCACGACCATCATGATTTCTACCAAAGTGAAGCCGGATCGGAGTGTGCGTGAATAAGTTTTCATGGGGTTCGTTTGAGAAGTTCGAGGTATCACAGGCCGAAGCCAACAAGCTACACCATCATCAGTATTTCAACTGTATTTCCACCCGCCGAATTTCAGAGGGCTCAGCTTGCGAAGGGGAAGAAAAGAGAAGTTCATTTTCCCCTTTCTGCAGAACCCCAGTGGGAATGGCCTGCTGGACGCGAATCCAACCGGAGTAGTAGAGATGCTCCACCTTTGAGGATTCCAGATTTCTGAGACTCCAAGCGGGGTCAGCCAGATCAGGCATTGTGAGAGAGACGCTGGGAAGCAGCGCCCCATTGACGCCAATCGAGGGAGGCAGCTCGGGCGAAATGTTGCGCATCTCAAAGCAAACCATCGCGTACCGGGGCGGTTTCGCCAGCGTGAACTGCAGCGGTTGAGTCCCAGTTGGCAGCATACGGAACGACTCCGAGTCGAGCATCGCTGATATCCGCGTCCAAAGGCGCTTGTCTTGGTCTTGGAAAGTTGAGACTGCCGACGGATTTCCAAATGGATCAGACACCCCTGCAGGCGGGAAATCCACGGGATGAAGAATCTGACTTTTTTTAAGGATCGTCGCGAAGAGCGACGTGAGCCGCGAACCGTCCTTCGGAAGATCCAGCTCCACGTAATCCATGCCATCCATTGGAATGCGGACGACCTCGGTGACTTGCGAGGAGGCAGACCCGATTGGGTCAGATGCGAAAAGCCGTTGTCCTGTTTCGTTCCAGCCTGTGATCACCGCCGGTTTTTCCAGACCAGCCTCCAGCCCGACGCGGAATTCAACGTGGGAAGTCAGCGAGGACAGTTTTCTGAGCCGGATCCTGATCGCCGTGCGGTGCAGTCCGGTTGTGTCGTCGCGGTATTTGTGGGTACTGAGATTTTCAATCCAGAGCGGAAGACTCGGTTGGGCACGGCCCGCCATCAGGGTGCCAAGATCGATTTGCGTCGTGAAAGGCGTTGTATGGGTGGCCAGTTGGGCGTGCGAAACACCGAGCATTGGGGACCATCCCAAGACTGTCAGCAGTGCGGTTTTTAGAATGCTCTGAGGGAGATTCATGGGCGCGCAAATTCTATTCAGAACGCGGCTAATTACAACAGCCAATCGACCCGTCTTTTGGACGGATAAGTACCCGCCCCAGACCCGCCCCAAACCAGTCCTTTACACACCCGGCCTCAGGCCTTGGGTCATCGAGAAGACCGCGCTCAAAATCCCGAACACCACAAATCCCACGACCACGGCGATGCCGATCATCACGAGGGGCGGGATCAGTGTGGAGATCAGTTTGACCTGTTTATCCAGTTCTCTGTCGTAAACGTCGGCGATGTTCCCGAGCGTTTCGCCGAGTCGCCCCGACTGCTCTCCGACGGCGAGCATGTCGATGAACAACTCCGGGCAAATGCCTTGCTGCAAAAGCGCATTCGAGAGCGCCTGCCCGTCCACGACTGACTGCTGCGCGGCCTTCATTTTTTCACGCACAAATGCGTTCCCAGCGATGTCTTCAATGAGCTCGAGCGCCTTCAACAGCGTCACCCCATTTAAAATCAATGTGCCGAGGGTGCGCGCAAATTGGGCGTAGTATCTGTGGCGCATCACGCTTCCGTAACCCGGAACTTTCCAGCGCAACGCATCCCACGCCTTTGATCCCTCCGGGGTGGAGGTCCACGAGCGGAACGCCGCGCTGATCAGGAAGAAAACAATGATTCCAACCCACCAGTAATGGGCAATGGCTGTGTGGGTTTTCATCAGCAACTGCGTCGCCAGCGGCAGCTCCTGATTTGTGTCCGTGAAAAACTTCAACAGCTTTGGAACCATCACGGTCATGAAAATCGTCACCATCAGGATGCCGACCAACACGAGAACCGCGGGATAAACCAGAGCCTGCTGCACTCGATCGCGCAACTCCTTGAGCTCCGCCAGATACCTCACCAGCCTTTTTAAAATATCGGAGAGCGTTCCGGAGGCTTCGCCTGCAGCCACCATGTTCACATAAAGTGGGGAAAAGATTTTTGGATAATCCCTGAGAGCCTGCGAAAGGCTGCGTCCCTCGACCAGAGCCTGATGCAGCCCTTTGGACATTGCATGCAGCTTTGGGTGCTTCATCCGCTTCTCCAGAATCCCGAGGGCCTCATCCAGCGTCATCCCGGCACCCAATAGCAGCGCGAGCTGTTCAGTGAACAGATGCTGCTGGGTGTGGGACATTGTCTGCAAGCTGACCGCGGCGGGAGCGTTGGAGGAGGCCTTCGATGTCCCGCCAGACTGCACGGAAGCCGGCGGCTGTTTCTGGTTCTGGACAACCAACTCGGCCCTGACGGGGAAACCCTTGGTTTTTTCAATCTCCCGCAAGGCGGCGGAGCGATCCGTCGCCTCGATGATCCCATCCACAAGAGCGCCTTTGCTGGAGCGGGCTACAAATTTAAAGTGCGGCATTGGGAGAAGGTAGGGGGCGGATTCGAGGTGGGGTGTGCGACACCTAGCACGGGACCGGCGCCAGCAGTGTAATTTCTGCGGGCCTTAGAGTCGACCCTCGTCGAGATCTATGTAATCAAAAAGGGTCTGCACATCATTTCGGCCGCCGAACCCGCCCTCGAGCAATCGCTCGTGGAGCCGATTGGTGAGCGCGTCGTTCCATCCGCATTTGCGCATATACTCGTTCCACACGAAAACCTGAGACTCACTCGGGCCCACTCCCTCCTTGTAGCACCAATCCAAAACCTCCTCATCCGAGCCGCCCTCCAGAATCCGGCGCGCGAGTTTCTCATAATCCACGCCGAGAAAGGAGGCACAGTTCCCATCAAATCCTTTTCCAAGATTCGCGAGATAATCCTTACCCAACAGGCCTCGGGCTTTGAGCCGGATTTTATCCGCCATCCGCGCAAAATAGACAAGTCCCCGGACCTTCTGATAGGGGCTGCATGGATACTGGCTCTGGGGTGAATCAGACATTGGGGCCACCTTAGCGAATCCCCCGAGCCCGCGCAAGGAGCCGAAAATTTTCCATGCCCGAATCGTCGTGTTTGGCGCTTGGGTTGGGCAGGAAAACTGCCTAGCGTCAGCCAATGTCCGACCCCGACGGCCCCCATCCCCATGGATGTTGCGGTGACAAAAATTTAGAGCATGCCCTGCAAAAGCTCCGGATTCTCGGTTACCGCATCACCTCGCCACGCAAGGAGATCCTTGCCGTGCTCACCCGCGAGCACGGTCCGTTCACCGTTGACGAACTCCATAAACGGCTCCCCCAAAAAGTATGTGACCCGGTCACGGTTTATCGCGGAATCGCTACTTTAGAGGAAGTCGACTTGGTGCGTCGCTGCGACTTTGGCGATGGCATTTACCGTTACGAGTTCAATACGGGTGAACACCATCATCATCATGTCATCTGCCGCGACTGTTCCAGTGTGGTGACGCTGGATGTTTGCTTTGCGGACGGCTTGGAGCGCATGGTCCGGCAAATGGGTTATTCAAACGTAACCCATACACTGGAAATCTTTGGGATCTGCACCGACTGCCAGGACAAGCGAAAACGCTCCCCCAAGACAGGCGAATGAGGGGCCGCATTTCTAATGCTTGATGAAGGCTCCATAGAATTAATACTCTGCCCGGAAGGTTTTTAAATCCATTTCCATGAACCCCCAAGCGCGCATCCAAATCTCAATTCTATTTTTTGCACAGTTCTTCGTCTGGGGAACCTGGGGGGTTTCGATGGGCTCCTGGATGAACGGGCTTGGATTCACTCCAACCGAAATCGGGACGGCCTTCGGCGCAACATCCGTAGCCGCGATGATATCACCTTTCCTCGTCGGCATGGTGGCGGACCGTTTTTTCCCGGCACAGCGCGTTCTAGGGGTACTGCACATCCTTGGAGGCGCACTGCTGTTTCTGGCGTCAAAAGCGACGGTGTTTCGCGAGTTTTACCCGCTGCTTGTCGCCCACACTCTTTGCTACATGCCGACGCTTGCGCTTGTGAACGCGGTGGCGTTTTCACAGATGACCGACTCGGCCAAGAGCTTCGGAAGCATCCGCGTCATGGGCACATTCGGATGGATCGCAGCGGGGATGTTGATTGGAAAACTCAACCTCGGCTCGATGCCCGATCAGTTCGTGATTGGCGCGGCCGTCTCCGTGGGACTCGGCCTGTACAGTTTCATCGTGCTGCCAAACGTTCCGCCAAAGGCCAAGGGCGAACCAGTGAGCGTACGCGCCATCCTCGGGCTGGATGCTCTGGATTTGATGAAGGACCGCTCGTTCGCGGTGTTCGCGATCGGATCGTTTTTAATCTGCATTCCTTTGGCGTTTTATTATTCCGGTGCGGAGCGGTTTTTGACGCAAATCGGCGTTGCCGAGGCTCCGGCTAAGATGACTTTCGGTCAGATGAGCGAGGTGCTGTTCATGCTGGTTTTTCCGGTGATGTTTGCCCGCCTGGGGGTGAAACGGATGTTGCTTTTGGGCATGGCCTGCTGGGCGGTGAGATACGTGTTCTTCGCTTACGGCGACGCCAAGGCGGGGATGTGGATGCTTCTTGCGGGTATCACGCTGCACGGACCCTGTTTTGATTTCTTCTTCGTAACTGGCCAGGTTTACGTGGACCAGCGTGCGCCCGAGCGCATGCGCGCCGCCGCACAATGCTTCATCGCCTTCATCACTTACGGCGCCGGAATGCTCGTGGGCTCGATTGCCCAGGGCTTTGTCATCGAAAAATACTCGCTGCCCGACAAAAGTGTGAACTGGGCTCCGGCTTGGCTGCTTCCCGCTGGCGGATCCGCATTGATCCTTCTGATCTTCTTCTTCCTGTTCAAAGATCCATCCAAGCGCGAGACTCCGGCGAATGTCTAAATCCAGTCCGTCCCGGCCAGACTCGAAGCAGCAACCTCTCGGACACCTCGCGCTCGCCCCAACATCTATGATGCGGACGCTTTGTTCATGAGCATGTTTTCCGACGCAAGCGAAACACCGATCGCTGATACAATGCCGGTGATGGTGCTGGGGGGTGCGACGCTTTTTCCCAACACCCTCCTGCCATTGTTCATTTTTGAACCTCGTTATCGAGCCATGCTGGAATCCGCCTTGGAGACCGATCGCTTGATCGCCATTGCGCAACCGGAGGATGATTCGGAGAAGCGCCTCCGGGACGTTGCAGGGGTCGGATTAATCCGCGCCTGCGTGCAAAACAAGGACGGCACTTCACATCTGGTCTTGCAGGGCGTCCAGCGGGTCAGATTTTGCGAGTGGCAGCAACTCAAGCCATTTCGGATCGCATCAGTGGAAGTGCTTCGCAGCATTCCAATCGGAAAGATGACGGGAGCCGATTTGCTCACCGAATTGCTTGGAATCGTCACCAAGTTGAAAAACTCCGGCATGGCGCTGCCCGACCAGTTCGAGGAGCAGTTGGCGGCGATTGATTCAATCGATATTGTCACCGACATCGCCTGCGCGACGCTTGTGGTGGATCCGCTCAAGCGCCAGGCGCTGCTCGAGGAATTGGACAGTTTCAAAAGGCTCGAATTCTTGGTTTCCATCCTCCGCTCGCAGGCCCGTTAAGATCATGGCCGTCGAACGTCGAGTGGAAGACATCCCCGGAGCGCCCTTTTTTCGAAGCTGGGCGCGTCCAGGCATCGTGCCCCCGGGCGTTGCCGACTATCCGGGCCCGCTGCGGGAGGGCGAGACCCTTGACGCCATCAGCGGGCACTATCGCCTGTATCAACTTCGGAAGGGTCACCGGTTTTCGACCGATGACGTGGCGTTGGCGTGGTATGGCACTTCATGGAGTTCCAGTGTGCGGACCGTGCTTGATCTTGGCAGCGGCATTGGAAGCGTGGCCATGGTCGCCGCATGGCGTTTGACAGGTACGAAATTCGTCACTGTCGAAGCCCAGGAGGCCAGTGTGGCGCTGGCCCGCAAGTCCGCCCGTTACAACGGACTTGAAGATCGCTTTGACATACGGCTCGGGGATTTCCGCGATGAGGGCGTTATCGCCGCTGAAGAAAAGTTTGATCTGGTGCTCGGAAGCCCTCCGTATTTTCCGCTCGGAACCGGAGTGGAGGGTGATCACCCACAGAAAATCGCGTGCAGATTCGAGACACGGGGCGGCATCGAAGATTACTGCCTGAAAGCTGCCGCGCACCTTAGCTTGGGAGGCTGGTTCGCATGCGTTTTTCCCGAAGAACAGCGCAGCCGAGTCGAGACCGCGGCAACCGCCAGCGGACTGAAAATCGTTCGCCGTCGTGCCGTGATCGCCAGAGAAGGAGAACCGCCGCTTCTCAGCTTATTTGCCATGTTGCGGAGCGATCACCTCCCGCCCAAAGTCACGGAAACCTGGGAGGAGCCAGCCCTCACCATCCGCAGAGCGGACGGTACGGTTCATCCGGAATACGCCGCCGTGAAACTCTCGTTCGGATTTCCCCCGTAGCATCCGCGCCGCCCGCCATTGCACATTGCGCCGCGCAGTGGCCCGCACTTGGGATTTGCGGCTTTTCGCCGCAGACCTCGCTCGATACCGTGCACCTCATGCCTGTCGCCGAGACAATTCACGAGGTTGTCCACAACATGTGGATGTGGCACGCATACGATCCCAGTGTTAAGGCGGATCTTTCTTCCTTTGCGCTGCGTACGGATTACGGCCTGATTATTGTAGACCCGATTTTGCTCTCTGAGGAGGGCATGCTTGTACTTCGCGAGGCCTCTCCTTGGGCCGCGATTGTTTTGACGAATGGAAACCACGCCCGCGCCTCGCTGGAATTTAAACGGCGATCCGGCGTCCCGATTTTCGCGCACCCTGATGCTGCCCGCGAACTGGAGATTCCCGTGGATGAATTCCTCAAAATTGGCGGGCGCGTTGGTGGAAACCTTGAACTGCTCGACTTGCAAGGAGCCGGCAGCGGCGAGGTCGCGCTGTACCATCCCGCGGGATCTATACACTTCGGCGATGCAGTCGTGAATTTGGAATCGACCGGCCTCGATTTTTTACCCGAAAAGTACTGCTCGAGTCAGTCCCGGCTTAAAACGTCGATGCAGGCCCTGCAGGGCCGCCGCGTCGACATCATGACCTTCGCGCACGGGCTCCCAATCGTGACGGACACCCAGTCCCGTTTTGATGCACTGGTTCAGCGAGCCAAGCCATCGCTTTGAGCACGCGTCTTGGCGGCGACTGGGCAAGCTAGGCGGTGAGCTCCGGTACTTCCATAAAGACGTAGCAAAGCATGTGCAGAATGTGCATCTGCACGTCTTCGACCCGTCCGTAATGCGTGTCCTCGGTCACCAACACGTGTTGGCAGATTTCCGCGAGCCTGCCTCGCTTCCCACCCACAAGCGCCGCCGTTGTGAGGCGGTAACCCTTCGCCCATTCGGCGGCTTTTACGAGGTTCGGAGAATTCCCGCTGACGCTGATGGAAATCAGCAAGTCTCCTGGCTGGGCGTAATTCTCGAGCTGTCTGAGGTACACATCCTCGTAGGAGTAGTCGTTCCCGAGGGCGGTGATCCACGAAATATTGTCGGTCAGTGATAGGACGCGGAACCGTTTTCCGAGCTTGTCCGAGGAGCCTTTGCCGAGGTCTGTGGCGAAATGCGATGCATTCGATGCGCTGCCTCCATTGCCGATCGCGAACACTTGCCGGCCGCTTTTCCATACATCACGAAGCACATGAATGAGCGACTCCAGTTCAGGCGTGGAGATCGAGTCGAGCGCTTTGTGCTGGGAGGCTATGTAGTTTTGAATCCAGTTTTGCATGGGATGTGGGCTTTCAGTTTAACGATGAATTGGGACGCAGCTTGGTGAAAGTGTTTTCAGCTCGTTAGACCGTTTTTTATTTCGCTGTTTTCTCTCTGTTTTTTCTCTGTTTTCTCCGGTGTTTTTTCGCTTTTGAGTGGGCGTTTCAAGACTTGCCCTATCGCTTTGAGCTGTGGCGCTGCGCGGCCAAAGCAAGCGCACCGACAAGCACCGCGTCCTCCATAAGCGCCGCCAAACGAATCGGAGGCGCCGGCAGGAAAGCATCCATGACCCATTTCGCAAGTGCGGCTTCGATGCGCTCCCGCAACGGCTCGCCAATAAGGGCGAGTCCCCCTCCGAGAATGATCGTTTCGGGATGAAGCAGGTGCACTGCATGCGAAAGCGCGTAGGCGAGGCTCTCGGCAGTCTTATCCAAAATCGCTGCCGCCTCGATGTCACCCGCCTCAAGTGCGGGCTTCAAAAGTCGGGCCTGCCCCTCGTGTAGGCCCGATTCGCGAACGCGCAGGGCAAGGCTGCCGCTGGGATTGCGCTCCGCCGCTTCGCGAACCTCCCGGTCAACGCTCCAGCCCGAGCAAAAATCTTCAGTGATGCGTCCAGCCCGATCCAGGCGGAGATGCCCCAGCTCCATTTCTCCCGGAGGCGCACCGTGATAGATCGCCCCATTCACCACAAGGCCGCCGCCGACCCCGCTCCCCGCATTCATCCACAAAACCGGATCACAACCCGCCCCCGCACCATGAATGGCCTCTCCCAGCGCCGCAGTGTTTGCGTCGTTTTCTACAAACACCGGCAACCCGGTGGTTTCATGAAGCCACGCTCCGAGGGGGAATCCGCTCCAGCCCGGAATGTGATACGACTTTGCGACCTGCCCAGTACGCCAGTGCACCGGCCCCCCGTACCCAACGCCAATCGCGCATACGGGATGAGCCGCGATAAGCTGCGGGATCGCTTCGGCGATTTTTTCACGGATGCCCTCAGCCCCCCGCGCGCGGTCGACTTGAAACCTCTGTCTTCCGAGAATCGCGCCGGCCGGCGTGCCGACAACCAGCTGCAGCTTTGTTCCGCCGATTTCGATGCCGATGAAGCGCTCCCGCCCCACAGGCTCGGGAGTCAAAACGGACGCAGCAACTGACGCCGCAACGGGCTTCGAGTCGGGTATTTCGGTTGAAGCGGACTGTTTCGGGGCGGGCATGTCCTCTTATGCTACCCAGAAATCGCCGGTTGCAAGCGACAGCTTTCGTGTGAAATGCGACAGAGCCGACTAGTGGCCGATCTTGTGCAGAATCTCAGCCTTGTCTGCCTTGGCCGTGATGACGGCACTACAGCGGTCTTTGGCGACGTCAACATCCTTCAAACCGTGCCCCGTCACAGTGCAAACAATGCGCGAACCGTCCGGGATTTTTGCGGCGTCATACGCTCGCCCCGATGAGGGGTTCAGCATCTTGAAAAGCCCCGCAATGCTGGCCGCGCTCGCCGGTTCGACAAAAATTCCTTCGTTCGAAGCCAGCCACATTTGGCCCGCGAAAATCTCCTCATCGGTGACGATGTCGATCGCACCGGCGCTGGAGCGAATTGCATTGTTGGCCTTGTCCCAACTGGCAGGATTTCCAATGCGAATGGCGGTGGCGTACGTCTCAGGCTTTTCGATGATCTTGTTGTGGAAAATCGGCGCCGAACCCGCTGCCTGGAACCCGAGCATCACCGGATTTTTAGTGGATCGACCAATCCCCAAAAACTCCTCGTAACCCATCCAGTACGCGCTGATGTTCCCTGCATTTCCAACAGGCAAAACATGAAAATCTGGAGCGTCGCCAAGCTCCTCGATGATCTCGAAACTCGCGGTTTTTTGTCCCTCAAGCCTGTCTGGATTGATCGAATTCACGACCGCGATGGGTTCGGTCTCGCCGATCTCACGGACAAGCCTCAGCGCATCGTCGAAGTTGCCCTCGATCGCCACAACCTTCGATCCATACACGAAGGCCTGCGCGAGTTTTCCAAACGAAATTTTCCCTGCGGGAAGAAGTACAATGGACGAGATGCTAGCCCTAGCCGCGTAAGCTGCAGCGGCCGCGCTCGTGTTTCCAGTGGAGGCGCAGATGACCGCTTTGGCTCCGCGCTCAACGGCCTTTGAAATCGCCATGGTCATCCCGCGGTCCTTGAACGAACCAGTGGGATTGAGGCCCTCGTACTTGATGAAAACCTGGCAGTCGCGCCCCACTTTTTCGCTGAGCTTCGGCGAGTGAATCAACGGAGTTGACCCTTCGTTGAGCGAAATCACCGGCGTAGATTCGCTGACCGGAAGGTATTTGCGGTAGCGCGCGATGACACCGTGGTCGTGGAGTGATTTGAAGCTCATGCGAAATGTTCTACGCGAATCATCCTTGGCTGCTTGCGAACACAATCCAATGCACTGATTCGCTGAAGTGCCTCTGTGATCTGCGCGTTGGTGGCAGTGTGAATCATCATCACCAAGGGTACCGTCGAGCTGTCATCCTCGGACTCAGGCTGAAGAATCGAAGAGATCCCGATATTCAGTTCGCCAAGGATGCCGGATATCTGCGCAATCACGCCCGGTTTGTCCGCCACGCAAAGCTGCACGTAGTATTCGGAAAGCGTTTCGCCCATCGGTTTCGGGGATCCGTACAAGCCGTGCGGCATGAAACCGAGATTGCGACGCGGCCTCAAGATGGCGTCTGCAGCCTCAGCAATGTCGCTCAGAATCGAACTTGTGGTCGGGTCCTGTCCCGCCCCCCTGCCGTAGAACAGTGTTTCCCCAACGACATCGCCGCGCACGGCCAGCGCATTGTACACGCCGTTCACCGAGGCGAGCACGTGCGACTCTGGCACCAGCGTCGGATGGACTCGCACTTCAATGTCTGCACCGGCCGTGTCCGCTGCGGCTTTGATGATTCCCAGCAATTTGACCTTGTAGCCCAATTGCGCGGCGAAGCGGATGTCCGATGCCGTAAGAGACTCGATTCCTTCGACAAAAATCTTGTCGGCTGGCACCCAGAAACCGTACGCCAGCGAGGCAAGGATGATGGCCTTGTGCGCTGCATCCCATCCGTTCACATCGAAAGAAGGGTCGGGTTCCGCGTAGCCTGCCGCCTGCGCCTCAGCGAGCGCCTCCTCAAAACCCAATCCCGCCTCGCTCATTCGCGTGAGGATGTAGTTCGACGTGCCGTTAATGATCCCGTGAATGGAAACAATATGGTTCCCAATCAGCGCCTCGCGCAGGCACTTGATGATTGGTATCCCGCCACCCACCGCCGCCTCGTAAAACACCGGGACACAGTGCTTGGTGGCAGCCTCAAAGATTTGCTTGCCGAACTCGGCCAGCAGAGCCTTGTTGGCGGTGACAACAATTTTGCCGTGCTCGATCGCGGAAAGGATGAGTTGGAGGCTTTCCTCCTTGCGGCCCATGACCTCGACGATGATGTGGATGGAGGGATCCTCCACCAGATCTTGGAAGCGGTCGGTGAGGAGTTCCGTGGGAAAGCCCTCTTCCGCGCGTTTGGACGGGTTGCGAACCGCGATTTTGCGCACCTCCACATCGAGCCCCACCCGTTCCCTCAGGAGGGTGCGGTTTCTAATGAGGTGCTTGTATACACCTGCGCCAACGTTTCCAAGGCCGGCTAATCCTATTCCAACTGGGTTTTCCATGAGGTGGGAGCAAACGCGGAGTATGCTGCACCATCAAAGGTCCGCGCAAGGTCATTTGCACATCCCCCCGGGGAGCAAATGAAAAGCCCCTGAAGGCGGCTGACAGCCTGCCGCCGCTCTGTGCTTCTGTGAGTGAGACTTCACACTCAAAGCTTCACTCAAAATTGCACAACACTCAGTGGCCGTTGATGTGAAACCGGTGAAAAAGCCTGTGGATCACAGGCGTCAGAACTACGGCAACCGTGATGATGAAAATCAGGCCCGCATACAGGGCGCAGGGCGTAACGCTTAACGCACGCACCACTCGTTCCAAACGGAGCCGTTCGAAGTCACGCCATACGTTCCCTTCGGCAGCTTCACCCCTCCCTGCCAGACGTCGTTCTGCAGGACAACTCCGGTGGATGTCATGGTGGTCATCGGCACCGTAAACTTGAAGGATAGCGTGCGCAACGGCGACGACGCGGTCGGCGTCACGCTCGCCGAGCCCACCGGATTCACCGGGATCACTTGTGTGCCGCCGGTGAAGTTCCATGCGTCGTTTACGGTGACCGTGGGCTTGGTGATTGCTGCGAGCTTTAATCCCCATGTTCCAGTGACCAGCGTGACAGCCAGCGAGTCGCCTCCGTTTGCAAAGCCGGTGAAGTTAACCGTTGATTCCGAGGCGGTGCCAAGCATCGAAGCGGCAGTCATCGCGGATGCAACCGTTGGAGCGTTGTAAAGGCTGCCGAACGGGCGGACTCTCCGGGCCACCGTCGTCTTCAACTCCAAATCACCGTCGACCGGCTGCACTGCGTTATTGTCCGTAGAGGCCACGTTCACGAGGCGAAGCTTCACAGAGCCCGCAAGATGCCCACTCGAGCCGATCGACTTGTAGACCGCAGCGGTGTCGTCGCCCATGAGGTAGGTTGAAGAAGTCATCGCCGCATCCGTTCCATCTCCGAGACGGCCGGCCATCGTCACCAGTCCAGTGCTGCTCACCATGAACACCGCGTGACCCGAAGTCTTCGCCGTCGTGCCTTCGTAGGTTGCCAGCACCGCACCGAAGTTCTTGCTCACGATGCTCGACGCTGGCGTGGAACGCTTGAGAGTTCCAGCCGCGCTGAGTGTCGTCGGGCTCAGGGCACTCTGCGCGAACCATGCAGTTCCCGCAGTCGCCAGCGAGCGGAGTGTTTCAGCCGAGGTCGCGCTGATGGTCGAATTCCGCACATCTGCGTCGGCCAGCTTGAGCTGGAAGCTCACCGCTGGCAGCGCCCCGCGTGAAACCGTCACATTCGAAGTGCCATCCACACCGAAGCTGCCCACAAGCGTGAGAGACTGGCCTTGGTAATCCAGCACGCCGCTGAAGCTCCCAGTCGCCGAAACAGTGATGGTCACGCGCCCGGGATACAGCAGGTCGGTTGCGGAATCCGGCGCAGGCGTGGGCGCCGCCGCGTTCTTGAGCAGCGCCTGATAGGTGCCAGCGACTCCCGACCAGGTGCGCACCACCACATCAGGCGACACCAACTTGCCGGAGCCGTCCACCAGCGCGCCCTTGGAGTTGCTCGCGGTCACGCGGTACGTGCCTGCGTTCGCGGCGGCCACCACCAGCGTGCTCTTGGTCGCCGTGTTCACATTTCCGCTCACATTCACCCAATCCGATCCGGTATTCCTCTGCCACAAGAACGAGTCAGCCGTGCCGGACACATTGACAGTGAGCGCAACCGTGCCACCGGCGGCAACCACCGCGCTCACCGGTGCGCTCACCAGCGTTGGCGCCGTCAGCGTCGTGAGGGTCGGCACCGAGCTAACCGTCCCCGAGCCGGACACGCGGCTGATTGCAAACGGCGCGTACGTGGCCGTCGCGACGACTGCCGTAGTCCCAGTCACAACCGTCACCGTCGAAGTGGTCCCCGTGGAGATCGGCGAGCCAACAGGCGTCCACTGATACGTGATTTCCGAGGAGCGCGCTCCAGTGACATCGCCGGCCAGACGTGCGATCGCGGTGACAGACACCTTCGATCCCACTAGCCCTTCCACCGAGCCCGGCTGCGTGGAGAAGTAAATGCCGCCAAGGGCCGCGCTGTTGTTGCCGCCGGCCGCGATGCCCGTGAGGCCCGCCGTCGCCACCGCCACCTGCTGCGGAGTCGTGACAGCGGCCGTCAAGCGGTTGCCAAGCTGGCCATAGGCGTTCAAGCCCCAGGTGATGAGCTTGCCAGTCGAGGTCAACGCCATCGAGTGGCCGTTGCCCGCCGCCACGGCGACAATCGTCGCACCGGCAAGCGACCCGGTGTTCACCAGCACCGGCAGTTTCTGGACTGCAGCGGTCACGCCCGAACCAAGCTGGCCGTTGAGGTTTGATCCCCATCCGTAAACGTTCCCTGCGGTGTCAACTGCCAGCGAATGCGTCTCACCCGCAGCCACCATGCGGATCGTCTTACCAGCCAGCGCGCCGCCTTCGATCACCACCGGACTTGAGCGGTCGATGATCGAATTATCGCCCAATTCGCCAGACGTATTCCGGCCCCATCCGTAGACCTTGCCGCCGGCAACCACCAAGCTGTGCTCGCTGCCAGCAGCGGCCATCGTCACTGGGCTGTTCAGCGCGCCCGCCACCTTCACAACCGCGGTTGGAACGTTGCGCGAAACCGCGTCGCCCACACCCAACTGGCCCTTCGCGTTCGCCCCCCAGGCGTACACGCTGCCTTCGCTGTCCACCAAAAGGGTGTGCGCGCCGTTTGCGCCTGCGGAAATCGACTGCAGCTTCTTGCCAACCAGCGCCCAGCTCATTCCGGTGAGCTCAATCGGCGTTGATGCAGTAGCCGCCGTGGTCGATCCGATCCCCAGACGTCCGCTGTCCGTCGAACCCCATGCGAAGAGGCGGCCGTCTTCAAGCAACGCCACGGAGTGCTGCGCCCCGGCCGCAGCAGCAACCACGCGCTTGCCTCCGAACCCGGCCACTGGGTACGCGACGGTGTTGGAGACTGCGGCCTGCGCAACCTTGGTGAATGCATCGCCCAACTGGCCATACTGGTTGGTCCCGACCGCATAGAGGCTGCCAGCCGCATTAATCACAAGCGCGTGAGCACCGCCGAAGGCCACCTGCACAGGTACGTCCACGCCGAGGAACGCGCGCGGGCTGGCCACAGCCGACCCAAGCGAACCGCCCAGTACCCCTGAAGCGTTCGCACCCCAACCGAACATGAAGCCCCTTGGATCAACCACGACCGCCGACACCTGTTTCTGGGTCAGGTCGTACTCGAGGGTCGCCGCCATGTTCGCACCCAGAGCGGAGGAATCCACCGACAAGAATCCGCTCAAATCGCCGGTGTACCTCATGACGGCGTACCGGCCGTAGGCGAGGCTTGATCCGAACTTCGAGAGCTTCGCGATCGCCGTGCTGGTGCCCAGCGTGAGGTTGCCCGTCACGCTGATCGCGTCGCCAGAGAACGTATTCGCCAGAGGGGCATCCAGACGCAGTCTGACTTCACCCGCGGCCAGGTTGAGGTTGCCGGTCAATGACATCTGGCTGAGCACCGCAGCGGCGCTGTCAAGCGCCAGCGTCGCCTTCGAACCCAGCGTCAGATTGCCGCTCACCAGCGACGGCGCCGTCACCGTGCCGCGCGTTCCAAGGATCTCCAACTGCTGCGCCACGGTCGCGCCGAGCGTCCAAGTGTCCTGCACCCTTAGAGTGGTGTTCGCCTTCAAGCTGAGCTTGCTCGTGGCAAGGGATACA
>JBILUQ010000026.1:0-23619 GCA_044370935.1 Chthoniobacteraceae bacterium
TGGGTTTGGGTGGGATGGGAAGGCGGCAAGAGTGGGGTTTGGAGTCTCAAGGATTCCGCGTGGTCGGGAGCGAGGGATTTCATCGAGGGTGGGCTCGGTCATTGGTCAATGGATGGCCAGAGCATCGCGGTCGCCGGCCAAGTTGGCGCGGAAAAGTTTGTTCGGATTTGGAAGCGGTCTTCGCCAGATTCGACTGATTGGACGAAGGCTGGGGAGTGGAGTTCGGGTGCGGGTGTGATGGATTTAAGTTGGGATACGGGTGGCGGTCGCCTGCTGGGGTGCGGTGAGGATGGGAAGGTGCGGCTCTGGAGTACGGCGGATGGTAAAATGGTGCGGGAATTTAGCGTGGCGGGTGTGGTGACGGCGGCGTTTTCGCGTGATGGAAAGAGGTTTGCCACGGGAAGTGCGGACGGGGTGGTGCAAGTTCTGGAAGTGGAGACAGGGAAGGTGATCAGCGAGCTTCGTTTGGATTGGGATGCGGCAAAACGGGTCGACGCAGCGGCGCTTGAAGCGGGCCGGCACGGGTTGGATGTCGCGCACCTCACCAAGGAGGTTGCACGCGTGGAGGCTCAGAACAAGGCGTTGGACGAGCTTTCAAAGAAAGCCGACCAGACCATCGAATCTGCGAAAAAGAGCATTCCTGAAAAACAAAAGGCGGTGGGTCCGGCGCAGGAAAGCCGGGAGGCCGCGCAAAAGGAGATTGAGCGCATTGAGGCGCTGGTCAAGGCGGCTCCCAACGGGATGCCGGACGCTGCTCTGAAGAAGCAGGAGAAAGATGCGCAGGACAAGTTGGCGGCGGCGCTCAAGGCCGAGAACACGGCGGTTTTTGCGGTGACAGCGGCGGAGCATCAAGTCTCCGATGCAAACGCCGAGATCGCACGGATCCGAACGTCGAAAGAAGCGAACGACCGTGGGCTTTCCGAAATGAACGCGAAGTTGAAGGAATCCAAGGATTCCCAGGCGAAGGCCTCGGAAAGATTGGCGGCCTTGAAGAAGTCTCCGCAGGAAAAAAACTACAGGTCGTTGTCTGTCTCGTTCAGTCCCGACGGTCAGAGGGTGGGGATGCTGGGGTCCGATGGGCGGGTGCGCGAATGGTCGCTGGCCACGGGTCTGTCGACAGTGAGCGGCGTGGTCTCCGAGGTGCCTATTTCAAGTGGACGATTGGATTACCGGGCGGACGGGAGGCTGTTTGCGGTGGGTTCATCGGGGGCGGTGTTTGAGCCGGCGTCCCGCGGGGGATGGGTTTTGGCGCGAACCCTCGGGGGTGACAAGGGGGAGGTGTTTGCTGATCGCGTCAATGCGGTCCGCTTTAGTCCGGACAATCAAACGCTGGCTGTAGGGGGTGGTGAGCCCTCGAGAGCTGGTGATATCAGCATTTGGGAGGTGTCCACGGGTCGGCTACTGCAGAATTGGAGAGAGCGGCATAGCGATGCGGTATTGTGCCTGGATTTTTCACCGGACGGCCGCTGGCTGGCCTCGGGCGCCTCGGACAAACTGGCGAAGGTTACGGAGGTGGCCTCCGGCAAGCAGGTGCACCTTCTCGAAGGCCACACGCACCATGTGCTGGGCGTCGCGTTCCGGGGGGATGCGCGGATGCTGGCGACGGCGGGCGGGGACGGGGCGGTTCTTGTCTGGGAGATGAGTCACGGGGAACGAAAAAAGAAGATCGAGGGTTGGACCAAAGAAGTGACCTCCATCCAGTACATCGGAAACACCCAGGAACTGCTGACAGCCGCCGGGGACAATCAAATCCGGATCGTCACCGATGAGGGAACGCAGGTCAGAGCGATCGCAAAGTTGCCGGAGTTTATGCAGTCGGCTGTGAGTACTCCATCGGCGGTTCAAGTGGTGGGCGGTGGCGAGGACAGTGTGCTGCGCGTTTGGGATGGCACCAATGGCAAGGAACTGGCCTCGTTTGAGAGGCGCTGAAAAAACACTCCGGAAAAATCAAAAGTTTCTACACACCAAAACCTCAAACCTTGATAATGCGCGTATGTCTGATTCTAACACTTCCAGTTTTCTAAGGCAGTGTGCTGGCCCTATTCCGCGGCGCGGTTTCATGCAAATGGGCTTGGCCGGGTTCGCGAGTTTAAGCCTGCCGGGCGTGCTGCGGATGCGCGCGGAATCACCAGTTCAAAACAAGAAGGAGAGAACGGCGATTATCATGGTGTTTCTGCCGGGCGGTCTCTCTCACATCGATTCATACGATCCGAAGTCTGAGATTGGCAGCGAGTACCGGGGGCCTTTTCAGACAATTCCTACAAAGGTTCCGGGCACTCATTTGACCGAGTTGATGCCGATGCAGGCGAAGATTGCCGATAAGTTCACGATCCTTCGCTCGATGTACCAGACGGCTCCGGGACATCCCGCCGGAACAGTACAGTTGCTCTCAGGCGATCCCGAGACGCGTGACAAGCCTAAGCCGAAGTACCCGGACTGGATGTCAGTTGCCCACTACCTGAGGTCCAAGGAGGGGGGGCGCGACAACCCGCTTCCTAATTACATCGCGGTCAACCCGATCAATTCTACCTACCACGGTCCGACCTACCTCGGAGACGGTTACGCCGAGTTCATGGTTGGAGAGGATCCGAACCGGCCGAACTTTGAAGTGCCGAACGTAGGTTTGTCCGATGCCACAGAAAGTCGCCGGTTGAGTGATCGCGTGGCGCTGCGTCGGAATTTGGATCGGATGGAGCGCGGCTTTGACCGTGCGGGGGAGTTGGGAGCCGTGGACCAGTTCGAAAAGCAAGCCATGAGCTTGCTCACCAATCCGAGAGCGCGCGATGCGTTTGATCTAAGCAAGGAAGATCCCAAGACGCGGGATCGGTATGGCCGGAATCGCTGGGGACAACAGCTTCTGCTGGCGCGGCGATTGGTGGAAGCGGGAGTTGAGATTGTGACGAGCAGCCTCGATGGTCCTTTGTGTGGGCGCGTTGCGAATTGGGACGATCATGCGGTGAATTGTCACATCTTTGACTCACTCAGGTTCCGCATGAAAAACTACGACCAGGCGGTGTCTGCCTTGATCGAGGATGTCTACGCGCGGGGGTTGGATCAGCGGGTGCTGGTGGTTGTAACCGGTGAATTTGGAAGGACGCCGAAGATTGCCTTCGACCGAAGCACGGGAGGCGGCGACGGGAGCGGCCCGACGGGCACTCTGCAACCGGGACGGGATCATTGGCCGAATGTTTTTTCCAACATCTGGGCGGGTGGGGGGATTCACACCGGGGGAATCATTGGAGCCAGCGACAAGCGCGGGGCGGAGGTGATCGAACGGGGATGCGGGCCCGGAGACTTCTTGTCGACGATTTATCACCATCTCGGCATTGATTATTCCAAGGTGATGATCAACGACCTGAACGGCCGTCCGACGGCGATCGTCAATGAGGGTCGCCCCATTCCTGAGCTTTCACGGGTCTGACGTTCTCGGGTTGAGCTTTACTATTGTGCCCCAAAAAAGGTCGTAAACCTTCCCGCCGTGGGGCGCCCGCTGGCGTGTCAGAGCGGGTTGATTGGTCGGCTGGGACTGTGCCCATCCTGCGATGTTGAGCAGGCGAAAAAGCAGGCGAAAAAGAACACCCGAAGTCCGCGAGAATCTCTCGCGCAACTTCGGGCGTTGTTTACGAATTGTGAACTCCGCTCAATGAGCGGATCGGGAGCTTATTTGCTTTTCGGGTTTGTGGACGCCGGTTCTTGTTTCGTTTCCTTGGACTCCTTCGAATCCTTCGCCTCTATCAACTCGGCAGGCTTTGTGGATCCCGTTACCTTGAATGCCAGCTTGCCATCCTCAGCGACCACCTTCGCGATGTCCCCAGGCTTGATATTGCCGCGCAGAATTTCCTCTGCCATCGGGTCCTCCAAGTAGCGCTCAACTGCACGCCGCATGGGCCGTGCGCCGTACGCTGGGTCGTGGCCTTTTTCCGCGAGGAAATCCTTGGCGGTTTCGTCCAGTTCCAATGAGATCTCCTTTAGCTTGATCCGGTCGGTGACCTTGGAAATCTCCAGATCAACGATGCGGACTAGCTCGGCTTTCGCAAGCGAATGGAACACGATCAAATCATCCAGTCGGTTGATGAATTCCGGCTTCAGCACTCGCTTAGCCTCTTCTAAAATCTTGTCCTTCATCACGTCGTACTTGGTCTCGTCCCGTTGCGATGCGCCAAAGCCCATAACGCCCTGCTTCTTGATCAACTCGGCCCCTATGTTGGAGGTCAGGATGATAATCGTATTCCGGAAATCGATCTTGCGTCCGAGCGAGTCGGTGAGCTTGCCCTCTTCCAAGATTTGCAGCAGCAAATGCATCACGTCGGGATGCGCTTTTTCTATTTCATCAAAAAGCACCACCGAATAGGGACGGCGCCGCACCGCCTCCGAGAGTTGTCCACCCTCCTCGTGCCCGACGTATCCGGGAGGCGAACCAATCAGCCTCGAGGATGTGAACTTTTCCATGTACTCAGACATGTCAATTTGAATTAGCGCATCGCGATCCCCGAACATGAACTCCGCCAGAGACTGCGCCAGGAAGGTTTTCCCGACGCCTGTGGGGCCGAGGAATATGAACGAGCCGATCGGCCGTCTTGGATCCTTAAGGTCCGCCCGTGAGCGGCGCAGAGCCTTCGAAATCGCAATCACCGCCTCCTCCTGTCCGATGACCCGGCTGCGCAAGTCTTCCTCCATCCTCAGGAGTTTCGCGGTCTCAGCCTGCTCCATTCGGCTTAGCGGCACTCCCGTCCACTTGGAGAGCACGTGCATGATGTCGTCCTCTCCAACAGTTACTTCCTTTTCCTCACGCTGCTGGCGCCATTGGTTTAGGATGTCCTCGAGCTTGTCTTTGGCCTGCTTCTCGGTGTCCCGCAGAGCTGCCGCTTTTTCAAAATCCTGCGCCTTGATCGCCCCCTCTTTCTGAGCGCGGATATCCTCGATCTCCTTCTCGATATCTTTCACATTCGGCGGTCTGGTCATTGCCGCGATCCGCGCACGCGAACCAGCCTCGTCCATGAGATCAATCGCTTTGTCGGTAATAAAACGACCGGTGAGATAGCGGTCCGAAAGTTTCGCTGCCCCTTCGAGGGCCTCGTCGGTGTAGCGGGCCTTGTGGTGCGCCTCGTACTTGCCCCGCAATCCGCGAAGGATCTGGATCGTTTGTTCGACGGTAGGGGCCTCGACCTTTACCTGTTGAAAGCGCCGTTCGAGGGCTGCGTCTTTCTCAATGTACTTGCGGTACTCGGTGAGGGTCGTCGCACCCACGCACTGCATCTCGCCACGGCTGAGCGCTGGCTTGATGATGTTCGAGGCGTCCATGGCGCCCTCCGCCGACCCAGCTCCAACGATCGTATGGAGCTCGTCGATAAAAAGAATCACGTTCTTCGTGCGACGGATTTCGTCCATCACAGCCTTGATACGTTCCTCGAACTGGCCGCGGTATTTGGTTCCAGCCACCATGAGAGCCAGATCCAGCGTGATGACCTTTTTCTCCCGGAGAATTTCCGGCACGTTGCCATGTGCGATTTCCTGGGCCAGTCCTTCCACAATGGCTGTCTTTCCAACGCCGGCCTCGCCGATGAGCACCGGGTTGTTTTTGGTGCGGCGGCACAGCACCTGGATGACGCGTTCGATTTCGTTTTCGCGTCCGATTACCGGGTCGATCTCACCCTTGCGGGCGAGCTCCGTGAGGTCGCGTCCGAAGGCCCTCAGGGCGGGAGTCTTACTGTCTTTTTTTGAGCCGCCTGCCGCCGCAGTTTCAACGCCGGTTTGTTCCGCTTCGGCCTCCTGTGGCGTGAAATTTGGATCGAGCTCCTTGAGGATCTCGTTGCGGGTGCGCTCAATGTCCACTTCCAAGTTTTTAAGAACCCGCGCCGCGACGCCTTCCCCCTCGCGCAGCAGCCCCAGCAGAATGTGTTCAGTTCCCACGTAGGAGTGGTTGAGCGACTTGGCCTCCTTGCCGGCAAGGGCGAGAACTTTTTTCACCCTTGGAGTGTAGGGGATGTTGCCCACCATCTTGGTTTCCGGTCCGGACCCGACCTGTTTTTCGACCTCGCTCCGCACCGTGTCCAGATCGAGTCCCATCTTTTGGAGGACATTGACTGCCACGCCCTGTCCCAGCTTGATGAGTCCAAGCAGCAGATGCTCGGTGCCCACGTAGTTGTGGTTAAAGCGGTCGGCCTCCTTGCGGGCAAGGGTGAGGACCTGCTGTGCGCGTGGAGTAAAATTGTTCATCATATGGCTAGGATTGTTAGGAGTTGCCGGCTCAATCGGTTCAGGCGCGAAACGCAGTTGTATGCTTTTAGAAGTTATGACCGCTTTGCTTAGGGTTTGGTTCAAGAAGCTCTCTGAAATCGCACGCATCCCGTTGCCGAGAGGCATTCAAAATCCGAGCCAACGCACTCGCCGCTTCCCAAGTACCATGAACCGAGCTTGGCCGCTGTGCAAGGGGCAGTGCAAAAGAACAATCGGCCGGTATTTGCTCAAGGAGGTGCATGGCTTTATCAGAGGGCAGCTGAGCTTTCCGGTGATTTTCGATTTTCAGGCACCGATCCGACAGGGCGCCTACAGCGTGATTCCGCGGGTGCTGGCACCCAAAAACGCAACAAAGTGCCGGACCTCCGGAATTTGGGGCAGTTCCGCCGCCATCCGCTCAAGCGCCTGGTGTAAATTTAACTTGCTGCGGTAAAGAATTTTGTACGCTTCTTTCAGGGCCTGTTGAGCCTCCTGCGAGAAGCCGTGCCTCTCCATCGCCACCTTGTTTAGTCCCCGGATTTTGGCCGGATTTCCATCCGCAATCGTGTAGGGAGGCACATCCTGGACTATTTTCGAGCAGCCCCCGGTGATAGCGAAGGAACCCACCCGGCAGAATTGATGCACCGCTGTTAGTCCGCTGATGATTGCGTAGTCGCCCACCTCAACATGGCCCGCGATGGTTCCATTGTTTGAAAAAATCACGCCGCTTCCCACGGTGCAGTCATGCGCAACATGGCTGTAGGCGAGGAAATTCCCATTGTCGCCGATTATCGTGCTTGACCCTGGTGCGGTTCCTCTGTTCACGGTGACGAATTCTCGAAAGGTATTGCCCTCTCCGACATGAAGGTGGGTGGGCTCTCCCTCGTACTTCAGGTCCTGGGTCTGTTGGCCGATGGAGCAAAACGCGAAAAACTTGTTGTTCCGCCCGATTTTCGACGGTCCCATGAGCGTGACTTGGTTTTGAAGCCAGCAATTTTCGCCCAGTTCTACATGGGCGCCGATCACGCAGAACGCGCCGACCTCGCATCCAGCGCCAATGGACGCCGTGGGGTGGATGATTGCGGTAGGATGGATGGAAGTGTGGGTGCTCACCGGTCGACAAGTCCAAACATGAGTTCCGCTTCAGAGACCACCTCCTGATTGACCAAGCAGCGGCCTTTGGCCTTGGCAACGTTCCTTTTTTGTTGGGTAAGCTCTACTTCGATGAAGAGAGTGTCTCCGGGCACAACGGGCTTCCGGAATTTAACCGAGTCGGCGCTCATGAAGTACCCGATACGCCCGGCGTTCCCCGGTTTGTTTAGCAGAAGGATGCTGCCGACCTGTGCCATGGCTTCGAGTTGCAGAACTCCCGGCATGATGGGTTGGCTGGGGAAATGGCCTTGAAAGAACGGCTCGTTGATGGTTACCGATTTGACGCCTGTGCAATGTGTCTCGCCCTCCAGGCTCACGACCCTGTCCACCATTAGAAACGGATAGCGGTGCGGTAGCAGTTTCATGACATCGTTGATGTCCATGACTGCTCCGCCTTTTGGGGTAACGGCTGGGGGCACCATTGCCATGGCTTTCCCGAATTGTTTGGCGATCGCGCGGGTGAGCTCGGCATTGGGGCCGTGCCCGGGTTTGACCGCGACGATGTGTCCTTTGACCGGCCGCCCGAACAGGGCGAGGTCACCGATAATATCCAGCACCTTGTGTCGCGCGAATTCCTCGGCAAACCGCACCGGTTCGCGGCTGAGGATGGAGTCGCCCTTCACGACCACCGCATTCTCGAGGCTTCCGCCCTTGATGAGCCCTTTGTCCAAAAGCGGCTTCACATCCTCGTAGTAAACAAAAGTGCGGGCCGGCGCGATTTCGCGCTCGTAGATCTCCGGGGTGATTTCCGTGGAGAAATACTGGGTGAATTTTCCTTCAGGTCCCACGTTGGTGCAGGAGATTTTGAATCCGTTGTAAGGTAGCAGAGTGAGGAGAGATCCGGACCCGGTTTCAATGTGGATGGGTTCGCTGACCTCGAAAACCGCACGGGGCGCGTCGAGTTTTGTAATTCCCGCCTGTTTGATGAGCTGCACGAAGGCGGAGGCGCTGCCATCTCCGATCGGGGGTTCGCTCGCGTCCATTTCGATGAGTGCGTTGTCCACGCCCATTCCGGAGAGTGCGGAAAGGACATGCTCGACGGTGTGCACCCTCACGTTTCCTTCGCCGAGGGTGGTGGCGCGTTCGACGGTTTTGACGTGTGCGATGGAAGCGTCGATGATGGGAGTCTCGGAGAGATCCGTTCTCCGGAACTTTTTGCCATGTCCGGCGGGTGCAGGGTGCAGGGTGAGGGTCACTTTTTGGCCCGTGTGGAGGGCGGAACCGGTCAGCGAGGCGCTCGAAGCCAGAGTTTGTTGGTGGGTGGTCATCGGGAGCGTGGTTTTATGCAGGAGGCTGACAGAATGGACAAGTTTAGTTCGTCTGCTGGGCGGGCGCCCCACGGTTGGGGACGGGTATCTTGCATTTCCTTTGGGGCCGCCGTATAGTGTTTTGATGATTGAATATATGCAAAAGGGGGGGGCTTTGATGTGGCTCCTGCTTTTCTGCAGCGTATTGGGCGGAGCCGTTTTCATGGAGCGGACCTTATTTTATTTCCGCGTGACGCTGCATTTGGGCGACTTTATGAGGGGATTGGCGAATTTGATCCGCCATCAGCGCTGGTCGGAGGCGCAGGTGGAGTGTGCGAGCTTCTCGACCCCGGTGACTCGGGTGCTTCACGCCGCGGTGCTCCGGCACGGTGCGCCGCGCGAAGAGCTCCGGGCGATCGTGCAGGAGGCGGGGCAGTTGGAGGTGGTGCGGTTGGAACACAATCTTGGACTGCTTTCGGGCATCGGTTTGGTCGCGCCGCTGATCGGGCTTCTTGGGACGGTTACGGGCATGATTGAGGTGTTTTCCAAGATCAGCTCTCAAAGCGGGCTCACAAGCTCCACGGATCTCGCGGCTGGAATTTATCAGAGTTTGATTACAACCGCCGGCGGGTTGGTGGTGGCGATTCCGTGCTCGATTGGATACGCATACCTTTCTTCCCGGGTGAATGCGCTGATGCGGGACATGGAACGGGCGGGGATTGAGGTTGTGAATTTGATCGTCGATAGCCGAGGGGACTCGCAGATTATCGAATTTGGGTCGGCAGTGAGACCATCGAGAGGCGTAGGGGGCGCGGGCGAATAGTTCTGGGAACAGCGAATTCAGGGCGATCACCCTGTGGTTTTCGAAAGTGACGAGCATGAGCCCCAGCAATTGAGCTGATTGCGTTAGCGAGCATGAAACTGACCCGGGCTTTCCAGTTTAGAGTGGAGTTGTTCCATGTGTTGCCTCTGGTCAATGTGATCTTTCTTGCGCTGCTTGTCTTCGCGTTGAGTTCCCGTTTTACACTTCAATCGGGGGTTGTCCTGTCGCTTCCAGCGTCAACCTTCACGCTTGCGCCGCAAAGCGATCCGCTTGTGATCAGCATTACTGCAGCCCCCGTGCCCACCCTCTATTTGCGTGAGCAGAAGGTGAGTGTGGCCGAGTTGAAGCAGGCTCTTCAGGATCGGAGTGTCGCTGGCCGGCCGGTGGTGATTCGCGCAGATGCCGGAACGCCTTATGAGAAGGTGATTGAGATCAGTAATTTGGCCTTGAAACGCGGGTTTGCGGTTGCCTTGGCCTTCCAGCCCGAGGCTGCGTTGCAGGCGAGGTAGACCCAGAAGGATTCAGTGATCAAAATAGTGCAAACTTTGACCTTTGATTGGCCGTTCAGGCGGTGGTTTTCATTTAGGTTTCTAGCGTTGTTTTTCGCCTCCGCCTCGCTTCATGCCGCGGCGTTTTTTGTGTTTCAAATTGTTGAAAAATCTGGGGTCAAAAGCCCGACGCGCGAGCGTGGCGTGACCCTGCTGAGTTATGACATCCCTGAGCACCGCGTGTTGCTTGAATCCGTGGAGTCGGAGGCGCCAACCATGGCGCTTTCGCACAAGTTGCTGCAGGTCGATGATTTGTTAAGCGTGCCCTATCGCTCGTCTCTGGCGCTGCTGAGCAGCGAGTTGAGGGATGTCTCACTGCCGCGGACGCAGGGCAATTATCCACTGCCAGTGGCTGTCCGGAGCGCTGCTGGCATGATGAATTCAGCGTCAACCGGGAGTGCCAATAGCTCGACGAAGTTCGCAGGGCGTGTGGTTTTTTCTGAGGCGCTTTCCGATAGGAAGTTCAAGGCCTCCAGGACTGCACCCAAGATGCCTCTCAATCGCTTGATCCTTTATCCGGAGTACTGGGTTGGGGTGTCGCCGCAGGGGGATGTTCAGTTTGTGCTGTTGCAAAGGAGCAGCGGTAGCGAGGAGGCGGATCTGGAGGGGGAGGCCTTTCTAAGGGCGGTCCGCTTTGAGAGTCGGGGTAGGACTATCGAGTGGGCAAAGGGAGTCGTGTTCTTTTGCAGTCCTACGGAGCAGGCGGATCAATAGATTATGATTCGCGTGAGCCTAAGTTCGTTGGCGGTCGTGCTGGTGGCGCTGATGTTGGGGCCTGTGATTCTCCTCTGGATTTATGGCGAATGGCGGCGGGCCATTATGAATCGCGAGGCGTCCAGGTGGATTGCTCAGTGCGGAATGTGCGGTTTTCAGTTCAGGCGTGAAACCTTGGTTAACAGCGCCTTGGTTTGCCCAAGGTGCGAAGCGCCCGTTGGTGGCGGTTAACGTTGGTGGCGGTTATTAGTCCCGTGCGGTTTTGCTGATAAGCAAATTGAAAAGCCAGATTGGTAGGGGGACTTTGGCGACTCTGAGGCAGGCGCTTCGTTCAAGGGGTTTTTAACTTCGGGAGTGAGGCGTTCCGTTTTGGATCGAGGCCATATCTGTAAAACCGCCATTGGCAGTTCGCTTGCGTAAGGTTAAACCGATGTTTATGAAACACCTCAGAGATCTCACCGACTACATGGATCAGTTTTTGAGGACCGCTGCCGTGTCCGACTACGCCCAATCCATGAATGGGTTACACTTGGAAAATCAGGGGGAGGTCACGAGAATAGCCGCTGCGGTGGACGCATGCGAGGCGGTGATCACGCAGGCATGCGAAAGCGGCGCTGACTTGTTGATTGTACATCATGGGTTGTTTTGGAATCAGGCTACACTGACCAAGGGAATCTACCGGAAAATCAGGCTCGCGATTGCCCACAACTTAGCAATCTACAGCTCCCACCTGCCGCTCGATATTCATCCAGTTGTTGGAAATAATGTGATTCTTGCGAAAGCTCTGGGGTTGAAAAAGCAGAGCGCTTTTCTCCCGCTTAAAGGGCAGCACGCAGGACTGGCGGGTGAGTTTTCTGGAACACTGTCAGACCTGGTTAAACGGGTTCAGAAAGCGGTAAGTGGTGACGTGCACGTCTGCGCAGGGGGGCCGGCGAGGGTCAAGCGTGTTGGTGTTGTGACGGGCGGTGCAGGATCCGAGGTCGCCGCAGTTGCTGCGTCTGGTGTAGATACCTTTGTGACAGGCGAGGGGCCCCACTGGAGTTACACAATGGCCGAGGAGCTAGGGGTGAATGTGATTTATGCAGGCCACTACGCCACTGAAACTTTCGGGGTGAAATCCTTGGCGGAGCACGTGTCCCTCAAATTCCGCTTGCCCTGGGCTTTCATCGATCACCCGACAGGACTCTGATTTTAGCCTGAGCTATTGAACCAGTTTCCGGAGTGCATCGGGGCGGAGGCGCTCCACCGACTGCCATGACGGCAAGGTCCTAGCGCTGGAAGCGGCGGGTTTTTGGATGCCGGAAAGGAGTGGAGGAACAGAAGCGCGGAACATTTCAGAGAGAGCTGTTTCAGGGGCTAGTTCGAAGGCAAATCCATTGATTTGCGCCAGGATCTCGGATCGCCGAACCGCCTCGGCGAATTCTGTTTCCATAGAGCGAGAGAGCGAGTCTACGAACCTTGCGTCCAAGCGGCAGCCCTCGGCGAGAAGTTGCCGGAGAAGTGTTGATGCGATTTGGATGCACATTTTTTCCAGCCCTGCCTCAGCGGGTTGGTGCTTGTGATCATAGCCTGAGCCCCCGTCGACTTGGGCGATCTTCACTGGGTCGACTTTCCGAAACACCTCCGCCAGCATTCCAACCTCAAGCCCCCAGCCGGCCTCGAATTCGAGCGTGCCCGCGAGCGATGCGCTCATCGCGCACTCCCCGGAGAGCGGATAGCGGAAGCCCCGCAAAAAATCGAGAAGTGGAAGGTGTCCGCATACCTCTATGAGCGCATGCAGCAGAGGACTAAGAAAAAGTCGGCTCACCCGGCCGTACAGCCTGTCCGTGGCCCGGCTATAGTACATCTTCACAAAATCAAAACCCCATTCGGGCTTTGCGCACGCCAGACACATTCGAGCCAGAATAGTTCGATTGAAGGAAACCACGTCAGCATCTTGAAAAGCCAAGATTCCGCTCGTCCGCTCAGCGTAATGAATGCCGAGGGCTGCCCAAACATTGAGTCCTTTCCCCGTCTGCATGGATTCAACGGGTATGTTTGATGCGTACGAAAGCGCCTCCAAGCTGTGGGGTGCGTCCACGTGGATTAACCTGTGCTTAACCTTTAGAGTCTTGGAAAAAAAAGTACGCGCCCCGCAAAACTCTTCAGCGCTAAGGCCGTTCATGGGAACGAGCACTTCGTGTAGCCAGCCGGCCTTCGAGAGTCCCTTGCACACGTTTTGCAAAGCCGGGCTTTTTAATTCCACTCCGTGGCATGGCAGCACGAGCGTGATCGGAGTTGCGCTCGCAACCTCGGGCAGAATCCGCTGATCAATCTCTTGGAGATACTTCTCATTGAGACCTTGAAGCGTGCAAATGGTCTCGTTCTGCGCAAAGTCACTCATGGAGCCGATCTCGAATGGCGGCGATCAGTTTCTGCATTCAAGAATTAAGTGAAAGCCCAACGCTCACGGTTCAGTTTCGTAGTCTTCGTCCTCGATATCGCGTTTCATTTCTCGCGATAAAAACGGCCGGCAGAAACCGTACAGCAGGTACGTGAGAAAAAGCACGAAAGGCATCCACTCGAAGTTCATCGCGGTGATAACTGCGATGATGAGAATGAGCATGAATTTCGGAAGAGAGCGCGTCGACCTCCATGATAGGCCCTTGAAGCTTGGGTACTTGAATTTGCTGAACATCATCCAAGACAGGAAGAGCATCAATGGTGGCAGCACCCATTTGCTGGGGCCCAAAGAATGCTGGCGCTCGTCTAGGAAAAGCATTGCAAGGGTGAGCGACGCGATCATGCCTGCAGCAGCAGGTATGGGAAACCCGGTGAACTCACGGTTTGCGGAGGCAGAGTCCATCGCAGCAAGGCAGTTGAAGCGCGCTAATCGAAGCGCTCCGCACACTAGATAGATGGATGCGATGATCCATCCTGTTCGCGGAAACTCATAGAGCACGATCTTGTAAACCATGAGGGCTGGGGCGACCCCGAATGAAACAATGTCTGCGAGGGAATCAAACTCACGGCCGAAAGGACTCTCGCTCCCGCCGAGTCGGGCCAGCCGACCATCCAGCAGGTCGAAGATGCATGAGGCGAGAATAAGCCAGATTGCGTAGTGAATTTGCCTGCTGGCGTCCGCAAGATCGATAGGAGAGTTTCCCTGCACGGCGAAAACCATCGCGCTTTCGACGATCTTGAGAGAGGCCGCGAACCCGCAGAACAGGTTTCCGGCCGTCATCAGGTTGGGCAGGAGGTAGATTTTTGGACCGTTCTCCTCGGAGCGCTCCACCGTTTGATCAGGGGAGTTGGACTTGTTGGCGTCCCCCCCGGCGCGGTCTTCCAATGAGTTGGGGGCTGGTGATGGCGGTTCCACGGAAACTTTCGGAAGGTGGTTTGATTAATTTGCGGAGGGGGCGGGATAGCGGGCGATTACATGCAGTCCGCCCTTCACCTTGTCGCCCGGTTTCACTGTAATTTCGCAGTTGAGAGGAACAAAAACTTCGGTCCGCGAACCGAATCGGATCATTCCGAACCGTTCTCCTTTCGCTACGGATTCGCCAACTTTTCTCCAAGGCACAATGCGGCGGGCGATCGCCCCGGTTATTTGCCTGACAACCAAACTTCCCTGGGCTCCCTCAAATGCCCACGTTTGAGCCTCGTTCTTCGAGGAGCATTCCTTGTTTCTCGCGTCCAGATAGGGGCCGGGATACGTGCCGGGGAAATGGTTCAGGTAGGTTACCTTTGCGTCGATCGGCGCGCGATTGGTGTGCACATCAAAAACGGAGAGGAAGACTCCGATGCGGCGCATGGGGACCTTCAGAAATTCGGACTCCTCCATTTCAACGATTTCTGTCACAACTCCGTCTGCCGCAGAGAGAATGTCCCGTGGGTCTTGCGAGCCCTGCCGTTCCGGATCTCGAAAGAAATTGAGGCAGAACAACGTTCCGAGGAGCGAAATGCCGCACATCCACCACTGGCGGTAGGCAAAGCCTGCACCGCCGATCAAAAAAACGACCGCAAATATCCAACGGCCCTCCCAGAGAGTTTGAAAACGCATATCACGCCATACTCGGGTCCCCTGCGGTATGGTCAAGCGGGTTCCCGCGTGAGGGGGGATTCTTGTCTTGTTAGGTTTAGAATCCTTACGAAAAAGTTTTGTAAAGCGCTTAGGATCAATCTTAGAGTCGGAAGGCTATGGGGCAATTCCCATTCAAGTTTAATCCTAATGCTTTGTTTGCTCCCGATGGCGGGTCGGCCGCAAAAAGCGGTTCATATCGACGATTTTGATCTTCTGCGCGGGACTCAATGGGTTTTGATTTTGGATTTGGGTGAATTTGCTTAGGGCAAAGGGACGAGCTAAATTCAAGATCCGGATCAAAGCGGGGTGATTTAGAGTTTTAAAACGGTTGCCCTGCGTCAGATTGTCGGCCCAAACTCATTCCAAGGGGAGCGCTCCGAGTCTGCGGCGTACTTTGACTACTTTCATGAAACATCCGGCCTCCAATCCACTGTACCACGTGGTTTGCCTCGGCCTTTGTGTATCACTTTGCTCAGCTCAAGATGATCCAGTTGCTCGCGCGGCGCTGCCCGAGTACCAAGTGATTCCTGCCGCCGGTACAGATGAATTGGCTCCTGCCCTTCCACTCGGGGACGACCTTTTCAAAGTTTGGACCCGTTCCCAGGGGGATCAGGGGTCGCGGCGCTACTCTGCATTTTCACAGATCAATCGATCGAATGTTGCCGGCCTCGCGCCCGCTTGGACATTCCGCTCTGGAGACGGTGCGGCGAACATCCAATGCACCCCAATCATCGTCGACGGCGTGCTGTACGCGCCCACGGCCGGTCGTGCACTCGTTGCCTTGGATGCTGCTTCAGGCAGTGAGCTGTGGCGCACAAACTTCGAGAGCAGGGGTTCAGTGCGCCTTCAGGATGCGCCTGCGCGCCGCGGTTTGATGTATTGGCCCGGAGACAACGCGCATCCGCCCCGTCTGATTATCGGTGCGGGTGACTGGATTTATGCGCTGGATCCGCAGTCCGGCAAAGCGCTTCAAAGCTTCGGCGAAAACGGTCGCGCGCCGCTGCCCACGGGCGCAACCGCAAGCGGCGCGGTTTACAAGAACGTGTTCGTGAGCAGCGGCCTTTTTGGGGACGTGTACGGATTTGATGTGAGGAACGGGCGCCAACTCTGGCGTTTTAAGTCGGTTGCGCAGGAGGGCGAATTTGGCGGCGACACTTGGGATAAGCCACAACAGGGCGCAAACGGATGGGGCGGGCTTTCCGTTGATGAAGTGAGAGGAATCGCCTTCGTATCACTTGGCGCTCCAAGGCCCGATATGGTCGGGGTGGGGCGTCTGGGCGATAATTTGTTCAGCAACTGTCTGGTCGCGCTGGACGCGCTGACAGGCACGCGGCTTTGGCATTTTCAGGATGTCCGGCATGATCTCTGGGATTTGGATGTCTGCACCCCGCCGAATTTGGTCACCATCACTCGGGATGGACGCAAGATTGACGCTGTGACTGCAATGTCCAAGGCGGGGCACCTGATGCTGCTGGACCGGATGAGCGGCAAGCCCATCTTTCCGTGGCGTCTAAGGCGGGCACCAGTGACCAAGCTCCCAGGCGAGCGGACCGCCGAGTATCAGCCGGACCCGGAATTGCCCGAGCCCATCTCGCGAATGGAGTTTTCTCCTGATCAGATCACCGACAGGACTCCTGAGGCGCGCGCGTTTGTGGAAAAGATCGTTGAACGGGCAAACTACGGTTTTTTTGCGCCGTTTGAGGAGGGCAAGCCGACTTTGTACACGGGCTCGCGAGGCGGCGCGGAATGGTCCGGGGCGGCGGTCGATGTGCCCACGGGGCGCCTCTACGTGACCTCTAATCGGTGGGTGTCTAAAATCACTGTCATTTCAAACGATGAGCGTCCGAGGGATCCTCGGCAGCAGCCGACTCGGGGCGAGTCGCATTATGCGCTTCACTGTGCGGCGTGTCATGGTCCGACTCGTGGAGGCGTGGGAACAGCGCCGCCGCTGTATTCACTTAAGGGACGTTTGAGTGATGCGGATGTTCTGGCGCTGCTGCAAACCGGCAGGGGATTGATGCCGCCTAACGCGGCTTTGAATGATGTCGAAAAGCGGGAGCTCCTCGATTTTCTCTTCCGCAGGGATTTGCCGAAAGCGGTGGCGACTTCCGTTGCTTACGGTGATGGGCAGAGGCAGTACACTTTCGATGGCTTCCAGTTTTTGGTGGATCACGAGGGTTATCCTGGCATCAAGCCGCCGTGGGGTTTGTTGAATTGTTATGATCTAAACACGGGAAAAGTGCTTTGGCGCTCTCCCCTCGGCGAGTTGAAAGAGCTCACCAAACAGGGCTTGCCGCTTACCGGTTCACAGAATCTGGGCGGGGCAACGGTGACGGCCGGGGGGCTTGTTTTTGTTGCGGGCACCGAGGACGAGAAATTGCGGGCGTTTGATGCAGACACGGGGGCGGAGCTGTGGTGTGCCAAGCTTCCCTTTGCTGGGACAGCTGCGCCCGCGGTGTATGAGGTGGGCGGTGTGCAGTACGTGGTGGTTACTGCGACCGGTGGCGGGAGGGTCGGCGGTCCGTCCGGGATGGGTGACGCCATCGTTGCATTTCGGTTGAAGGGCAAGTAGGCGAAAGGGATAGGTCGGTTGCGTCGGTAAAACTTGGTGTCATTCAATGCTGCGCTAATGTTTATAAATGCCAACCCGCTCCAAGAGATATTTTCTGGGCATCGAGGGCGGCGCCACGCGCTCGACTTTGGTGCTCGCCGATGCTGATCAGAACCCAGTCATTGAGCTGCAGGGCGGTCCTGCAAACATCCGATTGCTATCTGACCGCGCGCTCGCAGCCTTGTTGCGCGGTTTTGCAAAGCAGTTGCCCGACTACAAGCTGAGCGGGCTTTCGATCGGACTCGCCGGCGCCCGGACCGATGCGGATTTAACTCGTATCCAGCAGGCGGCCCAGCGCGTATGGCCTGATGTGAAGGTCTACGCGACCAATGATCTTGAGACCGCCCTGGCCGCCTGCCCTTCGGTCGCGGGTGTTGCAACAAGGGTTCTGGTGCTTGCGGGCACAGGGAGTTGCTGCTTCGGGAGGAGCGTGAAAAATAAAACGGCGCGTGTCGGCGGACGCGGGCACGTGGTTGGCGATCGAGGAAGCGCATGCGACATCAGTCAGCGCGCACTAAAAGCGGTGATGGCCGAATACGATCACAGCGGACGCTGGCCGCGGCTCGGGGGGAGGATCCTGCGGACGCTGTTGCTCAATGACCCGGAGGACCTGATTCCGTGGTCCATGCAGGCGGACAAGACCGAGATCGCGAGTCTTGCGGTTTGCGTGTTTGAATCCGCTGCCGCGCGGGATGAGCTTGCAAAGTCCCTCCTGGCTGAGGCCGCGCAGGCGCTGGCCGACGATGCCGATGCGTGCGCGCACAGGCTGGCTCGCAGATCGGAGCGGGTTCAGTTTGTGTTAAATGGCGGTGTGTTGTTGAAAAATCGCTCCTTTGCGCGTGATGTCGCCAAGCGCGTGCGGCTGCTTTGGCCGCGTGCGGTCTTCTCCATGGTCGACGGAGTGAGTGCATGGGGCGCAGTCCGGCTTGCGATTGACCGCGCCGCCCGCGGTGCGGATGGCGTTGAGGAGGCTAAAGGCGATGATCTTTGTAAAGTCAACCGCAACGCAAGCGCAGCCTCTGCCCGCGGCGGGTGCTACGGTTTCAATGCAGCAAATGGCAAGGGCGAGCGTTTGCCGGGACTCGAGTGTTTGAAGCAATCTCCGACCGAGCAACGTAATCCTAGGTCAATGAACTTGGACCGCATGAGTCTTGCGGCGGCTGTTGATTTGATGTTGGGCGAGGATATGGGCGTTCCTGTGTCGTTGCGTGCGGAGCAAACTGCAATTCAGTGGGTTGTGCGCAAGATTCTCGCTGCGTTCAAGACTGGGGGGCGCTTGTTTTACGTTGGCGCCGGCACGAGCGGCAGGCTTGGGGTGTTGGATGCAAGCGAATGCCCGCCGACCTTTCGCGCTTCGCAGGAGCAGGTGCAGGGGATCATTGCAGGTGGGCGCCGGGCGCTTTGGAGCGCGGTCGAGGGCGCCGAGGATGATGATGTAGCCGGGGCAGGCTCTGTTGCTCACCGTGGGGTGAATGGCCGCGACGTCGTGGTTGGCATTGCCGCTAGCGGCCGCACGCCCTTTGTATGGGGAGCGCTTGCCGAGGCGTCACGGCGCGGCGCTGTGACCGTGCTGGTGTGTTTTAATCCGGCACTCAAACGCATGCGGGCGGGACACGGGCTCTTCCTGCCCGACAAGATTATCGCCCCGAATTTGGGTCCCGAGGTGCTCACGGGCTCGACCCGCCTGAAATGTGGAACCGCGACAAAGCTGTTGCTGAATATTTTCACGACTCTGTCTCTCGCCAAAAGTGGAAAAGTGATCGGCAACCTGATGGTTGATCTCAACCCATCGAATCAAAAACTTCGGGGGCGCGCCGTGCAGATCGTCCGGGAGCTGGCCGGCTGCGACGAGGCTCGCGCTCGGACGGCTTTGGAGAGGGCGGGGTGGGTCGTGAAGCATGCCGTCCGGTCTTTGCGTCCCTTGAAGTCCAGGTGATGCGGGCCCCAGAAGTATGGCTCGCCGAAGAGTGGGTTTCGCGCATGATAAAGCAGTTCCCAAGCTATCCATCGACAATGACCATCATCGATAACGAGTTTGCCGACCTTCCCACCCCCAGCGGTCTGATGCGCACCCACGTGTTTCGTCCATCGGCGGAGGGAAAATTTCCTGGAATCATTCTCTTTTCTGAAATCTTCCACGTGACCGGTCCCATCCGTCGCACTGCGGCGTTCCTCGCGTCGCAGGGATTCGTGGTGGCGGTGCCTGAGATTTTTCACGAGTTTGAGCCGCTTGGGAAAGTGCTTTCCTATGACGCAGAGGGAACGGATCGGGGGAATTGGTGCAAGGTAAACAAGCCGCTCAACTCTTACGATGACGATGCACGAGCGGTTATCCGTTTTCTTCTCGCTCACGCGTTGTGCAACGGCAAACTAGGTTCAATCGGAATCTGCATAGGTGGTCATTTGAATTTTCGATGCTGCTTCGAACCTGAAATCCTCGCCGGAATCAGCTTTTACGCCACTGACATCCACAAGCTGGAGTCGCATTCTCGCGGCTTGGGTCTGGGGCAGGCGGACGATTCATTGGAACGGGCCCGTAAGGGGTCGATTCACGGGGAATTGCTAATGATCTGGGGGCGACAGGATCCGCACATTCCATTCGAGGGGCGCGTGCAGATCCATGAGGCCCTTGAGAAATCCGGAACAAATTATCAATGGCTTGAGTTTAATGCCGCGCATGCGTTCATCCGCGATGAGGGACCGCGCTACAATGCGGTGCTTGCACAACAAAGCATGGGAATTGCGGTGGAACTTTTCCATCGCAGGCTTCGGTGATCAAAAGGGGGGGTACGCTACAAAGAGATGAGACTCGATGTTTGGTTGTGGACGGTGCGGGCGTTTAAAACACGTTCTCTCTCGGTTGACTCGATCAAATCTGGGAACGTTCAGATCGACTCGCAGTTGTGCAAGCCCGCGCGCGGTGTGCGTGCAGGAGAAATCATCACAATCCGCATGGCGTCGGATTTTGCGGTTTGGACGCGCACGCTTCGCGTGGTTGGCTTCCCTCCATCCCGGGTGGGCGCAAAATTGGTGTCCCAGTTCGCCGAGGATCTGACGCCGCCCGAGGAATTAGAAAAGGAGCGAACGGTTCCGGAGGATCTTGTGGGGTACCGACCGCGGGGCTCAGGGCGCCCGACCAAGCGTGAACGGCGTGAAATCGAGAACATCCACTCGATCGATGCCGATTAGTCGCCTCCTTTGTGTTTTAATTTTATGCCCCCTCTGATTGTCGGCGTTGATTCAGCCAAACCGAATTTGATTTCCAAGCCATGGTGGCACCTGAGCATGTACGCTCAAGTTTTGGTTGCGATCGTGGCTGGCGGATTGGCGGGCTGGATTGAGCCTAACTTTGGCGTCGCTTTGATGCCATTGGGAGACGGGTTCATCCGGCTGATTAAAATGATGATCGGGCCGATCATTTTTACCACGGTAGTGAGCGGCATTGGATCGCTTGGCGATTTGCGCAGAGTGGGGCGGGCGGGATTGAAGGCGCTTTTGTACTTTGAGGCACTTACCACGTTGGCGCTCGTGATCGGTTTAGTGGTGGTGAATCTGATCAAACCGGGGGTCGGCATTCACGCCGATCCTTCACAATTGGATGCTGCCGCGATCAAGGGATACAGCGCGGTGGCACAGAAGCTTTCAATAGCGGATTTTTTGCTGAATATCATACCGAAAACTTATCTGGACGCCTTCGTTTCGGGTGAAATCCTACAGGTGTTGCTCATCGCGATCCTGACGGGAACTGCTCTTTCGATGATGGGAAGGGACGGTGAGGGGATCAGGAAGCTAGTGAAGGATGCTTGCGACCTGTTCATGCGGACCATTGGCATGTTAATGCGCCTCGCACCGATCGCAGCATTCGGTGCGATGGGCTTTACGATCGGTAAATTCGGTGTGGGCAGCGTTGTGAAGCTCTTTGGATTGCTTCTGTGCGTCTATGTCACCTGCGCCGGGTTTGTTTTCGTGGTGCTGGGAATAGTCATGCGCATTCAAGGGCTGAGTCTTTGGAAGTTTTTGCGCTACATTCGTGAGGAAATTCTGTTGGTGCTCGGAACATCATCTTCGGAGTCGGCGCTGCCGCGGATGCTGCTGAAGATGGAGCGTATGGGATGCGATAAATCTCTGGTCGGGCTGGTGTTGCCCACTGGGTACTCATTCAACCTCGACGGCACCTCCATTTATCTCACAATGGCTGCCGTGTTCGTGGCGCAGGCGACTGACACTCCGCTCAGTTTTGTGCAGCAGCTTGGTCTTTTGGGGGTGCTGCTACTGACATCTAAAGGTGCCGCTGCGGTGACTGGCGGCGGCTTTGTCACATTGTCAGCCACTCTGTCTTCGTTGGGCACGGTTCCTGTCTCCGGGTTGACTCTGCTGCTGGGGATAGACCGCTTTATGTCGGAAGCCCGTGCGATCACAAATCTTATTGGAAATGGGGTGGCTGTTGTTGTGGTCGCTAGTTGGGAGAATGCGTTGGACATAGATCGCGCAAGGTGGGCACTAGATGATCCAACGGCGCATGAACTTGGTGACTAGCAAGCGGGTAATGCCTCCTGAGAACGGAGGTTTATGGCGCTGGTGCGTATAGTTTTGCCCGCGACCCACTGGCTTGTGACCTGGGTTGCGATGGGCTGTTTTGGGACGCCTCTCAGACCGTTGTGAATCATTGATACCAGCAGATCGACAGCTGCCTCGCCGACAAGATCGTTTCGTTGATCCATGCCGGCCCAGTGCGGTCGTTGAGCGCGCCATTCGTATTGGATCAGGCCGATGTCTTTTGGTGTTTTATAGCCACAAGTTCTGAGCCATTCCTCCACCTCGTGGTAGAGGGTAAACAGAACATCCGGCTTGGACTGATCAAGCCATGATCGGAAACACCCGAGGTCTTTCCGTGCCTGCTCTATCTGCGTAAAAGGTAGAAGCCTTGCTCCTCGCGGCCGGAACCTCTGCTGGCCGATCAAGAATCCTGCTGTAAAGCGCCCGTCAATTAGTGCGTCGATGACGGGATCGAGCACGAGGGCGGGTCTTCGGTACCCGAGCGACCACGCCGTCTCATAAGCCCGTAGTGCGAGCCCGTACTGGTCTGCACCAGCAAAGGAAAGTTCTGGATCCCTTGTGCGAACTCCCGTGACGACTGCGGGAAATTCGTCCCACACGCATTTCATCCGTTGTGGGAGTTGGTTGGTTTGAAGAAGGCCTATAACCACTGCGCCTCGTATGCCGCGAGCACGCAGGATAGAGGCCAGGCGTTCCCCGCCTATTTCTGGATCGTGCAGCCAGAATTCATCCAAAGAGTACCCGAGCAGTTCCGCGCGGCGGCGCGCCCCGGCGACGTAGACGGGGAGCGTCGGATGGTTCCGGAAGGCGTGCTTGTCTTTGTTGGCGTTCAATAGAGCGAGCGTCGCTTCAAAACGCGCAGAACCCGTGCGACGCATCTCGGCCATCAGACAGCCAATTGCTGCGTTCCGCTTGTACCCAAGCGTTGCGGCGCATCGCTCGACCAAATCCCGTGTTTTAGCGGATACCCTTGAGCTGCCCCGAAGGGCGAGGCTTACGGTGTTCTTTGACACGCCGGCGGATTCGGCAATGTCAGCCATGGAGGGGCGTGTGCTCAAGAACGTATTACTGTCATATAACTCTTGAATGTGCAAGCTGGTGTGGTTCCTCTAAATAAATCACACAGTCCTACGTTGGCGCGTCCAGCGCAGGGTCATTCAAATTCCCCGCCCAAACCTAAAATTCTAATGAGTCATTTTCCTGAAATTCCCATGGTTCGTTTCGAAGGTCCGTCCACGGACAACCCGCTCGCCTTCCGTCATTACAACGCCTCTGAAAAAGTAGGGGACAAGACCATGGCTGAGCATTTGCGTTTCGGCGCGGCGTACTGGCATGTGATGCGCAATGGATTGTCTGATCCTTTTGGGTTACCCACGGCGCTCATGCCATGGGACGATGGCTCCGATTCGCTCCAGAATGCGATCAACAGGGTGCCTGTCTTTTTTGAGTTTCTCGAGAAGACGACCATCCCATTCTACTGCTTTCACGACCGCGATATTTCACCGGAAGGCGCGACGCTCGCTGAGACCCACAAGAATCTCGACCGTGTGGTGGATGCTTTCGAGGTGCATCAGAAAAACACTGGTAAAAAGCTGCTCTGGGGCACGGCTTGCTTGTTTGCGCACCCCCGCTACGCACAGGGGGCCGGTACATCTCCTTCGGCCGATGTGTTCGCCTATGCGGCTTCA
>JBILUQ010000222.1:0-6684 GCA_044370935.1 Chthoniobacteraceae bacterium
CTTGTCTTCGCCTCCGCCGCGAACCGGCAGGTCCGGGTCGGGCTGTTTGTCCTTGAGCAGAACGTACTGGCCGTGGGCGAGATTAGCGCCGAACTTGAACAACCCGGCTGGGTAGATGCGTTTTTTGTAAACAGGCGGAGGCGTGCTTCGGGTTGCGATAGCAGCGTCCAAGGCTTTTTCGACCGCCTCTTCGTAGGCGGCTAGGTGGCCGGGAGAGAGATCGAGACCACCTGCAATCTTATCATAGCCCGCAATGCGTCCATCGGCTGGAAGCAGATTGGTGATCTCAAGATATGGCAACGCAAGGAGGTCTTTGAGTGTGTTCTGGAATTCGTCCCGTGTCAGACGACGAAGCTGGATGCGATTCGGGCGGACCGCACTGGATGCAGCGCTCAATCGTGAGTCGAGTTCGGCGAGAAACGATTTCTGCTCGTCGACCGGAGGCCTCGTCTTTTTCTTTGCAGGAGGCATCTCTCCTCCTTCGACCACGTCGTGAATGCGGATCCATCGGTCCAGTTGCAACTGTTCGGATCCGAGCGACACAAGATTCAGTCCACCTTTTTTGGTGTCCTCGTCGTGACATTCGTAGCAGTGCTTCTCCAAAAACACGCGAGGATCCGCTGCGAAAAGCCCGCTGTGAAGACAGAGGGTCGCGGCCATTAATGCTCTGAGTCGATTTAGTCGCATCTGATTTTTATTAAGTTTGCGCACCGAGAGTGGTCGGCGTTGGTGAAAATGCGGAGGGCGGTGGCTCTCATTAGGGGGTAAGTTATTTCTGGCTCATCGCCCCGTAAATCAGCGGCTTCAGTCTTGCCGCGTAAATAGCGTACCCCTCTTGCGAAAGGTGTATGCTGTCCGGCTCGAAAAGCGCAGCCTTAAGGTTTCCATCGCCGTCGATGAATTCATTGGTGAGATCCAAGACTCGCACTTTCGGATCAGACTCGAGTGCGAGTTTATCAATCTCGGTATTGGTCAGCAGAATGTCCTCATAAAAGGGGTTCTTCGGCGCGTGGCAGGGCAGAATTTTTGCAACAATCACCTCGGCCAATGGGAATTTCTCCCGCAGGTTTGCAAGACAAGTTTTTACTCCCTGGGCTGCAGCGGCAACGCCAGTTTCGGCGGAAAAGAACATGTTATTGTTTCCAATCATGAGCACTATGCAGCGTGGCTTGAGTCCATCGACTCCGCCATGATCAAGGCGCCACAGCACATTCTGGGTTTTGTCTCCACCGATGCCGATGTTGATGGTTTTTAATTTTTGAAAATGCGTCAGCCACGCGTGGTTGAATCCAGCTAGATCGAGAGCGCTGCCCCATTGCTGCGTGATCGAATCGCCTACAAGCAACACGTCGATCGGACCTGCATTAGCCTGGACGTGCGCAACAAGTCTCGAGTGAGTATCAAGCCAGCTCGTGCCGCCCCAATGGCCGGCGGTCGGAACCGTGGGCCAGAGCTGGGGCAGATGCTTGTTGGCTTCGCGGCCGGGACGTCGCTCGTATTCGGGTTTGTCTACGACATATGCCCTCTCCTCGGACGTGAGCGGCCAGCCAGTCTTTTGGGGATCAGCGGGGACGAGGGCGTATTCAACGGCGACAAGCGGCGCAAAAAACAGCAATGTGAGCGGGAGGAACACAGGTTTTTAGATCTGGTTAAATTGTCCCGCTAACGTCGCGCGGTGACTTCATTCTGAAATTGGCGGGTGTGAAGCGTGAGACTGATGTCGTCAACATACTGTTCGCCAAGCTGCGGCGAAAGGGCGCCGGGATTGCGGGCACTGCCTGCACCTATCTGCACGACCAAAAACCCTGCGGTGGGAGGAAGAACGCAACGGGTCGTCACTGTTTTCCATTCTGAGTTTGAACCATTCGTGCTGATGTGAAACTGGGCGCCGCTGCCGATGATTTGATCGGTCGCAAGAGGCCACACGTCGGCCAGGTTATTCGGAGCCCCCTCGAATACGTAGACCTTGCAGATAAAGCGAACGGCCTCCCCCGGCTGCGCGCGCGCATCCAGAAAATTTGCCTTCACCTCAACAAAGGCTTCTCGGGCCAGTTGAATTTCGGACTGGCACGCCTTGAGGTCGATGATCTGGAAGATATCGCAGGATTGCCGCGGACTGTTCGGGATGTTGTTCTCACCAGCAGCTGCGATAAACCGCATCGCGCGCGGGTGTGCGGCGTCAGCGGCAGCCACTTCGCTTGGGTCTCCGCCCCAAGTAAAGCTCGCCGCGGGAAATCCGGACGGGATCGCTCCGCGAAGCATTTCGAATCCGCCATCGCGGAGTTCAAGATATCGCACCCGGGCCATATCGGTCGGGGACGCAAGAAGCCAACCAATCGAGAGAGCGGAGAGACCGACGATTAGAAAAGCGGCGGCCATCCCAACAGCCCGGGGACGTATGCTGAGACGCACAATATTTGTAGCTGATGCGGCCCGCTCGAGATTGAGCTCATTGGTGGCCGCGTGCAACTGTCCGTGGAAGGCCGCGGCATCTCTAAAAAACTCGCGCGCCTCAGCGCAGGTCCGCAGCAGGGTGTTGAGTTCTGCCGCCTCGGCGGTTGTCAGCCGCGACTCGGACCATGCATCGAAGAGTTCGTGTAGGCGTTCGGTGTTCATGAAAGTTCGGAGCTGCCAAGCGAGCGGTCCACGCAGACTCGCAGAGTTTGGCGGGCCCGGCTGAGCGCCACCCGCACGGCGTTTGGAGTCCAGCCGACGGCCGATGCAATGTCCTCGGGCACTTCGGCAAGGTGGTAGCGGCGCCGGATCAGCTCGAGCGCCTTTGGCGCGAGCTTTTCCATGCAGCGCTTCAAAGCGCTGGTGCGGGGGATCAGCGATGCGGGCTCGGGTGCGTCCCCGCCGTAAAGCATTTCGACGACATCATCGTCGAGGCGCGCCGTCCGGCGCTGACGCGCGCGCTGAAACTGGAGTGCCTGGTAACGGGCGAACGTGCAGGCCCAGGCGCCGAAATTTGTACCAAGCGTGTAAGTCTCCGCCTTGCGGCTGACGGCAATGAAAGTTTCCTGAACAATGTCCTGCGCGTCGCCGAGGTTTGGCTCGATGGTGAGCACGTAGTACAGCACCACCTGCTGGTGTTGCACAAAGAGCCTCTGCACCTCAAGCGTGTGGCCTGAGGGGGGGCCGTTCTGGTCTGCAGGGGACAGCGGATCGGACATACGATCAAGACAGCCGATTGAGGGGCATCATTAGCAAAGGAATTTTAACAAGGCTGAGCTTCGCTTCCGCCGTTGTGCAAAGCAAACCAGGAGGTAGTAAAGTCCAGAACTTCCGATCCAATAGTTGGCCCATTCAGTTGCTGGCTCCAAGGCGGCAAAAGCGCGGTCTTGTATCAGCCTCGGTCGGAGCCAGGCTTTGCGGCGCAGGGTGTCTACATTTTAAGATCTCGGCCCTTCGACAATCCCTGGGAGCGCGCAGCCCCAGCTGCGCCCAGACGTGGATTGCACCAAAGATGTGGCGCAAAAGCGAAGAGGTGCGACTCATCCCGATGTGAGAACGTATGAGCGCAGCTGGGGCTGCGCGCTCCCAGGGCAGGGCGCAACTTTGAAAAAGGCTTTTCCCTGTGATGCCACCGCCCTACTTTCGCAAATTCACGTTCCACCAACGCCCTATGTCCATACCTTCCTCAGTCACCCGCATGGAAAAAATCGTCAGCCTGTGCAAACGCCGCGGGTTCATTTTCCAATCCAGCGAAATTTACGGCGGCCTCAACGGCTTTTGGGATTACGGACCGTTGGGCGCGGAGCTCAAGCGTAACGTCAAAGAGCTATGGTGGAAGAGCATGACCCGACTCAGAGACGACATTGTCGGGCTCGAAGCCACCATCATCATGCACCCCAAAATATGGCAGGCCTCCGGCCATGTGGACACCTTCAGCGACCCGATGTCGACCTGCCGGGCGTGCAAAAAGCTGGTCCGTTCGGATCAGGTCTGGGAAATGCTCGAGACCTCTCCCTGGGCGGACTCAATCCGTGCCACACATTCAGACGCGGGTGTCAACCTGGAGGCCCTCGGAAAATGGGCCAAAGGCAAGGGCGCCCGGGTCGCCCCAAGCCTCGCCCTTGTGAAGGATCCCGACGCGATTCTCGCCCGCATCGCAGAGCGCTCGGAAGAAGCTGCCGCCTCCGTACAGACGCTCTTTCGGCTCGCATGCACTGCTTCGGCCGAAGGGCCTCTGTCGACCCCGTGCCCCCATTGCGGTGGAGAACTCACCGAACCCCGCCCGTTCAACCTGATGTTCAAGACCTATGTCGGCCCGGCCGCCACCGAGGAAGACATCGCCTATCTGCGCCCCGAAACCGCGCAAGCCATCTTTGTGCAGTTCAAGAACGTCTTGGAAACCAGCCGCGTCAAAGTCCCCTTCGGAATCTGCCAAATCGGGAAGGCCTTCCGCAATGAAGTGACTCCGCGCAACTTCACTTTCCGATCCCGCGAATTCGAGCAGATGGAGCTCGAGTTCTTCATCAAGCCGGATGAAGTGGTGCAAAACCAGACGGGGTCAGTCGCGCAACTGTCCGCCGACACCTCCCTCTCCGAGCCTCAACCGAACTGGGGCTGGGAAGTCTGGCACAAATACTGGGTCGAAGAGCGCTTCCGCTGGTACAACTCAATCGGTCTCAAACGCTCATCTCTGGAGGAGTACTGGCAAAAGCCGGATGAACTCGCACACTACGCGCGGGCTACGGTCGATATTCTTTACAAGTTCCCATTCGGCACCCAGGAACTCGAGGGCATCGCCGCGCGTGGCAACTTCGACCTCACTCAGCACCAACAGCACTCCGGAAAATCCATGGAGGTCTTCGATCAGGAAGCCAACACGAAATACGTGCCTCACGTGATCGAACCCTCGGCAGGCGTGGACAGGCTGATTCTTGCGCTGATTTGCGAGGCTTTTGAGGAAGAGGAAGTCGCCGACGACAAAGGCCAGAAAGAAGTGCGCACTGTCCTGCGCTTTCATCCGCGCGTCGCGCCGATCAAAGCGGGGATCTTTCCGCTGCTTAAAAACAAGCCCGAACTCGTGAAGAAAGCGCTCGAGATCCGCGACGCATTGCGGCCTCACATGAACGTATTCTATGACGACGGAGGCGCAATCGGACGACGCTACCGCAGGCAGGATGAAGCGGGAACGCCGTATTGCATCACGGTGGACTTCGACACGATTGGCGAAAACGGGCCCGAGAAACTCGACACCGTCACGCTACGGCATCGCGATACAATGACTCAGGAGCGGATTCGCATTGCAGACCTGCACGCATTCCTTTCCTCGCAGATCCAGTAAGCGCTTCGCTTCGGTAAACGTTTCGATTAGAGAGCCACGCACCACACGCAATACTCCCAATCATGCAGGATTTCGATTTTGTAGTGATCGGCGGTGGAAGCGCGGGCTACGCTGCGGCCTCAGCCTGCGCGCGCGGGGGACTTTCCACCGCCGTTATCGAGGGCGGCGCGGAAGTCGGCGGGCTCTGCATCCTGCGCGGCTGCATGCCAAGCAAGGCGCTCCTCGCCACGTCGGCGCGAGCGGCTGCAGTCCGACACGCCGCGGAATTCGGCGTGCATGCACAGTTCAACGGGATTGACGGCGCAGCCATGCAAAGGCGGAAGCGCGCATTGATTGAAGACTTCGTGGGATACCGGAGGGGCCAGCTTGAATCAGGCAAATTCACCTTCATCCGGGGCGCAGCGCGTTTCATTGATCCGCACACCTTGGAAGTCCGCTCGTTTGAGGGAGAGCTTTCAAAAGTCAGATCACGCTTCGTATTGATTGCAACCGGTTCGACACAATTCATCCCTCCACTGCCGGGATTGAAAGAAATCGATCCGCTGGGCAGCGACGAGTTTCTTTCACGCGAACACATTCCAAAATCCATCGTGATTCTGGGTGGTGGTGCGATCGCGCTGGAGGCCGCGAGTTTTTACGCGGGAACCGGCGCGCGGGTCACATTGCTTCAGCGATCCTCGCGAATTCTTAAGGATGCAGATCCAGACGCATCGCGCGCACTTTCAGAGGGCCTCGTGAAAAGCGGCATCGATATACGCACGAACATCCAACTTCTTCGCGCCAGCAAAAACAGCGATGAACTCAAGTGCATTGAATTCAATGCAGGCGCAGGCCCCGAGTCCATTCTCGCAGAGGAAGTGCTGCACGCGCTCGGCCGCGTGCCCGCGACCCACCACCTCGGACTTGGCGCGGCCGGCGTGGAAGTCAGCGGAAGCGCCATCAGCACTTCTGCGACTCAGCAAACCTCGCAGCCGCACATCTTCGCTGCGGGTGATGTGAGCAGCCCGCTTCAGGTCGTCCATCTCGCAGTCACGCAGGGGGAGATCGCCGCGCGCAACGTGCTACGTTTGACGAAAACACCTGCAGAGCCGCTCGAAGAAATCGATTACCGGCTCAAAATGCTCGCCATCTTCAGCGAGCCGGGATTCGCATCCGTTGGACTCAGCGAACGCGAGCTACTGGACTCTGGACGCGAGACGTTGTCCGCAAGCTATCCCTTCAACGACCATGGAAAATCGATGGTGGAGGGCTTTCTGGACGGCTTTGTGAAGCTTGTGGTTTGCAAGGCATCGCGAGAGATCCTTGGTGCCACAGTGGTCGGGCCGCACGCAGCGGAATTGATTCATGAAATCGTGGTAGCAATGCACTTCCGCGCGACTGCCGGCGATCTC
>JBILUQ010000223.1:0-6680 GCA_044370935.1 Chthoniobacteraceae bacterium
CCTTGTAGCTCTTGCAGAAAGCCGTGGGTGATCTCGGGGCGAGCAGAGGCCGGGGTAGCGAGCGCAACCGGATCGGCTGGGGCCGTTGGTGGCGTGATGAAATATGAAGAGTTCAGGTTGAGGCAGACCTGAAATCCGCTAGCATGAAGCCCTGCAGACTTTGCAGATAAACCTCATTTGAAAGGACCTCGATCGTGCAAGACTTTACCGGCGGTGGCATTCATGCTCTTCCAAGTCGGACAACCCGTTCCACCGGCGATCCGGAGTTCGACCGAAAGGTGAAGGAGTTGGTCGCGGAGTGGGGCGGGGCGGAGAAAACGTCGGGGCTCATCGAGGAGCTAATCATCACGGCGCTTAAAATGGCGAGAGACGGCGTCAGCCTCGCCGACTTGAAACTTTTCAACCGCTCGCTGCGTGAGATGCGCAACGCAACGAAGGTGTTCGCTCCCTACCGTGCGAAACAAAAGATCGTTGTCTTCGGTTCGGCGCGCACGGCAAGTAGCGAGGTCGAGTATCAGGCGGCGGAGGTTTTCGCAGAAAGAATGCGCGATCTCGGTTACATGATCATGACCGGAGGCGGTGACGGAATCATGGGAGCGGCACAGAAGGGTGCCGGACGAGACGCCTCATTCGGGTTAAATATCCGGTTGCCATTCGAACAACGGGCGAACGAGACCATCGATGGGGATCAGAAGCTGATTAACTTCAATTATTTTTTCACAAGGAAACTGCACTTTGTGAAGGAGTCCCACGCTGTTGCGCTTTTTCCAGGAGGATTCGGCACCATGGACGAGGCGTTCGAAGTTCTGACGCTCATGCAGACTGGTAAGGCGCGGATCCTTCCCGTTGTGATGGTCGACAAACCGAACGGGACCTACTGGCACACATGGAACAGTTTTCTCGCCGAGTACCTGCTCAAGCTCGGGCTCATCTCCGCCGAAGATTTCAATCTCTTCAAAGTCACCGACAGCGTCGATGCGGCGATTGCGGAAATTCAGCAGTTCTACAGGAATTTCGTCTCATACCGTTGGGTTGATCAGAGGCTTGTGCTTCGTATTCGAACAGCCATCACGGACCGGGCGTTGGATGAGCTTCGCGAAAACTTCAGGGACATCATCGGTACAAACCACTTTGAGCAGACCGTTGCGTTGCCAGAGGAATCTAACGAACCCGAGTTGGCTGGGCTGCCCAGGTTGGTTTTCGTTCCCGGAAAGAAGAACTTCGGCCGGCTGCGGATGTTGATCGATGCGGTGAATACCGCTTCAACCTCCGTTCCCCATTCCTCGTAAAGTTGTCGTTGTTCGCCTTGTTACAGGTTTTAAAAACAGTTTGCGCGTTTGAAATGGCTAACCTGAGCATCATGCGGAACGCAGGCGTGGATCTTCCAGATATCGAAGTGCGCGATTCGGTTTCGACCGATCTTCCGTGGAACGTCGTCGTCCACAACGATCCGGTGAATCTGATGTCTTATGTGACAAAGGTGTTTGTGAAGGTCTTTGGTTTTTCCGAGGCGAAGGCAAAGAAGCACATGCTGGAAGTTCATCAAAAGGGGCGCTCCATTGTTTGGTCCGGAGCACGCGAACGCGCGGAGTTTTATGTCCAGCAACTCCACGGCTATCTTCTGCTTTCCACCATTGAAAAAAACTCATGAGCCAGCAGCTAGTTTTTCGATTCAAGGACGATCACACATTTCTGCTCAGCGGCCTCGATGATTTTCTGATGGGTTTGGTGGCTGAAATTCCGAAGGCTGCGACCCCTGGAAGCGAGGCGGCAAAGCGTATCTTCCCGCAACCCACTGCAGGCGCGGACGAGGAGGCCGACGCCGAGTGGGAGATGTTCGTAAGACCGGATCTGGAGGAGCAGTTTGGGCTCAACAGGGATAAGGTTGCACTCGACTTAAAGGGTGTCCGGCACGCTGGCAAAATCGGATTTGAGATGGAGATTCCCGCAGCGAACTTGACGGCTTGGATCCACGCTTTGAATCAAGCGCGCCTTTGCTTGAGTGCGGCTCACAACCTTGGCGAGAAAGAGCTGGAAGGCAGCGCTCGTTTGCACGGGCCTTCTGGCATCGCGATCTTTCAGATTCAATTTTACGGCATCCTTCAAGAGTGGATGCTCGCGGTCACCAAAGACATCTAAACCGCCGCTCGATCTTTCGGTGCCGTTATTCGATAAATTGTGGAGCCCAGAGTCCCTGCTCTTTTTTGATCTCCGGCGTCACGCCGCTGGCGGGAAATGAAGCCTTCGCGGCGTCTCGAATCTGGCGTTGCATGTCAGTGACAATCGCCGCGTGCTCAGGCATGCCGGCCAAATTCACCAGCTCGTTAGGATCCTTTTCGTGATCGTACAATTCGCTGCCTTTCTTGCCCTCATCCCATTCGGTGTAGCGCCAGCGCTCTGTGCGAAGCGAGTAACCAAAAAAACGGCTGCCCTCGTCTCCAACCGCTGCACTCGAGCCAAATCGCTTGAACCCGCCGCCTCGAACCACCTGGCTGAGCGCCCAGCCGCGGCCTTGCGTCTTGGGATCTGCGAGGATCGGAGAGAGGCTTTGTCCCTGAAGTCCCTCGGGCGCCTTCAACCCAGCGAGCTCTATCAGCGTGGGAAAAAGATCGATGTGGCTGACGGGCGATTTTGCAACGGTGTTTTTGTACCTGCCTTCCGGCGTCACAATCAGCAGTGGGACGCGTGCGCTTTCCTCGAAGAGGCTTTGCTTCTGCCATAAACCATGTTCGCCCGTGTGGTAACCGTGGTCGCTTGTGAAGACGATGATCGTGTTCTCGGATAAACCAAGGCGGTCTAGCGACCCGATCACATGCCCCAGCTGGGCGTCCATGAAGCTGATGCTGGCGTAATAAGCTTGAAGCGCGCTGCGCCGTAGTTCGTCGGTGAGCTTGTCCTGCTCCGGTTTGTAGCTCGCAAGACCAGCGGCCGGGATGTCCGCCTGGTCCTCCTTGATGTTTGGAACGACCCGCATCTTCTCATTTGGATAAAAATCATAGTACGGCTTCTTAGGCGCGACGTAGGGGGTGTGCGGGCGGAAGAATCCGACAGCCAGAAAGAACGGTCGATCCTTCTGTTTCGCGCAACGCTCAAGCACCCATTCGGCATCAGCGGCGATTTTTCCATCCGTATGATCCGCATCCGGTTTTGGCGAGGCATACCAGCTGAGGGTTCCGCCGAAAGAACCGGGGCGCAGTGAAAAAATGCGCTGTTCCTCCTCAGTTCTGTCGACGCCAGCCGGGTTCAGCTGGAGTTCCCACGAAGCTGGGTCGTCATGCCCCTCAGTGCCGATCGATGCAGGGACATTGTAGTGATAAAGCTTCCCGACGCGCGCAGCAAAATAACCCTGTTGTCGGAACGCCTGCGGAAGGCTGACGCGTTCCGGTACGGTTTGCCGGAAGATTTGGGCGTTCGCTAGAATGCCGTTTGAGTTCGGATAAAGTCCGGTCAGCATCGAGTTGCGGCTTGGCCCGCACAAAGGAAATGTGCAGTACGCTTGTTCGAAGCGGACCCCTCTTGCTGCAAGCTTGTCGAGGTTCGGGGTTTTCGCCATCGGGTCGCCGTAGCAGCCCAAGAAAACATTCAAATCGTCCGCGATGATGAACAAAACGTTCGGCTTTTTTGTGTCGGCTGCTTGCAGGGGGGAGAGACTAATGCCGGCGAGCACGGATGCCGCCATGACGATGATGTGTTTCATTTCAAGTGTGAGCGTTTTAGGCGTGAGAAGGGTGTAAATGCGAAACGTACGGGTGATTGGCTTCAATGAAAACCCTGCTACTGGCTTGTTGGTTGCGCCGAATCGAACTGGGAGCGGTAGATTGTTGATCGCCCGCTCACCCAATGCGCGACAAAGCAGCACATCGAAAAGTACAACGCGAATTCAGCTCCAAAGAGTTCGCAGCCCATGATCGCGCAGGCGACCGGCGTGTGACTCGCTGCTGCAAACACGCTCGCCAATCCAAGTGCCGCGAATAAATCGGGAGGAGCGCAGGCAAATCCAGAGATCGAGTGCCCGAGCGATGCACCGATAAAAAAGAGCGGAGTGACCTCGCCGCCTTTGAATCCAAAACTCAGCGTGGAAATCGTAAAAATTGCCTTCCAAAACCACGGACAAGACGAGATTTGATCGGATGTGAAAAAAGAGGAAATCGTCAGCGTATTCGGGTCGTTCGAAAAAGTTCCAAGCCCCAGGTATTGATCCCCAACAAGTGCTGCGAGCGCGATAACCAGCGCACCGCCCGCGAACGTCCGTATGTATGGTGAAGCGATATGCTTTTCCAAAAACGCCCTGCTCGAATGAGATGCATTTGCAAATGCCTTTGCCGCCAATCCAAACAGAATCGCCGCGCCCAAAATCTTGGCAAACAGCGGAAGATCGGCGTGAAAAAATCCGCCGAGCAGTTCGCCGGGCGGCAGGGCGGCTGAGTATGTGGCGTGGCTGATGCCCCAACGCTGGCAGGTCAAGTCGCTGACGAAGGCTGCGAGTGCCGATGGTATCAGCATCCATAGCGCGGGCCGGTTTTGCATGAGCATTTCCAGCCCAAATACTGCGCCCGCCAGTGGGGTCCCAAATACGCCACCGAACCCTGCGGCGACACCGCTCAGAAGCAGCGTTTGCCGTGAAGTTGCTGAGAGCCTCAGCAAACCACAGGCAGCCGAAGCGATGCCTGCCCCCATTTGCACTGCAGTTCCTTCCCGTCCTGCGGAGCCCCCGAAGAGATGGGTGATCAGCGTGCTTGAAAAGATCACCGGAGCCATTCTGCGGGGTACAGTGGCCGCCGACCTGATGGCCGTGATCACCAAGTCATTTCCCCCATTGGTTGAGCGGCCGAAATGCGTGTAAATCCAGCTCACACCCACGCCGGCAAGCGGAAGCAGGTAAAGCATGAAGGAAACATTCATGCGGATTTGTGTGACGGCATCCAGGCTCCACAGGAAAGCCGCGCAGGCGCTCCCGACCACCATTGCAAGCGGTATCACGAGCATACAGTCCCGGATCGCCGCCTGCGCCGTTGCCCGGACTGGCAAAAGGGGAGTGGAATGAGGCGTGGGTGAAGCGTTCACGAGTAATGCGGTTGAATTAGAAAGGGAGTATCAAAAGCTCGGCCAAAGCAAAGATGATCCGGCTGATTTTGTGTGTGAACCCGCTGTTTGTTTGCGATAGCCTGCAACCATGAAACAGCGTCTGGATGTCCTGCTTGTGGAGCGAGGGATGTTTGAAAGCAGGGAGCGAGCGCAGCGTGCGATCATGGCGGGAAACGTGCGTGTCTCTGGACAGCGCGCTGACAAGGCTGGAACGAAGTTCGATTCGGATGTGGTTTTGGATATTGAGCAACCCGAGAAATACGTCGGCCGCGGCGGGCTCAAGCTCGAAGGCGCACTGCAGGCTTTTCAGATCGATCCTAGAGATTGGCTTTGTCTGGATGTGGGTGCCTCCACGGGCGGATTTACAGATTGCCTGCTCCAGAGGGGCGCGCGAAAGGTGTATGCCGCCGACGTGGGGCACTCGCAACTGGATTGGAAGATTCGGAACGACCCCCGTGTGGTCGTTCTTGAAAAGATTAACTGCCGGTACCTGACACAGGCGGACGTCCCAGATTTGGTCGATCTTTTGGTTGCAGACGTCTCGTTTATCTCACTTACTTTGATCTTGCCTGCTGCGCTTGAAAGGGTGCGCCCCGGCGGTATGGCTGTTGTTTTGATCAAACCCCAATTCGAATTGCGCCGCGAAGATGTGAGTCGTGGAGGTGTCGTCCGCGATCCCTCATTGCATGCCCGTGCGGTGGACAGGATTCGACAGTGGGTGGATGCGTGTGCTTTCCTGCGGTGGGATGGGTTGGTTGAATCGCCCATTCGTGGAGGCGACGGCAATGTAGAATTCTTAGCATGGATTGGAAAACTGTCGGAATAATCGCTAACGTCTCAAAGTCGGGCGCTCTGGACTTATTGCGCGCGGTTAAGGGGGAGTTTGAAAAGCTTGGAAGCTCTGTGATTCTTGAGGCGGCTACTGCCCGTTGCATGCAGCAAAGTCCAGTCGTGCCGGCGAAGGAGCTCTTTGCAAAGAGTGACTTGCTGGTGGTGCTCGGCGGAGATGGAACCCTGCTTGAAGTCATCAGAGACGCATTTTTCCCCGTGCCCCCCATCCTCGCAATCAACCTTGGTACCCTCGGATTTCTCACTGGTGCCGGGCCTTCCGACTTCCAGCTTGTTTTGGAGCAGATGAGGTCTGGTCTGCTGAATTTTAGCGAACGCACGCTTCTGGACATCAGGGTGCTGCGCAATGGCAAGGAATGGTGGTCGGGACGCGCATTGAATGAAGTGGTAGTGTCCAGAGGCGAACGCTCCCGACTCATCCGGCTTGGGGTCGAAATTGATGGAGAGGACCTAACCGAGTACAACGCCGACGGTCTGATTGTCGCCACGCCGACGGGGTCCACTGCGTACTCGCTTAGCGCTGGCGGCCCTGTGCTCTCGCCTGACTCCGGCGTCTTGGTGATCACTCCGATCTGTCCGCACGTGCTGACCAACCGGAGCCTGATCATCAATGATCGGTCCATTGTCACCATCTCTTCTTTGGTTGAGCAGCAAGGGGTCCGTCTGACGGTAGACGGGCGTGAGCCATTGCCCTTGGAGTGGCGGGATGAGCTAAGGGTGGGAAGGTCCAAGGAGACCGTCCGCTT
>JBILUQ010000027.1:0-23500 GCA_044370935.1 Chthoniobacteraceae bacterium
GAGGCAGGTGATGTTTGAGAAAAAAAGTACCGGCCTGTTCGATCGTGGCGCCTGCGGGCGCCAGCAGGTCGCGCCACTTCAGAAAAACACGGGCGGCCTCTTCGATACTGGAACCCGCTGATGCCAGCCGTTCTTTCCAATGGGCAAACAGAACCCGGTCGGCTGGCGAAATCATCGCACCGCCTGTGCCCTCGGTCTTCAGCGCAGACTTAGCCTCTCGGAGATAATTTTCGGCATCTTCCCTTGTCTGGAAGAAACGAACCACGCGCTTTTGGTTGATATAGCCAAGATCAGCCTTCCAACCGAGCGAGCCTGATTTGTAGCGGATCTGGGAGACCTTCATTCGGGAACGTACACCCGCTGGAATCGGCCGCATCGACTAACATGGACTTACATGTTTTTTGTCATTTTGTGGCTTTTGATGGCCTGGCCTGGCCCGTGGTGGCCCGTGTGATCCGGGCAAGAAGAAGGCCCGCAAGTGGCTGGTTGCCAGAGTAATTGCGGGCCTGAGAAGAACTTAAAAAGTTGGAGCGGGTAGAGGGAATCGAACCCTCCTAGCCAGCTTGGAAGGCTGGAGCTTTACCACTAAGCTATACCCGCGACTGCGAGACCCTCTCTTCCTAGAGAATCCCCCGAGGAATGCAAGAGCTAATCGACCTACAACTCCGTACTATCATCGCGCCTCTCCAAGCGCATCAACTGCTTCTTTACCACCTCCACTTGCTTGGTCAGCTCAAAAAGTGCCTTCAATACTTCCCCCTGCGTCGCCGCATCATCCAGTTTTGGCAGCGCCGGGTGCATCTGGGTGATCAACCGTGAGATTTGATCACAATCTGCGCGAAGTTGCGTTATCGTTGTTGCTCGATCCATCCCCTACACCTTCTACTCCTCCCATCCATAGCGCAAGCTCAAGCCCGTCGCCCAGACTCTGCTTGTTTTCCCTCCATCAGCCTGTGGTATTTTCACCCTCGACGCTTTCAACCACTCCCTCATCAGTCTATGCCTACATACGAATACAGTTGCGAAAAGTGCAAAAAAGACTTCGAGATCTTCCAGTCCATGAAAGACGACGCTTTCAAAACGTGCCCTAAAGAGGCATGCCGCATGAAAACCTGGGGCAAGGGCAAGGTAAAACGCCAACTCGGTTCGGGCGCAGGTCTCATCTTCAAGGGCAGCGGATTCTACATCACCGACTATCGTTCCGAAAACTACAAGACCGCCGCAAAAAGTGACTCCACCACCAAAGATCCCTCCTCGGGCTCAGGCGGTTCGTCAGGAGGCTCGTCAGGAGGGTCAAGCAGCGGTTCAAAAAGCAGCGAATCCAAGCCGGCATCAAAGCCAAAGAAAGCCGACTAACCATGCCGACCCGGCCGCTCCATGCGAGCCCGCGCAAAAAAGGCGCCGATCCGGAGGGCGCGGGAACACCCTGGATCTCAGGTCTCCAACTTGCCGCGCTCCTTGGCTCTGCTGTGCTGGTTTCCGGATTCCTCAGCGTGGCGATTCAAAGTTTGCGCGCTCCGGACCGGCCGCTGCCTCCTACACAATCTTCTCCGAAAACCCGCGAACTAGACGCACTCTTCGCTGCAACGCTCTCCCGCCCGCAACCCGCCACAATCGATCTTTCGGATTCCGAGATCAACGCGCACCTGATCCAAGCGCTTGCCCCGGCGGTTTCGCGCAGCGCAGCGGTGCGATTCAAGCGGGCGGGCATCCGCCTGCTCAACGAGAGAATCGAATGGACAAGCCTGCACGAATACGCCGGCCGCGAATTCCAGCTGCAAATGCTGCTCAAAGTATGGGTGAGTAACGGGAAGTTGCAAATCCAGCGCGAAACCACGCAACTCGGGCGTCTCCCCCTGAGTCGTTTTTTTTCGGATCAAACTCTGCAATGGCTCCACCACATCTGGCCGCTATTGAAAAAGGAGACAGCCCTCCTTAACCGGCTCGACGCCCTCCAGTGGAACGAACGACGCGTTTCCATAAAAATCCGAAGCAGCGCTCCTGCCACGCCTTGAAAGGCCGAGGCTGATGATAGGCCTCGCCACAAATGATACCAGTTATCTAGTGAAACCCGCTCCCCTCTGAAAGTAGCGAGCATGCCATCCCCCTCTTACCCCGGGTGATCTATAAACACACTGCAACGTTTCGCCCGTTTGTGCGTTTTAAACGCTCATTGGATCAGCTTTACTTTCGCTAAGCCCTGCTCGTTCAATCGACGTTCCGCGGGCGGCTTGAGCCTCGCGGCTTCATTCAGGACATCGCTTTCGGTCATGACCCGTCTAATTCGATCCGCGGGAATCTCCCCCGCGTGTACGCCAGTTTCTCCGGCGCACGCATGAGCTCCGCCTTCTCCGCTTCATCACACTATCCTCGACAGCGCGTCACTCTCACCGACACATGCGCAGCATCGCACAAGATGTACTTGTACAACTCCACATCCACCTCACGAACCGCAAACTCATCCAAGCAGCATCCGGCGATTTCATGCGCCAGCGTTTCAATCAGCTTCCTAGGCCTTTCCGCAGCCAGCGCGCGCACACGGCGAGTCAGCGCAAAATAATCCACGGTGTTTGCCAAATCATCCGCCAAGGATGAGAAGTCGCGCATGGGAACCAAACGAATATCGACTGTCAAGCGTTGCGCCACTTTGCGTTCTTCATCGGGCACGCCGATGTGCGAGGAAAGTTCCAGTTTCGAAACATTGATGACATCGGGAAAAGCGCTCATTTGGATGGAGTGCATACTGAGACTCGAATCGCTGCTAGGCTAGCGCGGAACAATGAGCCGCGGCCGCGGATGCAAGACCTGATAAATTGTACCCTCCCTCGAGCACGCTCACAACCCGGCCCTGCGCAAACTTATCGGCCAACGCGCGCATCATCAGAGTGAGATCCCGAAAGTCAGAATCCTTCAGTATAAATTTCCCGAGCGGATCATCCTCGCGCGAGTCGAATCCTGCACTGATGAAAATTATTTCGGGCCGGAACGTTTCCATCGCAGGTAAAAGCTTCTTTTCAAAGCATGCGAAGACCTCCGAGCGTCCGCTTCCGGCGGGAAGAGGACAATTGAGCGTCATACCCGCGCCTTCTCCTGCACCCGTTTCGGACGCCATACCAGTTCCCGGGTACCACGGGGACTGGTGGGTGCTGAAGAAGAACACGTTGCCGTCTTCATAAAAAATGTCCTGCGTGCCGTTGCCATGGTGCACATCCCAATCGACAATCAACGATCGGCCCACACCCAGACGCTCCCTTGCAAACCGGGCCGCAAGCGCAACGTTGTTGAGCACGCAAAACCCCATTCCACGGACTGCATTTGCGTGATGGCCCGGCGGGCGCACAAGGCAAAATGCGGTTTTTTCTTCACCGCGTATCACCGCTTCGGTCGCGGCTGCCGCACAGCCCGCGGCGGCGAGTGCAGCTGACCACGAGGTCGGCCCAACGTTCGTATCACCGGTGCTCAGATGGTCGTAACCCGCCTTGATCTCGCGCTCGGCAAGCTCAAGATAAGAGGAGTGATGCGCGAGCGCCAGATCCGCATGTGAGAGTTTTTTTGGGCCAATGATGCTTGAACTTGATAAAACCCCTGCCCGCGACAGTGCGTCGTGCACTGCGGAGTATCGCGCGCGCTGCTCGGGATGTCCCTTGCCCGGCTCATGTGTCTCGCAAATTGAGTCTGTGGCTAAAATCATGTCCGTAAAGTTATAGTTTGTGCAGCATCGAAAGATCTCGAAACTTGAATGCGCCCGAGCAGAGCGCCCGAGTGATCGGGACTGATTTGAAAAACTTCACCTTATCAGGCTGCCGCGTTGCGGTCTCACAAAACAGATTTTTCTTGGCAGCCAACGCTGCTCCACTGCGAGGAGTCTTATCGTGATGGTTCGGTTTCCAGAGAGGGCTGTTTAGTGCGAAGTTCCAGTCGAACTCCCTGACCGCTCTCTGAGATAATGGCCTTAAACCTGGCACGGTAAGCATCGATTTGCACTTCGCCTTCTTGCCCGTCCAAAAGAGTGATGCGCGGCGCAGCAAGGCTATCGATGCCCCCGCCCGGTCCAGCGGTACCTCGGGCAGAATTTACCTTTGAGATAAAATCTTTGGTCTGCGGTGGGCTCCAAGTTTCGCCATGCTGCAAAGTGTTGCTTGCATTCGTCGCCAGAGACTTCACGCCAAGCTGTTCCAGATTATCGCCCGCAATGGAAAACCGTCTGTGCTCCAACTGGACCACTTTACGGCCTAGGTCGTCCACACTAACGGTTGGTGTTGTCAAAGTGTATTCAAACCTGCCTTCAGAAACCTCAAAGCCGCCCGTAACCACCGTGTGACCTGAGCTGACGTCGGTTTGCAAATTAGAACTATGTATGTCCTTCTTCAAGGGCTCGAGAACATCGTTCAACTTCGCCTGAATTTCCTGTGATGACCGGTGTGTTTTTATCATCGCAGCCTGCGTCTTGCGCGCAATTCCGCGCGCCTCTTCCAGTTGTCCGGCTAAAAACCGATTTTGCTCTTCGAGTTTGCGATTCGTTTCGCGCAGCGCCTCAATTTCACTTTCAGCATCGCGTGCTGGGTTCGCACTCGGGTGCTCAACATTGGTCGAAGATCCGAGCTGCGCCGCAGCGCTCCTGTTTAAAAAACTGTTTGAAGAACGCCAAAACCAGAACGTAAGAACCATCCCAAGAGACGCGCAAAACCACACGGCATGTGCTCGTTTTTTCACATTCATGGTTCAGAAATAAAAAGGTTTTCGCGGTGGTACCTGGACTGGTCCAACCGGGGGTTGGACTGATTATTCCCCGTCCTTGTCATGACACATCTGGTCGATCGCGATTGCGCTGGCAAGAATGAGAAGCGGTTCCGGCCCGTCGTTTATTTCCACCGCATAGGTGTCGCGGATACTCAACCAGCGTTTTGATACAGTCGCCACAACGTCGCCTCCGCGGCTGAAGGTGTACTCATGGTCGAGAAGACTTCCCTGAGCCTCCAGGTCATTTGGGCCGGGTACGTCGACGGTGAAGGAACACCGGAACAGAGTGAGAAGGTCTTTACTGACCGTGGCGACATGTTTGCCACGCAAGTGAATCTCGTAAGCTTTCCGCAGGGAAATGAGCTTCTCACGCAAAAATCCGATTTCCTCACCCTCGGCGTCCTCGATGCACAGCTTCTCGCGAACAATGGTGAAGGCATGCCCGTCAATTTTGTATACCCGCTTCCCAGCGTCATTTTCGATCCAGAAGTCATCGCCGAAGGACATTAGTTTTTCGCGGATTAAATAGCGCATAGTAGCGGGTTTACACGCCGGGGCGGCACACATGCACGCAGGAAGTGTGACTCGGAAAATCTTAGGTTTAAAAATATGCGTGCCCAATTTTTTAAAGTGTGAGGAGTTGCCTGATCACGTGTAAAAGAACGGATGCTTTCCGGGTCGAAACGTGCAGTTACAAAAGGTGCCCCTCTCTTTATGAAAATGATCCAGTGCAAAATCGCAGCGTGGTTGACGATCTTTGGAGTTTCCTGGCATGCGGCCGCTGAGTCGCCGCAAGGCGTTCATTTCAACCGCGACGTGCGCCCCATTCTTGCAGAGTACTGCTTTCACTGTCACGGGCCGGATCCGGGAACCCGCAAGGCGAATCTCCGCCTGGACACCGAAGCGGGATTTTTCGCGAAGGCTGAGAGCGGGGAAGCGCCTATCACGAAGGGTAACTCGAAAGGAAGCCCGCTGTATCAGCGTCTGATCACTGGTGACAAGGACGAGTTGATGCCGCCTCCGAAGTCCCACAAGGAATTGAAACCGGATCAGATTGCGGTGCTGAAGGCCTGGATCGAGCAGGGCGCGCCCTGGCAGCCGCATTGGTCGCTGATTCCACCGATACGCGGGGAGGTTCCTGGAGTTCAATCGGCGGCGTGGGCTAAGACCGCCATCGACCGGTTTGTGCTCGCGCGCCTCGAAAAAGAAGGGCTCAAGCCAGCGGAGGAGGCTGATGCACGAACACTCATCCGAAGGCTGTCGCTTGATTTGACCGGCCTGCCCCCTTCGCCCGAATTCGTAGCGAAGCATCTTCCTTCGCAAGGTCAGCGTTTGAGCGACGCAAATGTGGATGCAATCATCGACGCACTGATGGCTCTGCCGGCCTATGGAGAACATCGGGCTCGCTACTGGCTTGATGCCGCGCGCTACGCTGACACGCACGGACTGCATTTCGACAAGCCCCGTGAGATGTGGCCGTATCGGGACTGGGTTGTCAGATCATTCAATGCAAACCAACCGTTTGACGCGTTCACTGTGGAGCAGATCGCCGGTGACTTGCTTCCGAATCCCGCTGAGGACCAGTTGATCGCAACCGGCCTGCAGCGGTGCAACATCACGACCAACGAAGGTGGAACCATCGACGAGGAAAACCTCGCTAACTACGCTGCAGACCGTGTGCAAACTATTGGATGGGTTTACATGGGTCTCACCACCAATTGCGCGCAGTGTCACGATCACAAGTTTGATCCAATCACGCAGCGCGACTACTACTCGCTCGCAGCGTTCTTTAGAAATACAACGCAGAAGGCGAAAGACGGCAATGTGAAGGACGGACTCGGTCCCGTGCTGACACTTCCAAAGCCGGAGGATAGGCCGCGTTGGGCGGCGCTGCCTGCCGAAATTGGCGATGCCCAGGCGAAACTCAAAGACTACCGGGCGCTTGTCAAACCGGACTTCGACAAGTGGATCGCACAGGCGAAGCCGGACGATCTGAACCAGGACATTCCGAGCACAGGATTGGTCGGGCATTATCCTTTGAACGAAGGTGCGGGAACTCCGGCAGGCGCGAGTGCAACCGGCGAGATCGCGTGGAAAAAGGGCGGCAAGCTGGGCGCGGCTCCGGAGCTCGCGAAAGATGCGACACTGGAGATCGGCGATGTTGGAAACTTCAACACGATGCAGGCGTTCAGTGTGGGGGCATGGATACGCACCCCAAAACTCGATTCTGCGGGGGCAATCGTCGCGCGGATGGATGATGCACGGAACTCCCAAGGATGGAGCCTGTTCCACACGAGTCGCAATTTTGGCGCATACATTATCAGCCGCTGGCCTGATGACGCGATCAAGGTAACCACTACAGCGGTCACCGTGCGACAAGGCGTCTGGCAGCACGTGCTGGTTACTTACGATGGCAAGGGCAAGGCATCCGGAATCAAGATATATGTTGATGGTGTGCCCGCGGAGTTACGGATAGATATCGACAAGCTCAAAACCGCATCGCAATCCGCGACGCCGACCCGCATCGGTCAGCGTAGCAAAAGCGAATTTTTGCAGAACGCAGGTGTGCAGGATGTGCGCCTTTATGAGCGACAGCTTAGCGCCGAGGAGGCAACAGCCACTGCAAAGGTTCCGGAGTTACAGCACACGTTCGTCACGAGTCCTTCGTCGCCGAAAGTACGGGAAGCGCTACTTGAGCACTATCTCCAATACCGTCATGACGAGTTTAAAAAAACGAACGCTCAACTTAGTAAACTCACCGCCGAGCAGTCCGCAATCAAGGCGCGGAGCCCGCTCACCCACATTCAGGAAGAGCGCCCAAACATGCAGCCCATGGCGAATGTGTTGATGCGCGGGGCCTATGACAAACCCGGCGATGAGGTCGCGGCGGCGGTCCCCGTCGCGATGGGCTCGCTGCCCCCGGATTCGCCTAAGAACCGCCTCGGACTGGCCCAGTGGCTGGTAAGCCCGCAGAATCCGCTCACGGCCCGAGTGACGGTGAACCGCATCTGGCAGGAGTTGTTCGGGACGGGCCTCGTGAAGACCTCTGAGGACTTCGGTATCATGGGAAGCGCCCCCACGCATCCTGAGCTGCTTGACTGGCTTTCGGTGGAGTTCCGGGAGTCGGGTTGGGATGTCAAAAAACTCTACCGCCTGCTACTGCGTTCCGCAGCTTATCGCCAGGCTGCGGTGAGCACGCCTGAAAAAATCGAGAAAGACCGCGATAACGCGCTGTTGAGCCGCGGTCCCCGCTTTAGGATGGACGCTGAAATGGTGCGGGACTACGCGCTCGCCACAAGCGGACTGCTCTCTCCAACCATGGGCGGACCTGGAACAATGCCCTATCAACCAGAGAACATCTGGGAAGTCGTCGGACTCGGCACGGAAAAATACAAGCAGGACAGCGGTGAGAATCTGTACCGACGCACGCTTTATAATTTTTGGAAACGCATGGCACCGCCTGCGAGCCTTGAATTGTTCAACGCGCCGAGCCGCGAAACAAGCTGCGTGCGGCGTGACCGCACCAACACCCCGATCCAGGCGCTGGTCACGATGAACGACCCGCAGTTTGTCGAAGCCGCGCGCGTTCTCGCCCACTCATGCATCAAGGCGGCAAACGACGAGGACGCCCGCCTCGCAAAGGCGGTGGAGCGGCTGCTGTGCCGTGAGCCAAGGCCTGCTGAAAAGACGCTTCTTCAAGCCTCGCTTAAAGACCTCAAAAAACACTACGCGGAAAATCCGGCCGATGCGGAGGCACTGATCGGCATCGGTGAATTCAAATCGGACCCGACTGTTTCGAAACCGGATCTGGCTGCCTGGACGATGGTTTGTAATCAGCTCCTAAATCTCGACGAAGTCCTAAACAAATAACTGAACAACGCCATGTCACTTTTACACGAATGGAATTCTCTTGAAACGCGTCGCCGGTTTTTGGGCCGCGGCTCGAGTGCGCTCGGCGCGGCCGCGCTTTCATCCCTGCTGGGGTCGGGTCTCGCAAAAGCCGCGAGTGGCTCTGCGTTGACCACGCACGCCCCGAAGGCGAAGCGCGTGATTTACCTGCACATGGTCGGCGGTCCCTCGCAGATGGATCTTTTCGATTACAAACCGGTGATGAAGGATTGGTACGACAAGGATCTCCCCGAGAGCATCCGCAAGGGGCAGCGCTTGACCACAATGACAAGCGGCCAGGCGCGATTCCCGATCGCCCCCTCGAAGTACGAATTTGCGCAGCGGGGCAAATGCGGGATGTGGATGAATGCGGACCTGCTGCCCTACCTCGCGCGGAACGCGGACGACATCTGCTGGATGCGCTCGCTTCACACCGAGGCGATCAACCACGAGCCTGCCATTTGCGCGATGCAAACCGGCAACCAGGTGACCGGCAGGCCTTGTCTCGGCGCGTGGGCGTCCTACGGGCTCGGATCGGAAAACGACAATCTACCCAACTTCGTCGTGTTGATTGCAACTCCCACCAACCGCGAACAGGAACAGGCCATTTCCAGCCGCCTTTGGTCGAGCGGTTACTTGCCCGGCGAACATGCTGGCGTTTCTTTCCGCAGCAAGGGGGACCCCATTTTGTTCATCAATAACCCGGCTGGCGTGCCTCCGGATATCCGGCATCAGACGATCCAGAACATCAATGCGCTCAATGAACTGAACTACAAAGCGGTGGGCGACCCGGAGATTCATACCCGCATCAAGCAATACGAAATGGCGTTTCGGATGCAATCCAGTGTGCCGGAGCTCACGGACCTCGGAAGCGAGCCGGAATCGACCTTCGCGTTGTATGGCGAAGAAGCACGCAAGCGCGGCAGCTTTGCCAACAGCGTGCTGATGGCTCGGCGACTTGCTGAGCGCGGCGTGCGGTTCACGCAGATTTATCTCAACAACTGGGACCACCATGCAAACGTTGGCACTCGCATGCCAAGCCAGTGCAAAGACGTCGACCAAGCCTGCCACGCACTAATCGAGGATCTCAAGCAACGAGGGATGTTTGACGACACGCTGATCATCTGGGGTGGCGAATTCGGGCGCACAATCTACAGCCAGGGTGGGCTTAGCCGCGAAAACTACGGACGCGACCATCATCCACGCTGCTTCACGATGTGGATGGCCGGCGGCGGCGCCCGTGGGGGTCAGATCTACGGCGAGACCGACGAATTCAGCTACAACATCGTCAAGGACCCACTGCACATCGGCGATTTCCACGCGACGGTGTTGCACTTGCTGGGCTACAGTCATGAGCGCTTGACCTTCAAATTCCAAGGGCTCGACCAGCGGCTCACAGGCGTACTACCCGCAAAAGTCGTTCACGATCTGATAGCGTAGGGCTCGCAGCGCTGACTTATTGCCGTCGCTCCGGCTTGGCGCCTTGTTGGGTTTCACTGACAAGGCAGGCGCTTGGGCCCTTGGGGGCCAAGGGTCCGGGCGCGGCTGGTTCGAAACGCTAATTCCCGTTTTCCTCGATCGCTGAAGAGCCGGGCTCTAGGAGGCGGCGTTCGGCGATGATCGCATCGATGGAGGCCACATCGTCATGAGGCAGCCGCTTGCGCTGGTATTTGCGCCAGAGAATGTCGCGCAACTCCTCGAGATCCTCCAAAGTTGGCACATCGTAGTAAGTCCAGCGTTCCTCAGATTTTAGTTTGGATTGGAACCGCCACTTGCCGCCAAAACGCTCCGCACGCACCTCCCGCTTTTCACGGTCTTCAGTAACCGTTTTCCAGACATGAACATTCCGCATGAGATAAGGTGGGTTTTGGTTGGAGCTTTGACGAGGGGAGAGTGCACAATACGCCCCTAAGTGAAAGAGATCGGTAAAATTCTCACGTATCTTGCGGCGGTATTGTTCTTAGGCGCGATTTTGGCGCCAGGCCTGTACTGGGCCGCCCATGCTCTTGCGGACGCTGGTGTTCTGGTGGTTCTGCGGAAATACCCTTTCCAAAAATACTTCAACCGCAGCCTTCTGCTGTGCGCGATCGCGCTCCTTTGGCCGTTCGCCCGCTGGCTGGGGGTCAGCGGCAAGATGAACCCCGCTCTCGAACCCGACCGCGATTGGAAACAACACTTGGGCCAGGGGCTTTTTCTTGGTGCCGGAGTGATGGCGCTGTTGAGCGTCATCTACCTCAAGACCGGCTTTTACTCAATGAAAGCGCCCTTGTCGCCGAAGGTTCTCTGCCTCGCCCTGGCTTCTGCGGCCACCGTTGGATTCCTGGAGGAGTGGCTCTTCCGGGGCGCGATCGCCGGCCTGCTCCTGAAGTCATTGCCCGAGCGCGCAGCGCTGATCTGGACTAGCGGGATTTTCGCAGTCGTGCATTTTCTGAAGCCAAACCCCGCCTTGTCGATTCAGGAAGTGGGTGCTTGGACTGGGTTTACTTTGGTGCCCCACATGTTCCACCAATTTGCACAGCCGCTTCTTTTGCTCGCTGGGTTTAGCACACTTTTTGTGTTTGGCTGGACCTTAGGAGTCTCCGCAATGCGCACCCGAGCTTTGTGGATGAGCATTGGGATCCATGCAGGATTGGTCTTCATAAAAGCGATCTTTTCAAAGGTCGCAACCCGCCAGAGCGAGGCGCTCCCGTGGGTTGGCCCCGAGTTGCAGATCGGGTTAGTGCCGGTGGGATTGCTGCTGCTCGCCCTCGCGCTGGTCTGGCTGTGGACGGCGAATTCCGCACAAAACAAAACGCTTCGCTCGGCATGATTGCATGATCTATCTCGATCACAATGCGACGGCGCCGCTGTGTGCGGCTGCTCGCGAGGCGTGGCTCGCGGTGCATGAAAGAGGATACGGAAATCCATCGAGCCTCCACAGACCCGGACAAAGAGCGGAACGCGCGCTGGATTCGGCTCGCGAGGAGCTTGCCGCCCACTTGGACGCTCGGGCGATGGAGCTTGTGTGGACAAGTGGCGCGACTGAAGCCGCCAATGCCACTCTTGCGCATCTCAGCAAGCAAACTCGGAACGCGCTAGCAGTCTCCGCAATCGAGCATCCCTGCGTGATGGAAGCTGCCGAGCGTTGGTTTAAAGGAAGACTGGAAATCATACCGGTCGAAGCCAGCGGCATTGTTCGGATTGACTATGTGCAAGCATTGCTGGCATCAAAAGCAATCGGGGCGGTTGCTGTCATGGCTGCGAACAACGAAACCGGGGTGCTTCAGCCGTGGCAAAAGTTGCAGCAGCTCTGCACGGAAAACAGCGTGCCATTTGTGTGCGATGCCACGCAGTGGATCGGAAGGCTGCCCGGCGTGGGATTAGGTGCGTGCGACTATGTTTTTGCGAGTGGACACAAGTTCGGCGCGCCCGTGGGGATCGGCTTCCTGAAGCTCCCGGCGCGGGCCGAGGGGACAGCCTTTCAAAGCCTGCTGCTCGGCGGGCCGCAGGAGGACGCTCGTCGCGCCGGCACGCAGAACGTTGCTGCGGCGGCTGCATTTGCCGCCGCGCTCAACCACAGCGCTGCGAACATGAGTTCCATCGCCGATCGACTTACGATGCGGGCCCAGGTCGAAGCGCAACTCCGCGAACGCATCGAAGGTTTGCAAATTATCGCCGGATCGGCGGAGCGCTTGTGGAATACCATCACCATTCTCGCGCCCGCGGCAGTGGACTGCCGGCAACGTTGGGTTGTCCGGTTGGACGCGGCGGGAGTGGCGGCTTCAAGCGGATCCGCGTGTGCAAGCGGAAAGGAAAAACCCTCGCACGTTCTCTCCGCCATGGGCCTTGGCGAGTGCGCCGACAGGGTGGTGCGCTTCAGTGGCGGATGGGAGACAACTCAAGACGAATGGCAGCGCGCAGTGGAGGCCTGCATCGCAACCCATCAGCGAATGAACCCGCAGGACGCCTGATTCACGCGGCAGCCCATGTTTGACTACGTTCCACCGCACGTCTGGTAATGATCTTGCTAGGCTGCCTGCTAGACAGCACGCAGAGCACCGCTTAAGTGTTGCCTGGATAACTCCCCCGCATATGCGAATTCGCCGAACACTCACTTTACTCCTGTCACTCGCAGCTTCTGTTTTTGCGAAGGAGATGCCTGTCGAAAAACCGTCTGCCACAAGCCCCCGCCCGCCTGCATACGCGCCATCGGTACCGAAGCCTACGCTTTCGGAGGTGCGCTACGGTTCTCACGAGCGACACGTGCTCGACTTTTGGAAGGCCGAATCCCCTTCGCCGGTTCCCTTGGTGCTAGTGATCCACGGTGGCGGATGGCAGGGTGGCGAAAAGGAACGGGTCGACCGTTTCGTCGATGTGTCCGCTTTGTTGGAAGCCAAGATCTCCGTTGCCGCGATCAACTACCGTTTTATCAAAATGGCCGAGGCCGAGTCGATTGAACCGCCAGTCAAAGCGCCTCTATATGATGCTGCGCGAGCACTTCAGTTTGTTCGCAGCAAGGCCGCGGAATGGAACGTCGACACGACCCGCATCGGCGCAGCAGGCGGATCTGCGGGGGCATGCTCAAGCCTTTGGCTTTCATTCCACGAGGATCTTGCAGATCTAACGAGCCAGGATCCCGTCGCACGTGAATCTTCCAGACTCCGATGTGCGGCTGTCACCGGTGCGCAGACTTCGCTGGATCCCGAGCAGATGAAAAGCTGGACGCCGAATAGCAAATACGGGGGGCACGCATTCGGGATCGCGACGTTTGACTCGTTTCTCGCATCCCGTGAAAAACTACTGCCATGGATTGCCGAATACTCGCCTTACGCCTTAGTAAGCAGCAATGACCCGCCAATTTACTTGATCTATTCCGGTCCGCCTGATCTCGGAAAAGAACAGAAAGACCCGACTCACACATCAAACTTTGGCGTAAAACTTCAGGAGCACTGCAAGGCGAATGGCGTTGAATGCGAATTACAATACCCGGGCGCAGCAGATGCGCCGCATGCCACGCCAACTAAGTTTCTTATCGAGAAACTTAGTGCCAAATGACGGCTGATTCACGCTCAAAGCATTGAGTGCTCAAAAAGGCTTCGCGCGAACAAGAGTTCCGCTCACGCGAGCTTCCAGCCACCACGATACTCGTTTTGGAGCCACTTCGCGTCGCCCGACCCTTTTTCAAAGCCTAAAAGCGCGGGATTCCAGTTGATGGTTTTTCCGTGGTAATACGCAAGGCTGATGAGGTGACATCCGATGACGGTACGCGCGCCAGTCTCAACGTCTGTAATGGGCTGTTTGCGCGAAACCATGGAGGAAAGGAAATCCGCCTTGTGATCGGTACTCGCGTAGAGCCGCACTTTTGCGTTTGCGAGATATTCTTTCTCAGCGAAATCAAGGGCGAGAGGGAGAGCGCTCTTATCCTCCTTGCTTAGGGCCGAGGCTTGGACTGTCCCGCCCCGCTTGATTTGAAACTTCCCTCGATTCACATACACCTCGCCTTCGGAGCCGAAAAAAGTCACGCCGTTTTCCTTAATGTGACGCACTTCAACGCCGTTTGGGTATTGCAGGCGAACGCCGGAGTCCGCGCTGCTCCAATCATCAGGCGGTACGATCTGACTCGGTCCGCTACGGTCCGCATCGATCCCCCAATGGGTGATATCTAAATGATGCGCGCCCCAATCGGTGACGCCGCCGCCTCCATATTCGCGGTACGCGCGCCATTGCGGGAAATGCTTGTTCACGCCGCGCGGACTTAGAATGGAGTTGTAGTCGCGCTTCGGAGCGGGCCCAAGCCACATGTCCCAGTCCAGGCCTGCCTCCATTTCCTCGGCCGGTAGATCGCAGGGCTTTGCGGGCCCTCCGAACCCCGCTTCGACGCGCGAGATTTTTCCAATCACACCATTTCGAACGAGCTCACACGCCACCCGAAACTCGCGCGAGGAGCGCTGCATCGAACCGGTCTGGAAAACGCGACCGTTCTTTCGCACTGCATCCATCAGTGCGCGCGCCTCGTGAATCGTGTTGGTGAGCGGCTTCTCGCAATAAATGTCTTTTCCAGCGGCCGCAGCGGCTACGGCGATGATCGCATGCCAGTGGTCTGGCGTTGCTATCACGACGCCGTCGATGTCGTCGCGTCCTAGCAATTCGCGAAAATCATTGTAAACAGCGCAGCCTTTGAATCCCGAATCTGTTTGGGACGCGTAATGGGTTTCAATGATCTGCCTGTGGTTTTCACGCCGAGTAGTATCCACGTCGCAAACGGCCACCGCGCGAGTATTTGGCAATTTCAGAAACCCCGAAAGCAATCCTCGGCCCTGAATGCCGCAACCGATAAAACCAAGTCTGATCGCATCGTTGGGGCCAACTTTTGCGGACCAAGCGCGGCTTGGGAGGAGCAGTGGACTAACGCCTGCTGCGAGAATTGATTTAAGGAAGGAACGGCGGTGAAGGGGGGTGAAAGCCATGGTTAGTTCCTACGTTCAATGGCGGCCGCTGGAAACTCTAATTTCACTTCGTGACTCGCAGCCGGGGAATGCACGGTCCTCGATTTCATGCGGAATAAATTCAGCGTTTTTCGCGCTCTAGCGCAGCCGCCATTTTGCCTGCCGCAGGACCGCGCGCCCCGTCTCGGGATTGCTTTGATACCACACGGTCAGAAGCGAGCCTCCCGAGAGCTCGACCGTGCTCGGGTATCCAAGATCCCCATTAGCGCCATCGTCGGAAACCACCATTTCTTCGCTCCAAGTGGCGCCATGATCTTCGCTCAGACGAGCGCGGTTACCATAAGGCTTGCGGCGATAACCGTACGTCATGAGAAGCCGCCCATCCCTGAGCTTGAGCAGGTGCGAGGGGAGCCCAAAGCAGATCGGATGCGGCTCGCTCCAGGATCGGCCGCCATCGGTTGATTCCGTCTGGAGAGTCCATCCTTTGTGCTCGGTGTTGTGATTGCGAATGTGAACAATCAACGTCCCGTTCGTGGCCTCGACCGCGTGGAGCTCGTGATAAACCTGAATGTCGCCTTTTCTTAGCGGAATTTCCGAAAGCCATTTCCATGTGAGGCCGTCATCGAGAGACACCGCGACACCCACGCGCTTCTCAGCGGTCCAGAGCTGCTTGCCCGCGTAAAAAAGCCGCCCGTCGGAAAGTGCGATCGGACCGTGCGGACTGTTGACCACCGTTCTGATTCTTGAAGACCAGGAGAGTCCGCCGTCGCTGGAGCGCATGCACCATTCGCCGAGCTCTGCTTGGCGCGTTTCATCGGTTGAGCGAGCATGGGCTGCGGTCCATTTTGCTTTGCGTTCGACGGAAAGTGCGTCCGCTTCCCAGCCCTTGTCGGTATGGCGCATGAACGCTTTCCCGCTCTTGAACTGCTCCTCGTAAGCGAGGGAGCTGAAAGTTGTGACAATGAGTGTACCCTTTTGGGTTTCGAGGACGCCCGCATCGCGATTATCAATCGGCCCGTCCAGCAGTACTCTAGGCCAACTCCACGAAGCGCCCTCGTCACGCGAAACCATGGTTTGCACTTGTCCGAACGGACAGACATGCGACTCACGGCCACCTGACCACGCCAGCCACAGTTCACCACTGCGGCGCCGCACGACCGTCGACCATCCGTTGTAATATTCGGGCTGCTTGGAGATGATGGTCATCTCTTCAACCACAGCAGCGGGGACTGCAGCGCGCGCTCCCCAAGGAGCCGCCACTGCGGTAAGAGCCAACTGAGAAGTTCCGCGGATGAAATCGCGACGCCCGATGATTTGCCGGGGGGCGGGCATATTTTGCGACAGACGCGTTTGTTAAAAAGAAACTGTCCGCGCACGCAGTCGTCGAAGCGAAAAGGAACCACCGGACTGAATCACGCACCGGAATCTACCGGCACGTACACGCATGCGCTCGAAATTAACCAAGTCTCGTTGCAAGACCGGGCATTGTTTTGATGGTCCTCAAGTCCGTTCCAGAAATTGTTCCTTGCCCCCCGAACTGTAGGTTGCGGAAGTCTACTCCTGCAACGGTACCGGGGTTTGTATTGAGCTTGCGCAAATCGGTTCCGGCAACTGGGCCCAGTTTTGCGGGCATGTTCCTCAAACTGACACCTGCAACCGAACCGGGTTGAGTAGAAATGCGCCGGAGGTCCACCCCGGAGACAGGACCAGCCGCCGCATAATTGGGTGTCGTCGATTGCAACAGCTGGGAGACCTGCTGCATCAGCAGGTAGAGGCTGGATTGCTGACCCACGGCGCCCACAATCGAAACAGAACTTTGATTAGCTAAACTCATATATTCGAAGGTTGGATTGGTCTGTTTGCTTTTTAGGCAACGAAACGTGTGTAAATTAGCCTATCCTGTGGCCCCATGGCAAACTTAAGTTGCAGGGATACAGTTCCGACCTTCTGTTAAATCCTGGTAGCCGCTTGAGTCAAAGCCGTCCAACACGCTGGTTGTGAGGCTGGCCGCGGCCTCAGAAAGCCGCCGGTCCCTGCCTCCAAAAACGCACGATTCGCAGAAAGCGCAACATGCGTAACATCTTGACCACCAATGCAGAGGAAGGATTGAGCATGAGCAGGAAGGTGGGAAGGATGGAGATCAAGTCCGTCAGACCCCAAAAGCTGAACAAAAACTTCAGCCGTTCGGTGGCAAAATACAGGGTCCCAAGGTAATCAACCGTGAAAAAGCCCACGGAAACAAGCTCCAGCGCGCTAATGAACCCCGGAAAACCGCTCTCGTACGGCTCGTAAAACTCCAAAAGCATCGAGACACAGGACGCAAAGATGAAAAACCCCTGCACCATCCTCCACCAAAACCGGGAAACGGTGCCGGACTCTGTAAATATGTCTTTGAACAATTCGCTCATGAAATGAATGGGGTGGTCTCTCTCTAACCGCTTTGCGGCATTGGCCCCGAATTAGGCACCCAGAATAGATACCTTTAGAAAGACCTACACCGCAGCACTCTGAATACAATTAAGTGTGCAGATTGCCAAATATTAGTCCATCGGAATCTTTAGGCTCCACGGGAACAGCGCCCAGACTCCGGAGCGTATCTCGCCCACGCCAGACCGCAGCGGGGGAGCGTGGCGCGTAAACTACCCAAAAAGCTCTCGGACCGCCTTTCCGCTCTCCACCAGCGGCACCGGACGCCCCTGCCGGTCCGTCAAAAACATCTCGGGGTCCAGCCCCAACGCCATGTAGATCGTCTTCGCAAGATCCTCAGGCGTCATCGCTTTTTCGAGCGGATACTCGGATTTAGCATCTGTTTTTCCGTAAACAATACCGCCGCGAACCCCTGCGCCGGCGATCAGCGCGGGGAAACACGTGCTCCAATGGCCGCGCCCCCAATTCGCAGTCGCCACGGGCGTGCGCCCCATCTCGCCCAGCGCGACCACCAGCGTTTCATCCAACAACCCGCGCTCGTCCAGGTCTGCGAGCAGCGCCGAGCATGCCTGGTCAAAGGTGGGCAACAAGTGCCGCTTCACATCATCGCTGTGGCGGTGCGAATCCCAGCTGTAACCGTCCACGCAGTCGTAATGCACCGTAACGAACCGGGTGCCGGCCTCCACAAAGCGCCGCGCCATCAGGCAGGACTGTCCAAACAAATGCCGTCCGTAACGATCACGCATACGATCGGGCTCTTTGCGAAGATCCAGCGCCGCCCCCATCCGGTCCGAGGCGATCAACGCAAGCGCGCGCTGCCGGTGCCGGTCCAGCGCATCGGCGTCCCCCGCATCCAAGCGCGCGCGCATCGCCTCGAATTGATCGAGCAGCGAAACTCTTTCGCGAATCCTTCCCACCGGCAGAAAAGGCTCCAGTCCCTCGAGCTGAAAATTCAGCTCCGTTTCCGTGCAATCGCGCCAGTAGGGATTGTCATCCTTGTCGAGCTTGTTGATACGTGTGGTCACAGGATTGTATCCATTACCAAGCCACCCCGCATATTCGCCCGGTCGGATGTATTGACCCTCCGCCTGCAGCCGCCCCAGACGGTTTGGCAATACTACGTACGAAGGCATTTCGCGCTTCATCCCTCCGGGCGCGCGCTGCGACATGTACTCCACCACGGACCCCATCGCGGGCCAGTCCTGCGGCGTCGCGGAGAAACCCCCGCCCACCGGCAAATGCCAGCGCTTGCCCGTTTGAATGTAGTGCCCGGCTCCGCTGTGGTCGTTGTACGGATGCGACATGGTACGGACCACGCAGAAACGCTTTGAAATCTTCGCCAGCCTCTCGAGGTGTTCGCAAATGAGCAGGTCGGGTGTTTGCGAAGCAATCGGGCGGAAAGGGCCCCGGATTTCTCTCGGCGCTTCAGGCTTCAAATCGAAAGTTTCCAGCTGACTCGGTCCGCCGAAGAGATGCAAAAAAATCACGGCCTTTGCCTTTCCTCCGCCCCCGCCAAAAACGGGAGTGGTGGAACTCTGGGCCGCAAACAACTTTGGCAGGGTTAAGCCAAACAACCCTGCACCGCCCACTTGAAGCAATTCACGACGTGAGATGCCGCCGCAAGTTCGTTTGGGTAGGCCGTTCAGAGTGAGCATAGAGGAGGGGGGATAACTAATTCCAAGCAGGTTACATGCCGCAAAGGGAGTGCACATCTAAATGGCCGCAGTGAAACGGCGGTGAGCGGTCCGGTTGATCGGCGGCACAAGCGTGCGAGCCATCGTTAATAAAGCCGCGCCCCCAAATGCCAATCCAACGGGACGCCCAAGACGCACGTAATTTTATGTGGGCTAAACCGGAAAGCTCATTTAACACGGAGCCATGTTTCCAACCGCCCCCCTCTCGCGCCTTCTTCTCAGTGCCGCCTGCCTGCTCACGCCGTTTTCCGCGCGTGCCGCTGAAACGGCAAACCTTCCAAAAGACGCACGCGTCGCCGTGATCGGCGACTCGATCACCGAGCAAAAACTCTATTCGAAATTCATCGAAACCTACCTGCTCGCGGTCGAGGGCCGGCCGGATGTCCGGGTGTTTCAATTCGGATGGGGTGGAGAGACCGCAGGCGGGTTTCTTGCGCGGATGAAGAACGATCTCGCCGCCTTTCATCCGACGATCGCCACGCTGTGCTACGGAATGAACGACGGCACCTACCGGCCGTTTGAAGAGGCCATCGGCAAACGTTACAGCGATGCCATGCGCGCGATCCTCTCAAATTTCAAGGAATCCAACACGCGCGTGGTGGTGGGAACCCCGGGCGCGGTCGACACAAAGTTTTTCGTGAAACCCGGCTTTGCTCCGGCCGGTGCGGCCCAGGGTTACAACGAAAGCCTTGAACAACTTGGTAAACTTGGGCGCGGGCTTTCGCAGGAGTTCCAGCAGGGCTTCGCGGATGTTCACGCACCCATGATGGACGCCATGGCGAAGGCCAAAAAAGCGCTCGGAGAAAGCTATGATGTTTGCGGCACGGATGGAGTCCATCCGGGCGCGAATGGACAGCTGATCATGGCCTACGCTTTCCTGAAGGGGCTCGGCTGCGAAGGCAAGGTGGGCGAACTTCAGATCGACTACAGGGGCAAGGCGAGTGCTTCCGCCGGCCACAAGGTCGTCAGTTACGCCGCGGGGAAGCTGGAGCTCGAAAGCCAGAAGTACCCCTTCTGCTTTGAGGGCGATCCAAAAGCATCAAACGGAACCCGCAGCATTCTACCCTTCCTCCCATTCAACAGCGACCTAAACCGGTTCACGCTTAAGGTGACTAACTTTCCAGCTGCAAAGGCGAAAGTGACTTGGGGAACAGAGAGCTGTGAATTTACGAAAGAGCAGCTTGAAGCGGGCGTGAACCTCGCCGCTGAATTCTCAGCGACCCCGTTTGATGAATCCTTTAAAAAAGTAATGAACAGCGTTGCCGCCAAGCAATCGTTTGAAACCAGCATGATCAAGGGCGTCATCACGCAGTTCCGCATGTTTCAAGCGGAGACCCAGCGCGATCCCGAGTGGAAGACCCTCTTCGAGAAGCTTGCTGCAAAGCTATCCACCCGCCATCAGGAACTCGAGGCGGACGCGCACAAGAGCGTCGTGCCGGTGAAGCACGCCGTATCGATCACTGCGCTGTGACGCAGTTGCGGAAGTTCCGGCGCGTCCGACGTTCTAACGCCCCTTGCGCACAGCCGCACCGCTGCGCTCCAGAGTCATAGCTCCATCCAGAATCTCTGGGACCCCGTTGACGATCACTGTGCTGAAGCCCTCGGCGTAGTGGTGGGGCTCGTCCATCGTCGAGGGATCCCTCACTTGCGCAGGATCGAACACCACCACATCGGCCCATGCGCCAACCTTCAACACCCCGCGGTCCTTGATGTCAAACGTCGCCGCTGGCAGTGAAGTCATTCGCCGGATCGCCTCCTCTAAACTCATCACTTTTTCCTCGCGCACAAACCGCCCTAGAACCCGCGCATTGTTCCCGTAACTCCGGGGATGCGGGACGGCGTCGCCGAAAATCCGGGGTCCACCGTCACTCGCGATCATGGTGAGCGGATGCGCCATGAACCGTTTTTGATCCTCTGCGTTCATGTTGTGATAGACTGCACTCGCGCCGCCGCGCGCTTCCAGATCCAGAATCGTCTCCACTTGATCAGCAACCGAATCGCTTCCCCGCAGCAGTCGGGCGGCTTCCGGAACCGATTTGCCATTCAAGCGCGGGTCTGGCTTGAACTGGGCGATCACGGCGTATTGGTAATCCGTGCGTCCCTGCTTTTCGCGGGAGTCTTGCATCAGCGCAACTATGCGCTCCTTCTTTGCGGGATCCGCTAGTCTTGCGATGAAATCCTGACGGTTGCCCTCGCGCATGCTGTCTGGAATCAACTGCGCAATTCCAGTGCTTGAGGCGGTATACGCGTAATTATCCTGAGTGATTACAAGGCCCTCAGCCCTTGCCCGGTCAAGGATCGCCAACACCTCCTCGGCCTTACCCCACGAGGTCGGCGAACTGAGCTTGATGTGCGAAACTTGCGAGCGGACACGGGCGTCCCTTGCGATGCGTAGAAATTCGGTGAGCGCGTTAAATATCTTCGTATTTTCCGAACGCATGTGGCTGACATAAATGCCGTCATAAGCAGCCGCCACTTTGGCCAATTCGACAATCTCGTCTGTGCCGGAAAATGTGCCTGGCACGTAAATGAGCCCAGTGCTCAGACCCACGGCTCCGTCGCGCATTGCCCTGCCCACGTGCGCCTTCATTGAAGCCAGCTCATCGGCTGTGGGCGGCCGATTGAAATTTCCGCCCATGCCCCCACGCCGGACGGAATTATGTCCTATCAAGGTCGCGACGTTCACCGCGGTGCGGGTCTGTTCAACGCGCACGAACAACTCCGCAACATCCCTGACCGAGGACCCACAGTTTCCCGTGATAATAGTGGTGACTCCCATGCGCAAAAAATTCTCCGCAGCGGGGATCTCGCAGATGTCTTCGGAATGCGTATGCACGTCGATAAAGCCGGGTGCAACGACCTGCCCCTTTGCGTCGATTGTGGTCTTGGCAAGCCCTGCAGCATCACCGACCGCTGCAATGCGGCCCGCGCGGAGTCCAATCGAGCCTTTGTAAAGAGGCGCCCCTGTTCCATCGGCGATGGCCGCGTTTTCAATCAGGATATCGAGCGGTTCGCAGACTCCGGTGGCCGACAGGCCAAGTAAAATGCCCAGTGATAAAAAAACCGAGGCCGCACTTCGCGCTGCTCCAATATGCATGTGGCACCGTGCAATGATGAATTGGAGGCTGGAGTGAAGCTTCATTTTGTTTATGGGCGTTTGTTTGGGGGATGGAGCGCCTTTGGGTCTCATCGACTGCACTTTTCATCGACGAAACCGCTACTAAAGCCTTGTTGCGCGGCGTACCCTCAACCAGATTTCAAGCTTTCACAAGTGCATGATTGCTAAACAGGCATTCCAACCCGCCTTACGCGTGCTCTTGCTCGTCGCAAACCCCCTCCGGCACTAGCTCAATCCCCCTATGAACTCCTGTAAGCAATTCGCCGCGCTGATCGCCCCGGTGCTCTTATCACTTTTGCCAGTGGTATCTTTCACCAACACGGGTGGCGCGGCGCAACCGGCTCCAGCCCCGCCCGACAAGTGGGAGAAGGACATCGCCGCATTTGAATCCAGTGAGACCGCGTCTCCCGTGCCAAAAAACGCGATCGTTTTTGTGGGCAGTTCCAGCATTCGAAAATGGACTTCGCTTGCAACTGATTTTCCGCACCACCATGTCATCAACCGTGGTTTTGGCGGCTCGCTCCTGAGCGATTCCGTGCACTTCATCGACCGCCTTGTGCTCAAACATGAACCGAGGTTCATCGTGGTTTACGCGGGCGGAAACGATATCAACGCGAATAAGACACCCGAAGACGTCTTCGCTAATTTCAAGGCGCTGGTCGGAAAGGTCCGTGAAAAGCAGCCGTCCACGCCCATCGCTTACATATCCATTGCGGGGAACCCGAAGCGCTGGTCGCAAGTTGAACGGGTGATCCAGGCGAACGCATTGATCGAGGCGTACACCAAAGCCAACCCCGGGCTCATATTCATCGATGTGTTTCATCAAATGCTGGGACCGGACGGCATGCCCATACAGGGCATCTTCAGCCCTGACAACCTGCACATGAATGAGGAAGGCTACAAGCTCTGGACGGCGATCGTGGCCCCCTACCTCCCGAGACCGGATCGCCCCTAGCGTTTCAGAGGCTGCTCACCTCTGGTATTGATTCAAATCCAAACCGCGCGATCCTGTGGAGATTGCATGGCCGCCCCAAAGTCCAAATCCCTAGATGTTATCTCCGCAGTCATTGGATCCGATGACGCCGAGGTGAAATCCACGGCACGCGCCCTGGCCGAGAAACTCACGCCAAAGGACGGAGGTGATTTCTCCCGGGACATCATTGACGGCGTCGCCGCGGGCGCCGACGACGCCGCGGACCGCGTACGCA
>JBILUQ010000224.1:0-6667 GCA_044370935.1 Chthoniobacteraceae bacterium
CCGCCCTGCTTGATGTCTTCCTTGGCATGTTCTGGATTGCTGATTTTAATCTCGAGTCGGCGCTGCATTCTGCTGACATCCGCGCTTCTCTTGAAACAAACGGTACAAGCATTGGTCCGCTCGATCTCTTAATCGCCGCTCAAGCTCGGAGTCTCGGAGCTACTTTGGTCACAGGCAATATAGAGGAGTTTGCACGTGTCAAAGACCTCAAGATTCTTGCCTTTAATTAGGCTTTTTGAGATCCACTCCCCTGCTTCATCCCAGCGCTTAGCGCGCCCCGCGACGATACCGCGCGCGCGCTTCCGAGACGGGGCGAAAAGCAATTTCTTGCATTTGCTCTTAAACAAAATGCCGATGAATGCCTGTCATTAACCGCTTCGCTGAACGGGACCTGCCGGCATTCGTCACTTGCCTCGCCTAGTTCCGTACATTTCCCAAATCCAAAGAAAGGATTTGAGAAACACCCATAATACCGATGCACAGTTGTTTTCCATCCATGCTCACATCGATGTTTCTTGGGAAATCCCAGCAACGATAGCTTTGTACCATCTTCCCATCACGAACATCCCAGGCTCTGACATAGAAATCGCCGGAGCACGTGACGATTACAGGCTTGGTCGGATGCCAGACAGCGCGCCGTACCCACGAGTCGTGCACCTTGTAATCTTTGTGAACTTCGAGCGTCTGAGCAGAGCGAATGCGCAACCGGCCGTCCACTCCTCCTTCCGCAATCCAAAGGCCGTCTGGTGAAACCCCGAAAGTCCTCGCACTTGGCTCCAAAGCCTTAAAAAGGATTCTGCCTGTATCCGCCTCCCATAGGACGTAGGCATTCTCGCTGAACTCGTCATCGTCACCTTCTGTTTTTCGCTTCACAGAAACCAATTCAAGTACGCGCTTCTCATCCAACCATTGGACCCAAACCGGCCACCCCAAATCCTTGCGTTCGTATTTCTGCAGAAGCTTTCCTGTCGTTGCCTCGTACAGCCCTTCCTTAGTCCACGCACGCTCACCAGAGGGGCTGAGTTGGGGAGTCGAAGACGCTTTCCAACGTGAAACTTGGCGGATCCCTTTTGCGTCGACCCGCGCAATTACGCATTCATCCCGGCGGGCGTCATCCATAAACGAAAAGAGATCTCGCGCCCTGTTGGTAAATACTTGGCCGCGCACTAGGACAGAAAATGCCGCCCCTGCTTCTCCCTTCGGCTTGGTGAGATCAAAAATCTTGAACGCAGTCTTGTCATTTCTTGGCGTACAAGCGGCGACCTTTGAATCACCATCCATAAACGCAATCGGTCCATCAAACCGGGGCAAGTCGGCAACCAGCGATTTAGGAAAATCCCACTGAAGAAACGCTGCCTTTTTATCTCCGAGGCAAAGCACATGAATATCGTCCATGTGGGCCAGAAACTTGTTGTAATTTCCAAGCAGATACGCTTTTTGCTTCGGTGACCCCGCCGTCGCTTCGAGAAGCTCCACGATTCGACCTTCGGATGAAGGACTGGAAGCGATATACAATCTCTGGCCACCTCCAGACGAAGAGATACGCGCTCCGGGATATGGAAGGGGGTGTTCGAACGCAACAGCCCCTTCCTTTGTATCGAAAGCCCTCACGTAAGCTCTATCGGTCCAATTCCAAATTGCGTACACGCGATCCGCTGTCGGGCGCCACACACCTGCCCGACCAGGCGCATTCCTGTACGGCCCCAGAGCCTTTCCTGTCCAAGGGTCGAGATCCTGAAATCCTTTTCTTTCAATCACGCAGACCAATCGCTGTTCATCCGGAGAACATTTAGACGAAACGGTGTCTTTTTCGCCACCCTCCCAGATGATTTCTGCCGAGTACGCGTTCCTCATCTGCAGGGTGTTCGGCGCTGGCGGGCGTCTTCTCAGGCAAAGCAGGTTTCCTTGCGGGCTAAAATCCACACTCGCACACGGAAGCTCGACGCCAACCTTGTACACAGACTTTCCACTCGGCACGTCCAGCATCTCCAATGACGCTGGATACGTTTTGTCCCTCAAACGGGTAGACCGGTTGCTCACAACGGCAAGCCACATACGCCCTTCCTCTTCATAAAAAGCAAGTGCCAGATCTTTCACGGGATCTGGCAATCGAAACAGAGGGCTCCCAAATCCTGCGGAGGGATCGAGGTATCGAACATTTCCATCACGTTGAATGGTCAGAAAACAGCCAGGACTCCGGCTAGATGGAAAGGCGACTTCAACAGGGGTCTGAGGCACCTCAAAGCTGATCGTAGGAGGCGCAAGCTTTGCATCCAAATAGGACCAATGTTGATCACGGAACTCGCGGGGAACCTCATCCAAAATGCGACGCATTTCCTGAGGATTCTTCGCCTGATCTTCACTTTGAGCTAGGGCGATTTTCGCCTTGGCGCTCGACACCTGCGCTGCCATCCGTTCCTGCACGGCTTGCCTTTCACTTGCAATCAACCGCAATGAAAAAACAACCGCACCAGCAAAAAGCAACCCGCACATGGCCGACACCGCCTTGTTTCTCTTGACCAAAAGCATGATTTGCTTCGCAAACCCAGCGTCCTCTGCAAGCGTCGCGAATCCGTTCTGATACGCGTCAATATCCGAGGCAAACGCCTCTACCGTCGAATAGCGCTTGGTCCTGTCCATCGCCATCGCCTTGAGTGTGACAGCCTGCAACGCCCCCGGCACTTCAGCCCCCATCGTGGACGGTGCGTTCATGGTCGCTGACCCCTTGCCACCACGTTTAGTCACCATCGAGCTGATGCTCCCGTTCTTCACCTTGGTGAGCACTTCATCCAAGGTCGTACCCTCAATCGGCGGACGCAGCGTGAGGATCGCATAGAGAATCCCGCCCAGCGAATAGATGTCAGAACGCGCGTCCAGTTCAGCCACCATTCCCATCGCTTGCTCCGGTGACATGTACTGGGGAGTCCCCATGACTTCGCCCTCCATGGTCATCCCGTAGTCGCCGGTGTCGTTGACTCGTAAAACGCTCGAGCCTCGTTCTTCACGTTCCCCCAGCACCTTCGCAAGCCCCCAGTCCATCACCAGCACCTCCCCGTACTCGCCCACCATGATGTTCTCAGGCTTCAAGTCCCGGTGCAGGATTCCTTTGCTGTGTGCAAACATCATGGCATCGCAAACTTTGCGAAAGATGGTGAGTAACGTGGTTCTTGGGTAGTCTTTGGCCGACGACGCATCCCCATCTTGGATCAGGTTCAACACCGCTTGCAGTGTGCGGCCCTTGATCAGCTTCATGCTGTAGAATGGCCTGCTCTGGGCGTCCACGCCGATGTTGTAGATCGGAACGATATTTGGATGTGCGAGCTGGGCCAGCACCTCTGCTTCCTTTGAAAAACGAGGATCCTCCCCAGCTTCACTCACACTGCTGACTTTTACCGCTACGTTGCGTTTGAGCTGCGGATCTTCTCCAAAGTAGATCTGTCCCATGCCGCCACGCGCGATCTCACGCACTAGGGTGTACTTGCAATGGGTCGATGCTTCATCAGCTGACGGGGCAGAGGGACTAACCGTTGATGCAGTTTTCTGAACACTCGAACGCGTGGGCGTTCTCTGCGGAATAGCGACCTCCATGCTAGCCTTGCTCTTGGTCACTGCCCGCTGGGGGATCGTGATGTCCAAGGAACTCGGAGTAGGCGCCACAGCCACCGGCTGCACTGATTTGAGTTCAATCACCAAAGTGACTTCACCCACTTGCACACTCGCGGGATAGTCGACCTGAACGCGCTCATTGATCTGGTATCCGTTAACCTGAGTGCCACCGCCCAGATCCTCCACCTGCAAACCTGCTTCGCCGATCCAGACCCACGCATGGCGCCCAGTCACACCATCCCCCTGAACCGTGAACACATCCGACGCAGTCTCGGTACCGACGACAAACTGCGACTCGCCGGTGTCTACCGAACTAAGGATTCCGATGGGTCCATGCAGGGTGATTGACCATTGGCGCATTAGCAACACGCTAGTCCGCACATCCACAGATTCAACTGCAAACAAGCGGCTTCCGTCCTGAGCTCGTGACCGGCCCGGGTCAGAAACCTGATGCCGCCATCAGCCCCGTCCCCGACGCTCATCGGCCAACTCCTGACGGCAGCTTACCCATCCGACTGCGACTCTTTTAAAGAGCACATGCCGGAGGAACCCATCCATCATCCAAACGACAAACTTCTCAAAGCCACCTTTTCCAACCCGGACAACGCCCGCGGCTTTTTTGAGAACTATCTGCCCGCGCAAATCTCCAACGCCGTGGGCTGGGATTCCCTCCGCCTCGAGTCCTCAACTTTTGTCGATCCCCAGTTCACCGCCTCCGAAAGCGATCTGCTCTTCTCGCTCAAACTCGCCCAAAGTGATGCATTCCTTTACCTCCTCTTCGAACACCAAAGCTCCGAGGATCCGCGCATGGCGCTGCGCCTGCTTTCCTACATCCTGCGCATCTGGGAGCGCTTCGCTGCGGCGCATCCCGCTCCGGCAAAACTGCCAGCCATCCTTCCCATCGTGCTCGCGCAGGGCAAACGTCCTTGGAAAACCGCCCCGCGCTTGGAGGACCTCATCGATCTGCCGGCTGAGATCGCAGACATTCTCCGCCCCTGGCAACCCACGCTCATGTACTGTCTGCTCGAGTTGGTACGCATCCCCTACGAGGAGCTAGCTGGAACCCCGGAGGGCATTATGGCATTGCGCGCTTTGAAAGCGGAGCCGCTGGATGAACTGCTCAGCGATGCGCTTTGGGAGGAGTCTCTTTTATTTGCGATTTCGGACAGTGCTTTGGAGCGGATGTTGCGCTATGTTTTAAACGCTGAGCAAAACGTCTCTCTGCTCAAGAAACGCATCAAAACAATCCGCAGCAAACCCCTTCAAACCAAAACCATGACTCTCGCCGATCAACTCAGACTGGAAGGCAAAGAAGAAGGCAAACTGGAAGGTCTCTCCGAGGGTCAATTACTTGCCTTTCGGACAGCTGTACAACGCGCCTTGGAAATTCGGCACGGGTCTTGCCCCGAAGGGATCCGTGAGGCATTGGACGCCATCGAGGATCCGAGGCGACTTGAACAACTCCTGGAAAGCGCGATCCGCTCCGCATCGCTTGAGGCCTTCGCCCAGAAGCTCTAAACTGGGCGCAGCCGCATTGCAGATAATCAGCGCGGCGACCAAAATCGACGAGGGCGAAACTGCATCCATCCAACACCACGCTTTTGCTGCGCCTTTATTCCTGCGATGAGGCACCTTTTTTCGAAGAGAAAGCGCACCGCATTTTGGTCAGCGAAGGCTGATGCACGATGTCTGCATGCTTTGCGCCGACGGTCTGGGGAAAACGGTCAAAAAACGATTCCGGATTATTTTTGCGAAGCTCCCCCCGGTTCCGACGCAGTGGCACGCAAAAAAAAACGATCCGCTAAGGCCTTCCAGAGTTGCGAGTACGGCCGCCAGACCAGACCGCAGGAAATCAATGTTCTCTTTCCCTTCTTTCCGTAGTCCGTCCATCGCTGTCAGGATGTGCGTCGCATCCGCCACAGTCCCCCCAAAAAATACCCCCCATGCTCCGCATCAAAATCCCCCTGCTTCTGCTGTTCAGCTGCACTCCGCTTTGTGCGGCGCAACTAACGGTGTTCACGAACGGTCGCGTACTCACCGTTGATTCAAAGTTCTCAATATCGGACGCTATTGCCATAGACGGCGAACGCGTCGTGGCGCTCGGAGAACAAGCGAAGGCACTCGCCAAATCCAAACCGGATGCAACCACTGTCGATCTGCGAGGCCGCATGCTCATGCCGGGGCTCATGGACTCACATTCCCATCCCGTGGGCGCCTCGATCACAGAATTCGACCACCCGATTCCAAACATCGAGGACATTCCTCAGCTTTTGGAATACATTGCGGCACGGGCAAAGGCGCTTCCGGAAGGATCACTGATCGGGATCGGACAGGTGTTCATCACCCGCTTGAAAGAACAGCGTTACCCAACCCGCGAAGAACTCGACCGCGTGGCGCCGAAGCATCCCGTTCAATTCAGCACCGGCCCGGACTCGATGCTGAATTCGCTCGCGCTCAAGCTTGCTGGTATCGACCGCAACTTCAAGGTGCCCGAGGGTTCGGTTGGAGTGATCGTCACGGATGCACAGGGAGAGCCCACGGGGCTGATGCATGCTTTCAGCCCGAGAATCGGCCTCAAGGCTCCCACCAAGCAACCGGACACAGAACAGACGCTGGAGTTGGTTAAAAAGCTGTTCGTCGACTACAATAGCGTCGGGTTCACCACGATCGCGGACCGGGGGGCCTCCAGTGGCAATATCGACCTCTACCGGAGTCTGCGCGACTCCGGAGCTCTGACGGTGCGCCTCCGGCTCTCACACACCTTTTCCACAGGAGGCCAATGGCGCACCACCGAGTCGATTCTGGACGGGATTCTTAAGCACCCGCTTTGTGAGCCTGACCCGATGCTGCAAATCATTGGAACCAAAATCTGGCTGGATGGCGGCATGCTGACCGGAAGCGCGCTGATGCAAGAACCCTGGGGTGTCAGCAATATCTATGGCATTACCGACAAAGAATACCGCGGCGTGCAGCGCACCCCGAGCGAGCACCTCGCCAAAATGGTCAAAAAAGTCGCAGCAGCAGGTCTTCAGTTCACCGCCCACAGCGTCGGAGACGGGGC
>JBILUQ010000225.1:0-6657 GCA_044370935.1 Chthoniobacteraceae bacterium
GGCGCAGGGTTATCGTTTCAAGCGCATCAATGAGGCGGAGGGGGACGTGGCGGCGTTTACGCAGACTTTGGAACAGTATTTGAAGGCGCCGGAGATCACCCGCGCGCGGATTTACCTCGAGACCATGACGGAGGTGCTGCCAAAGGCGGGTTCGAAAATGATTTTGGACGATTCGTTGCGCAGCTTGTTGCCTGTTTTGCCACTGCAGATGGGTTCACAATCGGGAAACGCTAAGGCACTGGAGATTCGATAATGAGAAGATTGACCTTTCCTTTGTTGTTGGTGCTGGTGGTTGGCCTCTTGGCGCTTTCCAGCGGTACATTCACTCTTAGTCAGGCCGAGCAGGTGATCATTACTCAGTTTGGCAAGCCCGTGGGCGAACCGATCACCGAGCCGGGCCTCCATTTCAAGGTTCCGTTCATTCAGGAGATTAACAGGATAGACAGGCGTTTCTTAGAGTGGGATGGCGCGCCGGTCGCAATCCCCACCAAGGACAAGACCTACATCCGCGTGGAAACCTTCGCTCGCTGGCGGATCTTGGATGCGAAGACATACTTTGTGCGGTTGCATGACGAACGCAGCGCTCAGTCTCGGTTGGAAGATATTCTCGGTAGCGAAACGCGTAATGCGGTGGCCCGCCATGAACTCATCGAAATTGTGCGTACCGATAAGAATCGTGTGCCTCTGAGGGATGCCTCGTTGAAGTCCGAAGGCATCGGGCAGATTGGGGTGCTGCCTCCGATTAGTTTCGGCCGGAAGAAAGTGGAGGAAGAGATTGCCAAAGATGCTGCCAAAAAGCTTTCGGAATTCGGGATCGACCTTCTTGACGTGCGAATCAAGCGGGTGAATTACAACCCTGATGTGCTTGAGCGTATTTATCAGCGCATGATGAGCGAGCGCCAGCAGATCGCACAACGCTTCCGCTCCGAGGGGGAGGGGGCGGCGGCGAGAATCGCCGGACAGAAGGAGCGCGATCTAAGCGAAATCGAGTCCGCCGCTTATCGTGAGGCCAATCAAATTCGTGGGGAGGCCGACGCAAAGGCGTCTGAGATCTATGCCAATGCTTTTGGAAAAACGCCCCAAGCTTCTGAGTTCTATCGGTTCGTGAAGACAATGGAGACCTATAAGACCGTGATTACTAAGGACACCAGTCTGCTGCTTTCGACAGAGTCTGAACTCATGGGCCTGCTCAAGCGCTCGGAGTTGCCGTCAAAGCCTTCTAGTGGACGCTGAATATAGCGTTGCATGGACGGTGCATGAAAGGGCCGGAGAGCTAGCCGAGGGCTGTGTGGATGGAGGCCTTCTCGCGGGCCTTGCGGTAAATTGATGCGGTGATGCAATTAGGTGAGTAGACGACGCTTGACCCGTTGATGCGACTCCCCTGATGGCTTGCGTTGACCCAGGGATGGTGTGCGGATAGGCTTTGGGGTTTTCCTCATAAAAGCCACGCCATGAGTCAGAATTACAAGGACAGTCTCCTTCTTCCCAAAACCGATTTCCCGATGAAGGGAGATTTGGTGAAGCGCGAACCGGAACGGCTCGTAAAATGGGAGCAATCCGCCCTGTACCAGCGCATACAGACGGCGCGCAGCGGGGCACCGCTTTTTGTGCTGCACGACGGCCCGCCCTTTGCCAATGGCGATGTGCACATGGGCACGGCGCTGAACAAGGTGCTGAAGGATTTGATCGTGAAGTCGAAGAGCATGGCTGGTTTTTGCGCGCCCTACATTCCGGGGTGGGACTGCCACGGTTTGCCGATTGAGTTCAAGGTGGTGAAGGAGTCGCGCGGCTTGTCTGCTGCTGAAATCCGCAAGCGCTCGGCCGAGTACGCGCTCAAGTACGTCGATATTCAGCGCAGGCAGTTCAAGCGACTCGGCGTGCTGGGGGACTGGGAGAACCCGTACCTTACGATGGATCCGGCTTATGAGGCTGACATCCTTCGCGCGTTTGCGGGGTTGGTCGACAAGGGGTTGATTTATCAGAGCAAAAAACCCGTTTACTGGAGTATCGGTGCGCAAACGGCCTTGGCCGAAGCGGAAGTTGAGTATGCGGACCGCGAGGATCCTGCGATTTTCGTCGAGTTTCCCCTAGTATCCGGCCCGCTAGCGGGCACTGCGAGTATGGTGATCTGGACTACGACTCCGTGGACGCTTCCCGCAAACGTGGCGATCGCAATGCATCCGAGAGAGCGCTATCTGGTGCGGACTTTCACGGTGGCCGGTGCGAAGAGAGTTCTGCTGGTCGCGGAGAAGTTGGTTGAGGCATTCATCCAGTCCACGGGGGCCGTCCTCGATGCTGAGGCGCCAGGGGCGACGTATTTCACGGGTGAGCAGCTTGCAGGAAGCGAAGCGCAGCATCCGTTCCTTGCGAGGACCTCAAGGCTGATCACCGCCGAGTTTGTGACTACCGATAGCGGCACCGGACAGGTGCACATTGCCCCGGGCCATGGATCGGACGATTACGTCGCAGGGATGCAGAACGGCCTGCCCATTCTTTCGCCAGTGGACGACAACGGAAGGTTCACGGTCGAGGTGGGGGTGGCAGACTGGGAGGGGCGCAATGTATTCGATGCCAATAAAGACGTTATTGAGCTGCTGAGGGCCAGAGGCTTTCTGATTGGAGAACAGGTTTACCAGCACAGTTACCCGCACTGCTGGCGTTCAAAGACGCCGATCGTTTTCCGCGCGGTGGAGCAGCTATTCATTCGCGTGGACGTGATTCGTGCCGATGCACTCAGCGCGATTGATCAGGTAAAGTGGATACCGCACTGGGGACGCAACCGGATCGCGGGCACCGTTGAATCGCGTCCTGACTGGTGCATTTCGCGTCAGCGTTCCTGGGGGGTTCCTTTACCGGTGTTTTACACTGCTTCGGGCGAGCTTATTTTGAATGCGCCCCGCGCCCGTCAGGTTGCGGACATCGTCGAAAGCGAAGGTACCAATGTTTGGTTTGAGCGCGATGATGCATGGTGGAGCGAAAAACTTGGCTTGCCTCAGGGCACGACGCGGCGCAATGACACGCTGGACGTATGGATTGATTCAGGAGTTTCGCATGAAGCGGTTCTGCGCCGCCGGAAGGAACTGCGCTTTCCTGCGGATGCGTACATTGAAGCGACGGACCAGCATCGCGGTTGGTTCCAATCCTCACTGATGACCTCAGTGGCGCTGCGCGGTGAGGCGCCGTACAAGACTGTGTTGACTCACGGTTTTGTGGTGGACAAAGACACTCGCAAGAAGGTCTCCAAATCCGCGCAGGGCACTTATGTGAAGCCGATGGATGCGGAGCATTTCGTTGGTAAATACGGAGCCGATATCGTGCGTTTGTGGGCTTCCAGCGTTGAGTTCACGCATGAGGTGCCGTTTTCAGAGGAGTCCTTCGCGGTGCTTACCGATGCCTATAGGCAATTCAGAAATGTGCTCCGTATTTTGTTGGCCAACCTGCATGACATGCCCGCTGGAGGCGCGTCGCTCGAGGGCGCGACAACGGTCGACCGTTGGATGCTCAGCCGCCTGCAGGGCGTGATTGCAGCCTGTCGGGAAGCCTATGCTGAATATGATTTTCGGCGGGTCTTTCAAACGTTGAATCAGTTTTGTACCGTGGACCTATCGGCACTCTATGTGGACATCACCAAGGACCGCTTGTACTGCGATGCAGCGGCCGCCCCAAGGAGAAGGGCCACTCAAGCGGTGATGCACCGAGTTTTTGATTCCGTTTGCCGACTGCTTGCGCCGATTCTTGCCTACACAACCGATGAAGCGTGGGAGCACTCAGGGCGCACAGATTCAGTGCACGTTGAGGTTTTTCCAGAAGTCGATCCCGCGTTGTTGAATCCCGAGTTGGAGACGCGTTTTTCGAAATGGCTGGAGTTGCGCTCGGTGGTTGCTCAGGCGGTGGAGCCTGCGCGTCAGCAGAAGTTGGTCGGTAACGCACTGGAGGCTGAAGTGGAGATCGAGGTGGCCGACGACGCTTTGCTCTCGAGCGTCGAGGGCGCCGAGGCGGAGGTAGAGGAGGTTTTGATTTTGAGCCAGGTGCGCGTGCGCAAGGGCTCTGCGACGATCGCATCTGTCAAACGCAACCCGAATGCGCGCTGCGGTCGGTGCTGGCGGCACAAGGATTCTGTGGGCTCCTCGGAGGTACATCCCGAACTTTGCGAGCGCTGCGAAGAAGTCGTTGTATCCCTCGCATGAGCCCGCAACAGCCTGAAGAGTCTTCCGATCTGAAAATCCCGCCGCCGGCTTCGGGGGTGGGGAGCAACACCTGCTGCTCGGGGTTCGGGTGGATAGGCGGCGTTGTTGTGGCAGTTTTGTATGCGCTGGATCAGGCCACGAAGTTGTGGACGGTTCGCAATTTTGAACTGGGGGAGCGCAAGATTGTTTTCGGAACTTGGTTTGAATGGGTGCACTTCAGCAACACAGGTGCAGCGTTCGGGATTATGCAGGACAGCAACCGTTTTTTTATCGGGTTGTCGGCAGTCGCGGCGATCGCGATCGGCGTGTTCTTGAAGAAGAATTTGTTTCCTGGAAAATTGAATTTCGCCGCGCTGATTCTTTTACTGGCTGGGATATTTGGAAACGTGACCGATCGTTTCTTGCACGGGTACGTTGTGGATTTTCTGTTGTTTGATTTTGGGTTCCCTCCATTCAATCCTTGGCCCGCCTTCAATGTGGCGGACAGTTGCATCTGTGTCTCAGTGGGACTGCTGCTGCTCGTTTCATTCGAGGAGGAAGTCGAGCGGCGCGCCGCGTTGAAGCGTGGGCAAGAGGGGCGCTGACTTGCGAGGATTCCTGTGTCGGATGGTAGCCGGCTTTGGTTTATGTGCGCGGCTCACGCGGCCTTCGGATTCTTGGGTGTAGTACAATGCTCTCGGTTTGGATTTCGATTTCCGTCCAACGCACTTTGTACTCAAGTATGGAGCCCATGTCGTAGCGCTGGATGCCCTCTGCGCAGAGACGCCGGATTTGCTCCCATTGCAGCAGATTGCCAATGGATTCGCGGCCCCATTCATGGACGAAGCTGAATTGCTGTCCCCTGTAGTTGGTGCCATCGATGCCTCCCATTACAAAGCCGATGTCCTTGCCGTCTGCCGTCGCAAAAATGGCGCGTGCGAGTCCCGCTTCAGCGAGGCGGCGGAAAATGAGCCCGTAGAATTCGCGGCTGGGTGACTCGGACATGCCGCATTTTTCGATTCCCTTCCAGCTTTGCTTCTCGATGAAGAGCATCCGTTCATAGGCGTGGTCTGCTTCTGGAATTGAGAGGGGACGTACGTTTTCAAAGTGGACTCCCCGGTCTTGCGCGAGGCGGATAGCGCGGCGGAGGTTGTTTCTGAACTTGGTAGATCTTCTGGAAAGGAATCCATCGGCCCCATCAGCGAGGGATGCGCTTCTGAAAATGGTGGAGCGGAGGTGACGGATGTTGTGGGTGCGGTCGAAAGTTTTTACCACCGAGTTCAAGAAAGGCGTACCCATCTCAAGTCCGCTCAGCACCAGCAGCGCGTCGTTGAGGTGATCGTCGTTTTCGCTCAAGAGTGAGCGCAGTAAGTCGATTGAGTGCGCGCCAAGAATTGGATTTGAAAAAAGCCAGTGGGATTCAAGGGGCTCAAGAATGGTGCCGTAGTCTTCGTGCTCCCAGCTCGCGAGGGCGACCAAACTGCGGTCGGTTGCCCTCAAATGGAGGGTACGATCCGGATTAAATGCTTCGTGAAAGGAAAGCACCCATTCGCTTCGGCTGCACAAAGGGTCTTGGTGAGCGTAGATTCCCGCGAGCCTGTTGAGCAGCGAGTCCGGGCGATCCAAATCTTGGTATTCGATGGAATGTTGGGTGCTCATTCCGTCTATCAATCACGCGCCAAGTGAGAGACTCATTTCGCTTGGGGCTGGCTCTGGATTTTTTGCGGCGCGATATTCAAACCAGAGTAGGTGGACACTGGCGGACTGACTGGGCGTGCGGAGGTGCTTCCGATTGGCGAAAAGCCCGTGGATAGGGTCTTTATCGGGCCCTCAGCGCTGATCGCGCCACCATTGAATGAGATTACGCTGCTGGAGAGTAGTCCTCTTGAAAAGCGCATGGAAAGCGTCGCCCTCGCGCTTTTGATAGCCCCCTCGTTATTTACCTCGAATACGACAGGGCCCTCGACATTGCCTGAGACGCGGATGTCATATTCACTTCTGCGAGTTGGGGCAGTTTGCGCATTAGGCTCCAACTTTGGCTCCTTGGGTTCGGCCCCTTCACGCAATATTCCTTTGCCGAAAAGTTCCCCGTTGAACGCAATCGCAAATGCGTAGTCCATGTCGGAGGCTTCCTTATTCCCGATTTTGTAGTTAGCTTTCCCAGCAAGTGATTGGTTCCCAAAAAGGGTCTTGATGAGCTCCTCTGTGGACGGTTTTTTCACTTCGATCATTTGTGCGATCGGATTGGCGTACCCGTACTGCGGGGTTTGCTGGGCAAGCGCGGTGATTCTCGCGACACCGGTCGAAAGGATGTGAAGACGGTTGCCGTCCACTCTCGCCACTTTTGGATCCGAGGAGCTGTAAATAATTGGATCATTTCCAGCTGAGATGGTCGCCTTCAGCTCGATTCCGCGTGGGTTCATTCCGAGATACACGGTTCCGATTGGCTTGAATTCGTCAATTTTTCGTGGGGCTTGGAGCACCTGCACTG
>JBILUQ010000028.1:0-23352 GCA_044370935.1 Chthoniobacteraceae bacterium
AACCAACCCGCCCACTCCGTAACCCTCCAGCTCGCTTTTTCCAATTGACGCTGAACCAAAACACTACGGCCGCATCCAATCCAGAAGATTGGCGTCCCCTTCACTCGCACCGCACCCGCGGGCACTCCGCGAACCGAAGACCTCGACTTTGTTCACCGCCTGCACGTCTTCGCATCAATACCAGCCGCAACCGCCAAACTCCTCATTCATTGCCCGGTTTGTATTTTTTAAGACGCCTTTGATGTTTGCGGAAAAGTCCCCCCGTTTTCCCAAGGTTTCAGCCTTGCCGATGTAAAGTGGGACTACACTGCCTTTTTCCTTAGTCAGTATAACATAGAGCATCCCATCGTATTGGTTGGCCCCCTTGATCCAATCCTCTTCAAGTGTTGTGGAGACAGCCCCGATAAGATTCTCCACCTGATTGCTTCTCTTCAGCAAGGATCGGTTACCGACTCTTTTTGTCGCTAAAGCTGCCGTCGGAAGTTCATCAAATAAAGGCTCTGCGTTGGCTTCTACACCGTAAAATACAGGAGGAAGTCGTTGATCAGGAAAAGGAACGTCTTGAGACAAAAATCGGCCACCTTGTCGTGGAAGTCGACTGGCTCCATTTACCCGCGCCCGCTCTTATATCCTCTTCAAAGTCGACTCACTTTTCATTGGGAGGACAGTTTTTGCAAAGCGAGCTGGATCACAGAATTGACAGTGATGCGGTCAATGGAGTGTTCGTTTGATGCCTCATGAGGCGGCGGGGCTAGTAAACTGGACATCTCACTGCCCAAATGCCACACGCTATGCGGAGTGTTTCCAAAAAGAGTAATGGATGGGCGCTCAAATGCCGGCGCCAAGTGAGATGAGGATCCATCGATACAGAGTAGAAGCCGAGCGTGAGCTACAGTATGCAGGTACTGGTGTAGGGTTGTTTCTCCAGCGAGATTCAAAATTTCAGCTTCAGATGTTTTACATACTTCATTCGCGTAGTCTTTTTCCCACCGCTTTGGCCCGCCCGTAAGCACAAATGGGCCATACCCCGCCGCATTCAGCTCATTAAGGACAGTACTCCAGCTTTTGGCTGACCACGATTTACTTGGCCAAGCCGAGGTTGGATGCAGAAGGATGTAACTTTCAGGAACTCTCGGATGGCTCCAATCCGCTGGGGGTTTTCGAAGCTTCGGTGTTCTAAATTCCATCTTGGAGGCATCGGGCATAATGTCGAAATAGTAGCGTGCGCGATATTGCACCCATGCCGGTACGCAGCCGATGCCTTGAGGATAAATAACAGGGTGCCAACGCTTGAAATCTTTTTGATCGAGCACAAAAAGCTGTTTATCGGGAGAACTGGTTGCAAAAGTCTTCGCGGCAGCATGAAAATTTCCGCTCAAGGAAATCACCCGTGACGCCCGGCTGAATCGAACGCCTGACTCACCAATCACATTTGCCATCAAACTGACCATGGGAAGGTATGCCGCTCGTGTGGACAGGCGCACTGGGCCACCGAAAACGCAAGACAGCCGCGCCAAACCTGGCTCCAACAATAGCAAATCCCCCAACTGCTTGTGAAAAATAACCAAAGGCGATTGCATCAAATTTTGACTAAGTGAAGAGCAGACGGACATCATTCCGGACAAGCTCGTATTAAGGCTAATATCGAAGCACGGGGCGCAACCTAACCATCAACGAACCATGACACAACCGATCGCGTCCCTCTCGCGTCTTTCCATTTTACGGATCTGCGCCAGTAAATAAAGTTTTTCAAGTTTCCGTTTAAACCAACCGAGGCGCCACTTATCGCGAAAGTATCGACGGTTCTCTTTAGCATAATCCAATGCACCCTCGTCACGCAGTGCTAATTGAGTGACGGAACCGAAATGGTGTAGGAATGACTCAGACACAGTTGCGCAAGCGAAGCCGGCCATCTTTACGCGTCTGAAAAAGTCGGTGTCCTCATACTGGCCCAACACAAAATTCTCATCAAAAAGCCCGACTTCGTCGAAAACGTCGCTTCGAACCCCGAAGCAAACGCCATGAAGGAATCCAAGTCGGGGCATGTCTTTTAGCGTGTCTCTTAGTTTTGTGGATATCTCATCTAAGTCGTAGTCGAGTTTTCCCTGCCACATGGCGGGACACACTACCCCCAAGCCCAAGCGTTCTCCCGCATCGATAAGGCCGGACAGCGACCAAGCGTTTAACAAAACGTCATTGTTTAAGAATATCTTCCATTTGGTGCTGGATGAAGCTTTGAAACCGGCGTTCCAAGCTTTCGCACAACCCTCATTGGTCGGGTTTTTGAGAACCGTGATGTCAGAAAAATGCCTCAACTCAGCGGCCGTTTCGTCATTCGAACCGTTGTCTATGAGTATTATTTCAGCTGAGCGAGCATTCGAATTAAATATTCCCTCTAGACACATCCTTGTATACTCCCAGCGGTTGTAAGCTGGAATAATTACGGAACAATCAAGCGTTCTCGTCATCACAGCAAACATCCCAGAGGCTAGTGTATTTCATAAAGCTCGCGCATGCCCTCTCCATACTCAAAAACAGTCCGAGGTCACCGTTGAGAAATCCCCCTTTCAGCAGATAATTAACGAGGAATGTCGAAACGGCCCGGACAAAAATTCCTTTTACTCCTATTTTCCTGCCCTTTTGCGTTAGCGCATCTGCTGAAAACCTTCCATAGCGTGCGAGTTTCTCTAATCTTGCCGACCAACTGGTGACCGCTTTGTGAATCAAAAAGCAGTCACCGTCTGCCGGCAGAGTTGTGACTTTTCCATTCACCTCCGGTTGGTGGTGAATGAGCTTCGGGAATTGAGAATGACTCTTCCTCATGAAACGCAACTGGCTGTCGGGATACCATCCGCAACACTTGAGGAAACGTCCTTTCCAGTGATTTCTCCTGGGGATTCGCACACCGGAAACATTTTCGGCAAGAGCAATTTCCCTGAGCTTCTGTGATGTTTTTTCCGAGACCGTCTCGTCGGCATCCAGAATTAGAACCCATTCATTGGAGATTTGTAGAGCGCCGAACTGCCGGGCAGGCTCAACGAATCCCATTCGCGGATGAGTTAAGACTTTGCAGCCAAGTTCACTTGCCAATTCGGCTGTTCCGTCAGTGGACTCCATGTCCACGACGAGTATCTCGTCGGCCCACTTTACTGACTCAACGCAGGCCCGGAGGTTGTGAGACTCGTTGAGGGTGTTTATCAGAATCGAGATGCCTGAGCCTGCCGACATAGAACCGCAAAATAAGGATTGTTGAGGTTACTGCAATCCAATTTATTTAAAGTTTAAACTTCGCATTTTTATAATATTTAGTGCTGTTATTCGCTCTTGAATCAGCACTTACGCTATTCGCGATCCGGGCTTTTGCGGCTGCCCAACAGGCGGGGCACACCACCCGTAAAACATGTTTGGTGCCGCCGTTTTAGGTACCACGGTTACGGTTCATCCTCATAACTGACACCCTCAATCAAACTTTGATGGATCGCCACCTTTGAATGGCAAAATGAACCACCCGCCCAGGGGCGATTATGACTTAGAATTCAAAAAATTTAAACAGCAGCAGAAAGATCAAAATATGCGTGCTATTCACTGAGTCGTCTCCAAATGTGTGCAGCCAAGAGTTGTAACTCATAGTTTCCAAACAGTTTTAGCGCGCCGACCGCGTTCCAGCGTGGAGACTGTAGCCCTCCGGAGAGGGCTGGAAGTTCTACCTCTGCGATTTCGAAACAGCTTAGACTTCCAGACAATCCGGGCGCTACGGAATTGGATTGCGCTCGTGTTTACATGGCCGGGCTAATCACCCCTCTCGCTGCCCTGATTTCCCGAGCCCAGCTTTTGGTAATGCCATCCAGTTATGAGCCCTTGGGGATGGCCCAAATCGAGGCTTTGGCAATCGAGGTCCCTGTGATTGCCAGCCGCACTGGAGGAATCCCAGAAACAATCGATCACGCAATCACGGGACTGTTGGTGGAACCGAACAGCGTTGACGCTTGGGCTGATGCTTTGAATCAAGCCTTATCGGACCTTCCAAAAATGGGCGCCATGGCGAGAGTTGGCCGCGAGAAGGTCCGGACGCGTTTTTCCATCGATAATAATCTGCAGCAGATCCTTCGGAGTTCGGGTTAAGTCGAGACGTCTAAAAGCAGAATGCGACACCTGAGCTTTCAACGGCGCTAACTTGCCCCCACGCTCCCCTTTAAACCTCCTCGGGTCCGCCCTCCTCCGGCTCGCCATCTCCGGCGGGCTGTCCGTTTTCCTCGATCTGTCGCAACAACTCCGAACGGTCCTCCACCTCATCCCACACTTCTCGCGCCACGTAAATCGGTGCTTTATGTGAAATCGCGAGTGCAATGCAGTCGCTAGGACGCCCGTCCAATTCGATGATCTTGCGCTCAAACAGCTCGTTCTCGCAGCTCACAATCAAGCGCGCGAAAAACGTCTCGCTCTTCACGTCATTCACCACCACCCGCTCAACGCGCGCCCCTAGCGCCTTCATCATGTGGCACATCAAATCGTGCGTCAGCGGGCGCTCCCGCGGCACGCCCTTCAGGTACATCGCAATCGCTCCACCCACAGACTCGTCCACGTAAATCACGAAGGACTTCTCGTCATTCCCAAGAAAAATCGCCCGCCCCTGATTGAACGGCCACACCGAACGCACCTCCACTGGAACCACTGACTTATTCATACGCTCAATTTACTCGATCACCGGAGCTTCTCAAGTCCTTCAATCCCTCTTGCGCCCCCACCTCACACCCCCTCCTCAGATGCAGCGGTGCGCTGCTCGGTCGCATGCCTGAGCGCCTTTTGCAAATAACTGAGCCGCTCGGAATCCGTCACCTTTTTCCCGAGCTCATCGGTGATGTAGAAGCTGTCGAACGCCGCACCCTTTTCCGTGTTCACGCGCGAAAGCGTGATTTCAAGCCCCTCATCCCCAAATGCCTTCAACAGCGAATACAACAACCCCAGCCGGTCCGGGGTCTGCACGTCCACCAGCGTGTACTTCGGATGCGCGCTGTTCTCCACAGCGATCCGCGTCGGAAAATCCATCGACTCGCTCAACACAAACCCACGCTTCCCAATCGATCGCGAGAGCTTGCCAGAGAAATCGTACTCCTCCTCCTGCAGCGCATTCCTGAGAATCTTCTCCGCCACCTGCATCGAATCCGGATCCGTCACCGCCTCAAATTCCCGCGTACAGATGCGAAAAATATCCATCACTAGGCTGTCCATCCGGGTGAACGCATCGGCGCTCAAGATGTTGAACCCAGCTGCGGATAAAGAGCCCGCAATCCGAGCCAGAAGCGCATGCCTGTCCCAGCCGCAGACCCACAACTCCGTGTGCCCCCGATGAGGGTTCGGGATCCATTCCATCACAGGCATGTCAGGAGATGCCGGCGACACGGACAACTGCTTGAAAAACCTCCTAAACATCCGGACGTGCTGCACCACCACATCCGCTGAATAGGCCAGAAAATAGCGCTCAGGCATCCCGGAGAAATGCACCTCGACCTCGTCCCTGTAGCCCTCGTTGAGTTGCGAAAGGACCGCCGTCCGCAGCTCGTCCTGCTCAATCCGCCGCTGGCGGAAGAACTCCACGTCATCGGCGAGGTAGAGCTTTGTGGAACGGTAAAGCTGCCACACGAGAGACTCCTTCCAATCCGACCAGGTCGCCTCGTCTCCAACCCCCATCCCGTCGGCAAGCGTAAGCAGCATGAGCGCATCCAGATTCCGCTGATTGTGAACCAGACCCGCAAATTCCTGAATGGTTTCGGGATCCTCAAGATTGCGCCTCTGGGCCGTGCTCGAGAGCGTCGAGTGATGATCCACCAGCAGGATGAGCGTTTTGCGCTGTGCCGAGGTCAGCTGCAGACGCGCCGCCACCCGCTGCGCCGCAATCGCGCTGGCCTCCGCGTGATTGCGAACGTTCGCCGCTTTGCCCGTGTCGTGGAGCAGAAGCGCCAGATACAAAACAGCGGGATCTTCCAGTTGGCGAAACAGCTTTTTGTACTCCTGCAGTTTGGGATCCTCGGTATCCACGAGGGCATCGAGTTTTTCAATACACACCAGCGTGTGCTCATCAGCCGTGTAGCGGTGAAAGAACTCGTGCTGCACCAAGCAGGTGAGCTCGCCGAATTCCGGCAAGTAGCGCCCCAGAAAATCCACCTGGTGCATCAAGCGCAGCACCGCCCCCGCCTCACCCTTGTGGGAGAGGATCGCAAGGAAGCTTTCGCGATTCGCCTTGGCGTACTGGAAGGTTCTATCCACCAGATGCAGCCTGCGACGGACCAATTGCTGAAGCTCGGGGCTCAGGCGCTCGTCACGTTTTTGCGCGTAGTGAAAGAGCCGCATCAAGCGCGCAGGGTCTTGGGCAAAAACGCCTCGGTTCTCGGGGAAAATTCTTCCATCAAGGCTGTAGAGGCCGTCAAAGAACTCTTTCTTCGGGGGCTTGCTAAGCCTCAAGAGCTTGAGCAGCCGGGTCCGCTTCTTCACCGGCGGGGTGATCACGCACAACCGCTCGCTCAGGAGCTCGGTCATGTTGTAGATCACGCGGGCGTGCTGGTAGTAGTCGCGCATGAGCGCCTCGGTGCGCCGGAGGATGCTTTTCTGCGTGTACCCAAGGTGGTTGGCGAGCTTGAGCTGCTGGCTGATGACGATGACGTCGGCAGCACGCTGGTTGAAGTAATGCAACTCGTTGCGCACATGCAGCAGGAAGTCGTAGGCCCGGTCGAGCTGGCGCCGCTCGGTCTCATTCAGGAGCTTGCGCTCCACGAGCTCCGCCGTGGAGCGGACACCCTCCTTGAAGAAGCTGATCCACATCAGATTCTGGTAGTCACGAAGCCCGCCGCAGCCGTTTTTGATATTCGGCTCCTGCATGTACACGGTGCGTCCATGCTTGGCATGGCGGTCCGCCTGATCCGCCACCCGCTGCCGGATGTACTCATCCTCGTGACCGGCTACGCACTCCTTCAAAAAACGCTTCTGAAAGCGCCCGAATAACTCCTCGTCTCCCGCCACCAAACGGGCCTCAAGGAGCGAGGTTTTGGAAAGCATGTCGACATTGGCCTGCTCGATCGCCTCGCTCACGGAGCGCGTACTGTGGCCGACCTTAAACCCAACATCCCAAAGCATGTACAAAATCTTTTCCACCATCACTCCCAGGGCTGCCGCTGCCTCCTGGCTGGAGCCGTTTTCATGCAAAAACATTAGGTCCACATCGCTGTGCGGGCTCAGTTCCCCTCGCCCGTACCCGCCGATGGCCACCAGAGCGAGACGCAACTTACCCGGCGCAGGCATGTCGCCAAGACGCCCGGTGGACGCCAATAGCTGCCTCAACACGATGTCCACCACCGTCGCCCGCTGCGAGCAAATCTCCCGGCCGCCGCCGCCGCTCCCATGCCGGAGCCGGATCCGGTGGTTCTCGAGTTTGATGAACTTCTGGTACAGCTTAAGAAGCTCCTCTGCACGCAGTTCGCCTTTGGAGAAGAGCTCCTGCTCCGCGTGGGCAAGCACCTTTTCGCGGTGCCGCATCGCAGTGTGAGAAGTGGAGGGATTTGCCAAGACGCTCAAGTGCCGGTGTGGTTGTACTCCGAGAATGACACGAAGCGGCGCTTCTGGCTGCAAAAAGTTCACATTAGCTGGCATTCAATTTGCTCGAAAAGTCATAACGGCAAACCGCCCCTCCCCATGAACATCGCAATTCAAGGCCGCAACGATGCCCTCCCCATTCTTCTGGTGGACGACGACCGCAAGCTCTGCGAACTCATGACCGCAAGCCTCGCAGACTCGGGGTTTGCCATCACCAGCGCCCACTCCGGGGTGGAGGCCCTCGCCCGATTTTCCGAGCAACAGTGGCACGCCGTACTGCTCGACCTCATGCTCCCCGAGATGGACGGTTTCGAGCTGTTGCGCCGGATCCGTGAAACCAGCGACGTACCCGTGCTCATGTTGACGGCGCGCGGCGAAGACCACAATTGCATCCACGGCCTCAATCTCGGAGCTGACGACTACCTACAAAAAACGCTTTCCCCCAGCCAAATCGTAGCCCGCATCAAGGCCGTGGCAAGGCGCGCAAACCGATCACTTTCGACGGATTCCGATACGATTGAAATCGGACCTCTGCGCATTCACCCCACTGCGAGGATGGTTACCTTCGAAGGGCAGCAGATTTTCCTAACTTCAATCGAGCTTCTCGTGCTAACGAGTCTTGCGAGTGTGAAGGGGCACGTCAAAAAACGCGCGGACCTCCTTCAAGAAATTTGCGGCCGCGAATACCAAGACTTCGACCGCTCGATCGACGTCCACATTTCCTCACTCCGCCGCAAGCTCAATGATGATCCACGCAAACCAAGATTCATCAGAACCATCCGCTCTGTAGGGTACTCGTTGCTAGACCAAAATGAGTGAAACGCCCAACAGTCGCGCCCTACCCCCATCCGCCGGCCGGCTTGAGAACGTACCGATCGGGCTGCAGATTTTGGTGTGGTTTTTTTTGAACCTTCTTTTGGTGTGCCTGATCGGGAGCGCTGTGTTTCTGTCCAAGTTTGGCTCCGGGCTCGACATGCTTGTCGATGGGAAGGCCGGAGAGCGCGTCGATGCACTGCGGATCAAAGTCTTTCGCGGACTGAATTTCCAGCCACTCCGTTCTTGGAACGAAACGCTCAAGGTATTTGCAAAGAAATACAGAATTGAGATCGCAATCTTTCTCTCGAATGGCGAACGGATTGCTGGCGAAATCAAGCCACCGCCGGCTCTCATTGCGGAGGAGATGTTACGGCTGCCCGCTCAATGGACGATACCGCCCAGTCCGGAAAACCTTCATCCACGCAACGCGCAAAATCGACTAACTGGGTTGAATCCAAGCGCGTCTCCACTCTTTTTTACATTTCCCGGAAACCAACTATTTTCAGGGGCCCCGCGTCCATTCATCAAAAAAGTGGGATCCACGTATTGGCTTGGCGTGAGATTACCGCCCATCACGCCTTCTGACACGTTAATCAAAGACATCCCAGTCTTGCTGCTCGCGTCCGACTCGATCCAATTCGGAGGACTTCTGATTGAGGTCACGCCTCTGGTGCTCTCGATTCTGGTGCTGATCGGGTCGGCTCTTTTCTGGCTGCCACTCGTGAGAAGAATCACCCGGCCGATTCTGGCGATGGAAAAGGCCGCCCATGCGCTGGCGAGCGGGAATTTCAAGGCCCGCGTAAATGTAGAACGCGGGGACGAGCTTGGCCGGCTCGCGCACTCCATCAACACACTCGCTGAACATTTCAGGGAACGCCTTGAAAGCAGACGCCGGTTTGTCGGCGACATCGCGCACGAACTCGGATCCCCCTTGGCGCGCATGCAATGGGCCCTGGACATTCTTCAAAAGCAGGCCACCGAGCAGCAGAAACCGGCGCTGCACGATCTTCGGGAGGAGGTGGACAACATGGTGAACCTCACCCAAGAGCTGCTGAATTTCAACAAATCGGTCTCCTCAACACGCTACACGCACGAACCGGTTTGTATCGCCTCGCTAGTCCATGAAGCGGCAAAGCAAGAAAGTATCCCCAGCGCAACGCTCGACATGCAAGCGCTGGATCCGATCAAGGTCGAAGCAAACGCGCACCTACTCAAACGCGCGATTTCTAACATCCTACGCAACTGCCTTCGTTACGCTCCCGACGCGGGCCCCATCCGGATTTACAGCGTTAAATCAGCGCTACACGCCACGCTACACATTACAGACGGAGGCCCTGGAGTACCGCCCGAGATGATTCCGCGCCTTGGAGAACCATTCTTCCGGACTGACTCCCATCGCTCGAGGGAGACCGGAGGCACAGGCCTCGGGCTTTCAATCGTGAAACGCTGCGTCGAGGCGTGCAACGGCACTTTGCAAATCGCCAACGCCGTGCCACAGGGGCTGACGGTCAGCATCACCCTGAAGATTGCCTAGGGGCGAATCGACGAGGTTTTGATCCACGCCATCCCGCAGGCCCCAATCACGGCGACCACGCCGCCAAAAATAGCGCGCGCGCTGGGGCGGGTTCCCTGAAAAAACCAGGCCATCCCCATGGTCACCAGTGGTGAGGTGGAAACAATCGGAAGCACAACCGCGCTCGGAGTCGAGGAAAGCGCCCACTGAAAACATGCGACGCCAAGAATGGGCCCCGAAAGGGCGTTGCCTAGTACAAGCGGAAATGCGCGACGCCATTCAGGCTTTTCGCTGGCCTCGGCCGGCGCCCCCCCGCGAATGCTCAAGAGCCACCAACCAAGCAGAGTGAAAACCACGCCGGCAATGATGCGCTGATACGCGGCTGTACCACCGTCTAAAATTTGTCCTGTCATCTGGGCAACAGCGTTGGCTTTGCGCGAAAGCACCGCGCCGAACGCCTGGCCCAAAGCCGACCCCAGTCCAAATAGAAGCCCAACCCGAAACCGGCGGGGCTCCACCTGCAGTTGCTGGTCGGGAGCAAGGGCAAGAGCCACCCCCATCAGAATCAATCCCGCGCAACCCAGCTCCGGCGCGGTCGGCACCGTGCCCAAAATGAAATACTCCGCCACGCCCGCGATCGGGGCCCCCAGACACTGCGTGATCAAAATCGCAAGCCGCGGACCGATCCTCGGAAGCGAAGCGAACATCGACATGTCCCCGATGCCAAACCCAACCGCGCCGCTCAAGAAAAACCAAGCCAACCCCGCACCGCCCAATCCTCCGCCCCATCCATGCGACCAAATGCCGAGGATCAAGAGCGCGACCAACAAGCGCGAAACATTGGCCCGCATCCCTCCCAGCTCCCGGGCCGAACGCGAAGCGAAGAGAATGGAGGACGAAAAAAGAAAGGTCGTTAGAAACGCTGGCAGCATGAGCCCTGAGTCAAACCTGCACACAAGCGGGCGCTGGCCCTAGGCAGCGCCACAAGAGGAGCGGCTTTGGAAAATTTTACCTTGAAATGAACCGCTCAAACTCGCCGCCGAGCAACCCGTGCACATCGCGCTGAATCTCCGCACGAGAGACCTGCCAGTTCGAGTCGGCGAGATCTGAGTACTTCTCGGATAAAACCTCCGCAATGATCGGCCGGGAATGCGCCCATTTGTACGCAAGCTGATCCATGATCCGGCAGTCGCTGTGCTGCGGGGTGACGCTGAGCCCGAGCAACTCCAACCGCATCCGGGTCAACTCCTCGATGAGCGACGGGTTGTTCAAAAACCACCAGCAGCCGAAGACATGCAGATTCTTGAACTTGCGCGCGGCCACGCAGAGACCGTGCTGGTTTTCACGGGCCAACATGGTGCACAAAAACTGATTGTCCGGATATTCGGCGCAGAGCCGTTCTACGGACTCCACATCGGCTTCGCCGACGCTGTCGCCCGCCATCCGCAGCGCCGGATTCACCCCGCGTCGCACGCCAATCATCATCGCGAAGGCCTGTCCGTGCTCGCGTCCATGCGGCAACACGGCCTCCTGAATCAGCCGGTTTGCCACAGACTCCTCTGGAAAAGCCCATTCGGGCGGAAGCGACACCATGCAGTACTGCGAGTCAATCTTGCGGGTCCAATCCGCGAGGAAACGGCGCACCTCATCGATTGTTTTGCCCGAAAGATCCCCGCGCACATCATAACCCCATCCGTGCAGTTGAGCGGCAGTTTTGTCCCACTCCAAGAGCAGAGGATCCAACCGGAGCGCCGCGACAAAAGCCGGATGCCGCTTCAGTCCGCGCTCCCACACCACCCGCTCAGAATCATCGAAAGGCAAATTGGTCATGCACACCTTGCGCACTCCCGCGATCTTGAGGATGTGATCGGTATAGGTTTCCGCGCTCCAGCTCGCGAAATGCTTGCGCAGAGCTGCCAAGTCACGCTCCTTGGGGTCGATTCCCAAAAGCCGGAGCGTGGTCACAACGCCCCTGCACGCCTCCGAAACAGGCGAGCGCTCAATGAAGAGCTGTTTCCAAATCCAATCCGCCTGTTGGGTTTTGCTGAGAGCCCAGAAAAAGTCGTTGGAGCCCCGTGTCCAGCGAAGCGATTCGGCGATGAGGTAATGATAGGTCAGAAGATCGTCGATCCCCCAGGAAACCAAGGCTCCAAACGCGGGATCGAACAAGTGGGTGTGGATATCAAAAACCGGTGTGTGTTCGACGACCTCGTGGACAATCTGGCGAAGGGTGGCATGGCGCTCTGAGCTCATGCATCAATCCAACGGAGGCGACGCCCAAAAAAAAGCCTATTTTCATCCGCCGCGTTAAAACACTGCGGAATCGCGGGGTGTTTTTGCAGAAAAAACGCCCTCCCAGCGACTGATTTGCTCGGGCATCGAGCAGTTTTGGCAGTCCGAGGCGTCGCACCGACAGAACCCCTCGTAAAACTCCAAGAGCCCCTGCTGCCCCGCCATGCCCCGAAGAAGATCGGACACATCGCGGCGGCCCGCAAGAAGACGGGTGGCAGCCACACGGACGCGCCGGCTGCGCTCGGCGGTCATCATCGTTTCGACCGGCAGCCAGTCCCCGAACGCGGGCAGGAAAACGTTCACGAGCAAATCCTGAACGCGCTCATGCCCCAGCAGTGCCATGCGCCGCTTGGAAACTCTCGAGGCAAAAGTGTAATGCCAGTCCCAGAACGGGTCGCTCAACCCCAGCAGCATTCGCCTCAGCGAGCGCCACTCCCTCGCGGCTGCCATGCGGCGGATGGCACGCCAGTGACCGAGAATCGCCCCCAGCGCGCCCAACCGGCGCTGGGGGTGGTTGAGCGGACGCTGTCCACTCAGACGCCAAGCGTGACGGGGAATTTGCAGACCGTCCTCAGCGGACCGGTGCATCCACCACTGCCGCCACAGCCGGCGCACAAATGCGCGCGCCTCGATCCCGAGCTGCTGCAGGTCGGTGCCGGGGATGAATCCCGCCACGCCGAACAAAAGCGCCTCGCGGGAATTTGCATCGGCCACCAGCCTCCGCGCGGGTAAGCGCTGAGACAGCAGGCGGAAGGGCAGTTCGTTGCCAGCATACCCCAGCCCCGCCGCAACCGCCTGAAAGAGGGCCTCGCCTTCCCCGTGCACCTCACGGGTACGCGAAAGGATGGCGGCTTTGCGGTTGAAGCGCTGACGGGCCGCAGTGTGCAGTATCAAGGAAACTTGGTCTAGGGGGAGTTCGCGGATTAAGTGCGAGCAGCGTCCGGGCAGGGCGGGGACCGGACCGGCAAACCCAGCCTGCCCGAAAAACGCTGCGCGTGCCGTACAATCCAAGTGGAGCTGCGGGATTTGTCGGTGCAGGAGCGAGCGTGTGAAAAAACGGTCTCTTCCTTGGTTGAGGAAAACGTGCAGCACCACCTGCTCGTAATTCGGGTTGCAGCCGTGACCGTGGCGCTCCCAGTCGCGGGCATCCATGTCGATTTCAATGGCCCCCTTTGCCGGACTACGGTTCCCAACTTGGACCACCGCCTCTGTAAAATCCGGTCCGGCCGACTGGTTCCACACGCCGAACTGAACGACCTCTATAGCCTCTCCATCAACGCTGTCAAAGACACGCCCGAATTCACCCGCAAACCAGCGCGCCTGCACCTCCAGTTCAGAAAAACCCGCCATAAACCCCAACAATGGAATCGCAACCCAGAACCTGAATTCGCCTCAAACCTCGACCGGTCCAAAAATTAGTCACCCATTCAAGGTTTTGGATGCTATAACCGCGCGGTGACTCGCGGCACGCTCAGGCTGTGAATCCCTCGTTTCCACCCCCTTCCCCGCATCATGCCCCATCGACGAACCATCTGGCAGCGCTGCGCACTAGTGCTCGGGCTGATAATGCTCCTCGGCTTCGAATCAAGGTGCGGTGCAGCGGTGCGCGAATATGCCGTCATCTCGATCAAAATAGGCACAGGTGATAGCACGAGTATCAACACTGGAACTTTAGTCTTTGAACTGTGGCCGGATCTCGCGCCGAAGACGGTTCAAAATTTCAAGCATCTGGCGAACACGAGGTTTTACGATGCAACCGCCTCTCATAGGCTGATCCCGGGCTTCATGATTCAAGCTGGGGACCCGTATACGAGGAGCGATGCTAATGTGGAGTTTTTCGGTCGGGGCGGACCCGGGCACACGATTCCGGATGAACTTGCTAAACAGTCCGATGCAAGCTGGGAGAAGCGCAAACATGTTCGGGGCATTTTATCCATGGCGCACTCGAACACTTCGGAAAGGAGCAATACAGGCGGGAGCCAGTTTTTTGTGATGCTTGAAAACGCCAGTCATCTCGACGGAGTACACGCCTCATTTGGAACGCTCACATCCGGTTCTGAATTTTTAGAAAAAATCGAAATAGAACCGACCTCCGAAAACAACCAACCCACGGAACGCATCTCAATCCAATCCGTACGGGTCTTTGGATTGGATGACGCTTCCGGCCCGTTCCAATTTAAGGCGACCACCCACAGCGGACTGCTACGGCCTGCAGACCGCTCTTCCATCAATGGGAGGTACCAGGTTTCCGTTCTAAGCACTGGCGCAATTTCCGGAGTAATCGAATACTTTGCAAGGAGGGCATCCTTCGCGGTCTCGGGCTCCTTGCCGGTCGTAAGTGGTTCGTTGATGCGCTCCAATGACGTTAGAATGGCGGTGCTGACGGGAAGCATCGATGCATCATCCGCTTCTCCATTACTGATGGATATCGTGCTACAGAGAGCGTATTCGGCGGACAGCAATGAAAACGCCATCAGCATCGAACTATCCACTAAGACCAGAGTTCCCTTAGCTTACGGGTTTTCAGAATCACCCGCAAAATCCAGCAAGGCTGCACTCGCAACGCAATACACAATGCTCGCGCAACCCTCGCGAGTAGTTTCATACCTCCCTGCGAACGGCTGGCAAAATGACACTAACTCAATGGCCGGCTACAGCAGTTTCTTGATCCGCGTAAACCCAAGTTTGGGGCTCTCGTATGTTTCCGGGAGGATGGCTGATGGCACTCCCTACACAACAAGCCGAATGATCAGTTCGGAGCACGGAGCAAATATTTTTCCACTTTTCTCATATACTCTTCCTGGAGACATAGAGGCGCAACGCACTGTCTTCCCGAATATTGATCTCTCGCTCTGGCCGAATTACATGCAAAGTTTGACCGCTGCTTTCACATCCGGCGCGGTCGAACTCTCTGACAAAAACAGCACCACCGCAGCGCTCAGCAATTTGCTTTGGATTCACCCGGAGACAACCTCCACTACTGCCCCCTTGAAAAACAGGTCGATCGTAAATGCCGTGACCGCTACCGCCCCCTGGACTCCCACAACGAGGAACACGGTAATGAAACCTTTCTCCTCCAATTCCCCTCGAGGACAGCTCAGAGTCAACGGAACTCCCTTCGACTTCAGCCTCGTGAGAAACACGACCGCTGTGTTTGATCAAAACGCCAGTCTAGCCAAACCATTCCTATCTTTTGACCCTACCACAGGAGCGTTTTCGGGCATATTCAACGACACTTCCACATCGCCTGCCAGACGACGAGCCTTCTCAGGCGTGCTGCTAAATTCCAACAATGCCCGCGGAGGATTTGGCCACTACCTTGATTCGAATTCGAGCAAAAGCATCGAAATCCTTCCCATCGTTCCCTAGCGACTGTAATCGAAGCCCGCCCGCGCTTCCTTTCGGCTCACGGAATCGTCAGCGTTTGGCCGATCTTCAATTTGGTCGCAGCGTCCGCTGAGTAAAAATTCGCGTCCAGGATATCCTTCGCGCGGGCCTTGTTTTTGTAGTACTTCGTTGCGATCGAGGCGAGCGTGTCGCCCTTCGCAACCACATGAGTGCGGGCGCCGGGGGGAATCGGTTTCTGCGTCAAATCACCCGGCTTCCCCGGGACCGGCGCACCCGCCGGCGGCGTTTTAACTGCGCGCAATTCCGCCAACGTTTTCTTGAGCGCGAGATTCTCGTTTTTAATCCGAGCCGCCTCCTCCTGGGTCAAAGGAGCCCCCTTGCTGAGATGGTTCATCAACCGAATCTGCCCCTCCTGCTCGTACGAACGCGCCTCCTTTGCAAACTGCCCCTCCGGTGCGACCGCAAGATAACGCGTAAAATGATAAAGCGCCCCAAGCGGATCCTTCAAGTGATCCGCATAAATATGCCCGAGCCGGTAATACGCCTCCGCGGTCTTCGGTGAGCCGTCGATCAAAGACTCATACACCCGCAAAGCCCCCTCGTAATCCATCGAGTGCACACGTTTGTCCGCCTCCACAAGACCGTTGTGATAGCGGGCGTCAGTAAACTTGTCACAAGCCGTCAATGCGAGCCCCACCGCGAGAAATCCCAACGATTTGGAGAAGTGATTCATCAGCGGTTCTTCAGCTCAGCTTCTTGATCCCAGCATTCTCCAGCGCACTGTTCACCGTCCTGATCACCTCCACGCGAGCATGCCACTTGTAATTCGACGGCAAGATCCGCCACTGCGCAAAGTCAGTTGAGGTTTTTTCAAACATACCCTCCGCAGCCTCGTTGTGTTCATCCCACTTCCGGCGGTTGCGCCAGTCTTCATCGGTGATTTTCCAATGCTTATAGGGATCACTCTCGCGCCGCTTGAAACGCAGCAACTGCTCATCCTTGGAAATGTGCATGTAGATCTTCACGAACACCGTGCCGTCATCGACGAGCATGCGTTCGAACTCGGTGATCTCCTGGTACGCCCGCTTCCATTCACGATCCGAGGCAAACCCCTCCACGCGCTCCACCAGAACCCGCCCGTACCAGGAACGGTCAAACACCGCGATCTGCCCGTACTGCGGAAGGTTTTTCCAAAAGCGCCACATGTAGTGATGCGCGTACTCCTCCTGCGTGGGCTTCACGACGGAATGCACGCGCAGCATTCGAGGATCCAAGCGCTCCACCAGTCGCTTGATCGCGCCGCCCTTGCCCGCAGCGTCGGGACCTTCAAACAAGACGATCAAATTGCGGTTCGATTCCGCGAGACTGCGTTGGTAGTTCAACAACTTCAACTGCGCGTTTTTGAGTGACTTCTTGTAATCATCCTCATCGATCGAGGGATGGTTCATCGCGTCCAAACGCAGCCCCTTTTTCCATTCAAAAATTCCGTCGTCTTTGCCCATCTGCTCTTAAAGGTTTTTCAAATTAATGTTTTTTCTGACCCGCGTCCGCTGAGTCAACGCCGTCGATGCTTTCGGCAGCCCCGCTCAATGCGACTCCTTCTTCCTTCAACAAGACGGGCAATCCATTTCGAACCGGATATGCCATACGCCCGTCGGCCCGCAACAACCAGCACTGAGCTGATCGCAAGAGCGATTCAGCAGCATGAGATCGCTGGAGAACCGAATCCGGAGCCACGGACAAACGCTGACCCGTAACGGGACAGCGCAGCACGCCGACAAACTCCGGAGCCAGACTCTCCATAAACAGCTAGTACTTTGGAACCGTGGGATCAACCTGCTCGGCCCATGCGAGAATTCCACCCTCGAGGTTTAGCAGCTTGCCAAACCCGGCCTCGTTCAAAAGCTTCAGCGCCCTCGCAGACCGGACTCCCGACTTGCACTGCAGCACGATTTCATCCGCGCTATCCAACTCGCTCATCCGGGAAGGCAGCTGCCCAAGCGGTATGAAGCGCGAACCCTCAATACGGCAGATGTCTCGTTCAAAATCCTCGCGCACGTCCAGCAGCACGAACTTGTCGCCGCGCTCGAACTTCGCCTTCAACTCAAGCGCGCCAAGGGTCGGCACCAGCGCCTCCTCCCTCTCGGCCGCATGCGCCTGCGGGATTCCGCAGAACTGCTCGTAATCCACCAAGTCCGTAATAGTCGGATGATCCCCGCACACCGGGCACTTTGGATCGCGCCGCAATTTGAACTCGCGGAACTTCAACTTCAATGCGTCGAAATGCACGAGACGCCCCATTAGCGACTCACCGATACCCATGATGAGCTTGATCGCTTCAATAGCCTGAAGCACCCCGATCACACCCGGCAACACACCGAGAACGCCACCCTCGGCACAACTCGGGACCATCCCCGGCGGTGGCGGCTCTGGGAACATGCAACGATAACACGGCCCGCCCAGGTGCGGCGCAAACACGGTGCACTGGCCGTCAAAACGGAAAATTGAACCGTAGACATTGGGCTTCTTCAAAAACACGGAAATGTCATTCGAACAATACCGTGTCGGAAAATTGTCGGTTCCATCGATGATCACATCGTAAGGCTCCGCTATCTGGCGGGCGTTGGCGGCGGTGAAAAAAGCGTCATACAAATCCACCTGCACATTCGGGTTTACCTCGCGAATCCGATCTCTTGCAGAGTTGAGCTTTTTGCGCCCCACGTCCTTCGTGCCGTGGAGGATCTGGCGTTGGAGGTTGGAGAAATCAACCGTGTCTCCATCCACCAATCCGAGACGCCCGACCCCGGCGGCCGCGAGGTAGAGGGCGATGGGCGACCCCAAGCCACCAGTGCCGATGCACAATACGCTGGCGGCCTTCAGCCGCTTCTGCCCTTCCATGGTGACCTCGGGCATGATGAGGTGCCGCGAATAGCGGGCGATTTCATCGTTAGAAAACTCGATTTTTTCGAGGCGGCTCGGGTCAATAATACTTTGCGACATAAACAGGCTTAAATGTAACAGCACTTATCTAATTGGAAAGCTGACTAAGGCCAAATCACAATTGTGTCCTATTTATCAAAACGCCGCGCAGCGAGGGCCACCCGGAGCAAAAAAAAAGCGGGATCCCCCTTTCGGAAGATCCCGCCGTACTTTCAAGCTGCTTAAGGAGCTATCTAGGCTGACTCCTCATAAAAATTTGGAATCCGCACTCTGTAAAACAGAGGTAAACTAGAAGCGGCCACCGCGATCTCCGCGGCCGCCACGGTCGCCTCGATCACCGCGATCCCCGCGGCCACCGCCACGGTCGAATCCACGAGGTCCTCCGCCGCCACCGCCGCCACCGCGACGCTCGAACCCGCCGCCACCACCACCGCCGCCGCCTGGGCCGCGAGCTTCACGTGGACGTGCTTCATTGACTGTGAGAGGACGGCCCTCCACGGCTTGGCCATGGAACCGATTTACTGCTTCTGCTGCTGCGGCGTCTGTCGCCATCGTCACGAATGCGAAACCGCGAGATTTGTTCGTGAACTTATCGAAAATGATCTGCACCTCAGAGACATCACCGACCTGGCGGAACAAGTCCTCCAGTTCGCCCTCAGTCATAGTGAATGCAAGATTTCCGACATACAATTTGGTACCCATTCCGTTTTCTCAATTAACTGCCAAGCAAAGAATTCGGTAAGGTTTCCGGTCATCGGATCTCAAGCAACCAAAGAAGCTATTCGCTCTCTGAGAGCTCCCCGTTGCCGAGGCTCTGCTCAACTAATACCAGTGCACTCTGCCCCCTAATTTTTCACTTGGCAAACCGAATCCGCCCGTTCCTCCAAGTATTTTTCCAAAAATACCCCCTCTGCCTGAGGGATATCCGAAATCTCTCCCCCGAAACGCTTCTTGCGGCAAGCACGCCTCCCTGCCAAAATCCGAGGATGGCTGCAAGTCTGCACCCTCAAAATCGTAGCCCACAGCCGAGACGCACTCCGAGGCCGCCCTCCGCTGCGGCGCTGATCCTTGGAACAGCTCTGCTACTGCTATCCTCCGCCGCCACCCACGCTGGCTCGGCAAAAGACGCGCAATCCTACCAGGGCGCGACGCCCTCCACCCAGCTCAACCCGCACAAGACATTCAACCTTTCGCTTTTGAGGTCCGGGACACCGCCAAACGCGACAAAATCATTCTCCACCTCGGCCGCCCCGAGCTTCCTGACACCCAAATTCGAAGCAAAATCCAACACCCCCTTCGCGCGATCCTTCGACGCCAAAACTTTCTCCTCTTCGGAATTCATAACCGGCCCGGCCACTGCCAGCTCCAAGCCATTCCTCTCCGATAAATCCGTTTCGCTCGAAAAAGCAAAGGAAGCGGACTCCTCCCCATTCCTCTCCAAAACCGATCAATCTCGCTCGCCCCAAACGCCAGCTGCGCCGCTTCCCAAAACTCCAGCATCCCTGACCGAAACTTACGAGGGGCCGGAGGCGCAGAAAAAGAAAATCCCCTACACCCCCGGAAACGGTCCGGCCGGGGGCGTCAGCGTTGGCCGCATCCTCTCCATCGAGGAAGTGAAAGAGATTTTAAATAAAAGCAAATAGGCAACCCTGGGGGGAGAAGCTCACCCGCGCATTCCACAGTCCACCCCGAATCCTGCGGAAGCATCTGTTCAACCGCTAGGCCATCCGCCAAATCAACCGCATCGCATCCACCCGGAACCGAGCACTGGCAAGCGCATCGCGCATCTTTTGGGCGCGCTGCTTCAACCGCTCCACCTCGGCCGCGCGGCCCTCTGGATGAAGCTCGGTTAGTTCCTCGGAGCGCAAAATCTCTGCCCGAAGTTGCTCATCCATTCGCGTCTGAGCTTCTGACACCAAAAGGCCCATTTTTTCTCCGGCGATCGCCTTTGCCTTCTCGATCATCGCAGGCAGAAGTTTCTTTTTAACCGCACCCCTGTCGAGCAAGCGGAACACATCGCCCTCCTGAAACACAGCGTGCTCAAACGAGACGGTTGCGCTCACCTCTTCACATGTCGGATCGACTAAAACGCGAACCGGAGTCGGAGGCATGAACCTGTCCATGTGCAACACACCGTCCGCCACACATTCGACCACGACGACAACCTCCAAGAGAATTGATTCAGCACCGCTTTCGGGCCAAATCACGAAACTCACGTTGCCCTTTTCGCCGCCAAGCAGAGAGTCCATCGCCTCGCCAATGATGGGATGATCCATCGTGACAAACCTCACGTCCTCACGCTGCATCGCCCGCTTACGGCTGAAAGTCGCGGAAAAGCCCTCCGGAGCCAGCGATCCCAACGCCTCACGCATCATCGGCCCGGGAGAGAACAAATAACCGCGACCAGCCTTCTCCAGGTTCTCGATTGCAACGCCACAGCAATCCAACAGCCGAAGAGCGAACTCCTCAAACTCGCGATCCTCGTCACATTCACGCACCTGAGCCAGAATTGCTTCGGCCAGATCGGCACGGCATGAGGCCAGTTCCAGCAAACGGTCGTTGCCCTCCTCCAAGCGCTTCCCAACTTTCTCCCTGAGCTCCCCGGCAGCGGCCAGCAATTTACGCAATCCAGCGGCGCTGAACTTCTTCTCAAGCTTATCCAAATCCTTGTGTTGCGAAACCAATATCTCCCCGCCCCCGTGCACGCTGCTCTCAAAAGCATTCAGCCCCTCGTGGTACCAACGCGCCAAAACCTCACCCATCGTTCCCTTGAAATAAGGCACGTAAATCCTGACAGCCTCCGACTGCCCTATCCGATCCAACCTACCAATGCGCTGTTCAAGCAACTCAGGGTCGCCTGGCAAATCAAACAGCACCAGATGATGCGCAAACTGAAAATTCCGCCCCTCACTGCCTATCTCCGAACACACCAGCAAACGCGCCCCGTCCCCCTCAGAAAAATACGCCGCATTCCGATCGCGCTGCAGCAAAGTCAATCCTTCATGAAAGAGTGCGACTTTAATCTGCACAAGCTGCAGGAGTTTTTCGACTAATTGCTCTGCGAGCGCTCGGCTCGCGCAGATCAACAACACCTTGGCATCGCCAAGCGAATGGAGCAGCTCAACCAACCAACGCAGTTTTAAGGCGATTTCATTTTGATCGTCGCCACCGCTGAACTCTTTGAGAACAGCAATCCTTTGGGGAAACCCCTTCAGCGCGGCACGCGTGTTCCTGTACATCGCTCGACCAATTCCAAACGCATCCAACAATTCCGAAACCAGCAAGCCACGCGCCTGCTCATTACCTTCCTTTATCCCACTAAGATGCGCTGCGACCCGCTTTGATCTCCCCGAAAACTCCTTAACACGGGCGGCATCCAGCGCATCTGAGTTCAAAACAGAATCAATGAAATGCGCCACCGCCTGATATCGCGCGGCGGAGGCGTTGAAGGACTCAAGGTCTGCGTACTTCTCCGGATCCAAAAGACGCAATCTTGCAAAATGCCCCTCAGGACCGAGCTGCTGCGGCGTTGCCGTCAACAACAGGACGCCGGGAATCACACGAGCAAGCGACTCCACCAACAAATACTCAGCGCTCGCCTCCTTCGGGGTCCATCTCAGATGATGAGCTTCATCCACGATTAAGAGATCCCAGCCGGCCGCAATCAATTGCCCTGAGCGAACCGGATCTGCGCACACAAAGGAAACGCTCGTGATCACGAGCTGGCTATCTAGAAACGGATTCGCGTCTGGATTGTTGGCCTCAATCGATTCGCATCGCTCCGCATCAAAAACACTAAAGAGAAGGTTGAACCGCCTCCAAAGCTCAACAAACCACTGATTGACAAGGGGGTCCGGCACCAGCACTAAAATCCTCTGCGCCCTCCCCGCCAAATGCAGTCGATGGAGAATCAGACCCGCCTCGATCGTCTTCCCAAGCCCCACCTCGTCCGCAAGCAAAGCTCGCGGCGACCACCCCGACACAACCTGCTTCGCGATATACATCTGATGGGGAATGAGGTCGACTCGCCCTCCAACAAAACCGCGCACGGGCGAACCTAGAATTTTCGCACGCTGCCTCAGCGTCTCATGTCTCAACTCGAATAGGTGACTTTCGTCGGTCTGCCCCGCGAGCAACCGGGCTTCGGGTGTGCTGAAGCTGATCGAGTCAGCAAGCTGCGCCTCCTGAACCTCACCCTCTGCTGTGTAGTAAACCAACAGCCCCTGTATCTCCGCCACGGAAACCACAAGGCGTTTCTCGCCAGTGTGAAGGGTAATAAGGTCACCCTCCTTGAAGCGAACACGCCTCAACGGCGCCGAACGTAGTGCATACTGCCGGTGCTCGTTAGCAGCTGGGAAAAAAACCTCCACCCGTCCAAACTCTTTCTTCAGCACAATTCCGAGCCCCAATGCAGGCTCACTATCGCTCACAAGCCGCTGACCCCGCTCAAATTCATCCCTATCCGTTGAGTTTGACATCGAAAAAGTTGATGACGGTAACCTCTCCTCTCACAGATTGGAAGAGACATTCCACTTACCAAAGCAGCCCGACGAGTACGCTGCGCTGGATCCGCCGGGAGCAGTCCATTCCAGCGATCAATAGGACGTGCTTTTGCCAAAAGCACGAGGCTAAACTGAAGCATGAAACTTCCCCAGATTTCACGCCGCTCACTGCTCAAGAATTCAACAGCAAGCGCGGTAGCACTAATCGCTTCCTCACTGCAAACCCGTTTAAGCGCTGCAGACAACGCGTCGGGACTGAAAGGCCGCATTCAACATTCCGCCTGCAAATGGTGTTACCCAAAAATCGCCCTCGAAGATTTTTGCGCGGCCGCCAAGCAAATCGGGCTCACGGCCATT
>JBILUQ010000226.1:0-6625 GCA_044370935.1 Chthoniobacteraceae bacterium
GGTCCGTGCGTGCGAATACCCGCCAGTCGATGTGTTTGGTATCATCGCCTATCCCGTAACTTTTGTGGTCGGCAAATTCCGAGCTGGGACCGCGCAATGGACTGCGGTGCGCGCCCGCAAGGTTTCCCTCAACCTTGTTGCGTGACAGCAGCAAGAGGCGACCAAGTTTGTGCATTTCCGAAGGATTCAAAAATGCCGCGATACCCTCTTTTTCCGGGTCTCCTGCGCTCGAAGCTGGTTTTGAATTGGGACTCGCGGCCATCAGGGGCGTGGTAAGATTTTCCAATGCGTGTGGTCGCACACGACGATGAATTTGTTGCCAACAAATGCGAGATGCAGGTCGCCGGCCCCGGGCCCGACCATGCTGAGCAAAACGCCCGATCCCACATTAAAACTAATGCCCAGCGTGTTGTTTGGCAGCGTAACGACACGCTGAGGCACGGCGATGATCTTTGATCCGTAAGCGAGCTTTTCTGCTGCATTTAATTCTGAAAGATCCCCAAGCACGGCGCTGCGCAGCGAGTATTTCTGGTCTTTGAACCCTTTTGTTTTTTCAAACCCCGTGAGCGTGTAGCTCCATGGTTTTCCAAATCGGTCAGTCTCGGGAGGCTTCGGTCCGTTTTTGAGTCCGGGATGGATTGAGATCTGGGATAGCTCCTTTGGGTAGGCGACCTCCTTTTTGTAATACGCCTGCAGGGCCTCCACTACTTTTTCTCTGTCGAACCGGGACATCCATCCAAAGGCGAGGCGACGTGCACAGTCATTGAGCGCAGAAGAGGGCAGAGACAGATCAGCTTCCCATATCGCGGATGCCTCCGACCGTCTGCCATCGCGAAGCTTGTGCCACGCCTCGATTCCACGCGCAACGGGGACCAAAGGGTCGGCTGGGTGCGCCGCGACAAATGCCTCGCAGGCTTTAATCGCCACCGCGTGGTCATCAGGAGCTATCAGATGTTGTCGCCACACGCTGATGAGGCCTTCTTCATCAGCTGCCCGCGCGGTGTTGACGCTGACAAAAACGAGCAGCACTGCGCCGCGAAACATGGATTCCAGCAATGCGATTGTTTTTGAGAGCCCCCGTTGCTTCAAGGTTTGCCACCCTCCTTCGTTGGGGAAGCACGCTGCTGCTTGCGTTTGGCAATTTCAGCTTCCAAAAATTCCATCCATCCCTTGGGGCCGGCCGTTCCAAGAATGCGGTCGCGGTGCTGCAGCAAGTCACGATCGCGCGCCTCCAGATTCACGGGCCTCGGCCCCTCGGTGTAGCTGTAAAAGGTCGCCCCGGGATCAACTTCATTGAGCAACTCTTTGCCGATTTTCGGGCTGAGACGGTCCTTGTGCCGCACGATTGGTTCAGCGAGCTGAATTGCGTTTTTGCCCGAGTCAACGCCGATCACTTTTCCTGTTACCGCAATGGCATCGCCGATTTTCGAAACTGGATCCGCTTTGAGAATCGAGAGCGAAACCGGCATTGAAACTGCAAAAACAACGTCCATGTAAGAAGAGGGCTCAAACGCTGTGATCAGCAGAGATTCACGCCCGTTTTCGGATGTTGCTCGCATTTCCATCACCTGAAGGTACCGGAAGAAGTGTGGTCGCCCCTTCGCGTTCTCGAAGACGCTTGCACGGGCTTTGGGTGATTTAGCCTCGGAGAGCGCCAGCGCGAATTCGTTTCCGTTCGAGGTCGCCGCTTTCGCAGCGCCGCACAGCGCAAGCCACAGAAGGCAGACGAGGCACCAGTTGTGTTTCATAGAGCGAGATGCCGGCAAAATCAGTGAGTGATGGAATACAACATGATGTTTTGCCCGATCTGCGTGGCGCTTACATCGTTGATGCCGCGCGCGTAGGGTGACTGACTCATTTCCCATCCGCCCGAGAGTCCAAACGGGCTGTATATCAAGCCGAGGTTCCCGTTGAACTGCATTCCAAACAGCGTGGGTTCGGCGCGCGCCTGGCCGCTTTCCTGCATCAGGCCGGGTGTTACGCCGACCGCCGTAATCTTGTTGGGTTCCTTGAAAAGCTGCGCGGTTAAGGGAATGCGCTCCAATTGCTGGTTTGGAAGCATGGAACGGAGCATGTCGCGAAAGGATTTGTCAAAGCCCTTGCGGCCGCAGCACGTCTCCGCGAACAGGAAGCCGCCGTTTTCCAGAAAACGTTTCAGCGCTGCTTTTTCTTCCTGCTTTAATTCGAAGGACTCGTGGCCTGTCATGTAGATGACCGGAGAGTTGAAAATCGCGGGGTCGCTTAACCGCAATTCTTTCAGATGAAACTTCACTGGGATACCCGTGCGCGCGTTAAAAGTCTGCAGCATCACGGCAAGCCCGGCATGCCGCGTTTTCCAAATGCCGTCGTAGACAACCTGAGCCACCGACACCGAGTCAGAATACGACTTGAGCTTGTCCACAAAACGCATCGACTGTGCGGCGTTCTTCGCCCAAGCCCGCATTGCCGACGCGTAGGAAAGAATGTTCACCCCGAGTTTGAAGGCGGAGTCAGGCTTGTACGCCTGCCAGTCGTCTTGCACGTCGCCCTGCCAGCCTGCCGCCAGGCACCAGCGCGACACAAGAGCGACCACCCGGCAGTTCACTTCGATGCCGTCAAACCAAGGTTCGTTTCCACGAAAACCGGAAGCGCCAACCGCTTTGGTGTATTCGACGCGGTCCAGATCGTAGTGGGAATGGAAAATGGGGTGATCCGGCGCGAGCTTCTGAAGCGGTTGCTCCGGGAATATTTTTTTGAGTTCCTCCACCACTGAGTCGTAGAAGGGCTTTGAGCCGAGTCCCGTGTTGAAAATGATCATGCCCCCGTTCAGCAAATATTTGCGGACCTTCTCCCGCTCCTGCGGAGTGTAGGAAAAGTGATAGTGCCCGGAGCGGAACAGGACGGGGTTTTGCTCCGGATTTTCACTGATCTGACCCAATGTGCGGATTTCCATCTGGAAGTTCGCATCCGTCTGCGACTTCATTTTTTTAAGCAGGTTGTTTACATCGCTCGGAGTCGCGTTCCAGTAGACGTCCGCCCCGTAGAGTTCTTTGCCGGTCTGCGCCAAGCCGCGTGCGGTGAAAAGAAGAAGGAAAGCCGCGAGCAAACCAACCAAGACAGCGGGCGGCAGCATGACGGAGCGCCACGGTTTTCCACGGGGACCGTAAAAAAGGGCGGACTCCGGGTAATTAGTTAGCATGTGAACTCGTTTGCACTGAAAGATTGGCTAGCAAATGCGTGCGCTAAAAGAATTGACCTCAAGCTGGGTTATAGCAAGTCTTTAGCCTTTAGCTCCGCGAGTTGCCCCAGCCGACTAACTAAGGTTCGTTTGCTCAAGGAAAATGAAATCTAACACCCCAAAAAAAGTGATGACTGCGGCGCTGGCGACAACGCTGTGCACCGGCACTTTGATTTCTGGTGACGGGACAGGTGAACCGGGGTTTGTGGCGCCGCCGCGTGAGCTGATACAGAAAAAGCCCCCGGCCCCGCCGCGCGTGGCGTCTTCGGCCGAGACGACAGGTTGCTGCTGTTGCCCAGTCGCTCCAATGTCACGCACCGAAGCTAAGAAGCCGCCTCAACCTCCCGTGCTGTTGGTCAAGATTCGCGAGGACAATCCTGGGACTGGGAAAAATTAAAGAGCCCTACGTTGGCTCACTCTCAAATTGCGAAGAATTGCCGCCGTCCCGTTTCTACTTCTCGCTGGAGTAGCGTTCTTGCTGGTGGCTTCAAAGGTTCGAGCCGCCGGCGAATGGCAGGTTGCCGAGTCGCTGTTGCGCTACAGGCTGGATCTCCTTCAAAAGCCCTCCCACGCCAGCGCGGGCTACTTGGCGTTTTTGCCCGACGGCGGAGTCTTGCGCGGCAACAAGCCCGCGACAACCGTGGTCACCGAGGACGGAAAGGTTCTGGCAAGTTATGTGTTGTGGCAAAATACCGAGAACGGATTCGCTCTGGTGTTTGCAGCTCCCGAGGGCGATGCAAAGTCCGTTTCTGTTTATATCCACACAGGCGCGGCGGCGCGGGTGTGGAATCCCCGCACGGGCCTGACGCCGGGACCGATTTTGTGCGTGTCTCCGGGCCGCGACACTCTTGTTGCCGCGCAGGCGATGGCGGGACTGGGACGTGTTGAAGGGAACGTGCATTGGTTTGAAAACCCCGGCCATCCGTTTTCGCCTTTTAGCATCAGCGGAGATCTCACCGGTCGCCCCAAGCCCGCCGCATTTTATCAACTCTCGCACGTGGATGCTCCCGTTGCAGGCGAGTACTGGATGGCTCCGCTCTTCCATACCGGGCAGGGAGAGCTCCGTGTGGATGGAGTCAAAGTTGAGATGAAGGAGAAAAGTAAAAAGTGGGCGGGTTCCGGCGCTGCCTTAAAGCTTGCCAAGGGCCTGCACAGGGTTGAAGTGCTGCAAACTGCCCCGGGCACCGGCCCGTATTCGAGCGCCATGATGTACCTGACGTGGCGTACGCCGAACGAGCAGCTCAAGAACGAGAAAAACGATGAAGCGCGCATCTTCAAAGCTTCGGAGATCGCCCGCTCCGGTTCTTGCAAACTTGCGGCGTTGGAATCCCGCGACGGGGCCCCACAGGCGGCCGCGCGAATCACCCCGGGACTCCCTTACTGGTTTGGAGACGAGGAGCCCTTGGTCCTGATGGATTTCAAAGCTCTCGGCGCCGGACAGTCGCCGGACACCAAGGTGAGCTGGACCTTCCCCGAGGGGGCGACCATCGAGGGCGAGCGCGTGAGGTGGCTCGTACCCGGTTTCCGTGAGGGCCGCGTGAAGATGACAGTCAAATCCGGAAAGTCGGTTTCTTCGGCAATCGTTCCCTACTTTGGATTCAGTACAGAAAGAGCGAGCTTGGAGCGGGCGGACCATCGCGAAGCGTTTCGCGAAACGCTTGGTGACATGCTCTCTGTTTTTCCAAAAGGCTCGGAAACAGTCGCAGCGTGGAGCGACGCTTGGTGGAACAACATCTTTCGAACCGTCGAAGGCGGCGAGGGCGAAAAACTCCTCGGGCACCTGTTTGGCGCGCAATTCGACTCTGTTAAAAAACGTCTCGCACCCGCGCAGATGACCATTCTGGAGGATGTCTTCCTGGATGCAACCGTGCGCGGGCATCCGGAGGAAAATCTCAATTGGCTCAAAAGATTTTTTAGCGGCACCTCGGATATTGGGAGACAGAACGACCTTCGTTTCCGTGAAGGCGAACTGTTCATGTACTACCTCAATGACCGTAAAAGGGCTGAAATTCTCTTCACCACTCTTTCGTCCACCCGAGGAGAAATCGGCGAGCGGGCTAAAATCAGGCTCGGTGACATCGCGTTGCTTGGCGGCGATCTGAACAAGGCGACAAGTTTTTATGCGGATGTTCAAAATCGCGCGCGGACGGCACGCAACACCTCCGCGCCTCCCTTCGGAGCGCTTGTTACCAAACAGCTTCTTTCCGGCGGCTCCGCCAGCACATCTGCCGCCGCCCCCGGCGCTCCGCCTTCGCTGAAAGGAGGCGCCTTGCAAGAGGTCTCGCTCGCAGAAAACGTGCGCACCCTCACCGAGAGTGGATTTTTATTGGAAGCGCTCCGCGCGCTCGAAGCTTGGGAAGCAGAATTTCCTCTCGGCAAAATCAGCGGAGACTTCATTCTTCGCGAAGCGAGTATCTATATGAAGATGAAGGACTGGAAGCATGCGAGGCCCATGCTTGAGGCTTATTGCCGGGAAATCGACGCGTCCAGTTACCTTCCCGAAGCCGTGTCGACGCTCATTCTTTGCGTCCAATCTTCCAAGGCGGATCCCTCCGCCATTCGTGAAATTGTAGAGAAGGTGAGGGACCGATTGAAATTCCATCCTGTCGCGGCGCAACTCGACAAGTTTCTGGCCTCGGCTGGTCCGTCCCCGAAGTAGCTGCTTATGACACTCCGCCTCATCCTTCTTCTGATTTGCTGTCTCGGCGGGATCGTTTTCGGACAAAATGCGCCCGAGCGCATCCGGCTCTACAAGAAATCTGATCCCGCCAACACCGGAGGAATCAAGGGAAGCATTGGTTCACCTTCGCTTCCCATCGAGGAAATCCTCGCTGTGTCCGCTGACGATGTGGAGCAGGTGTACGAGGGCGAGATCCGTGGACCACAACGGAACGAATTCCAATTTACGGGCCTGCCGGTCGGCAAATACGACCTGATAGTGATATACAATTCAGAGTTCCATGAGGGCCTGCATTTGAACCGGGAGGCCAGCTCCCTACTGCCGGAGGACCTCAAAAAAATCAACGAATCGATCCAGAGATCGGAGCCCTTCTTCACGAAGAAAATCATACACCGCGTTGAGGGCGAGACAGGCCGCGGCCAGGGAGCGCGGGCCGTGTGCACTTACGTCCGCGACAAAGGCCCTGAAGTCGCAACCGCCCAGGTCGAGGCAAACTCCGGCCAACCCAAAGGCCGTCGGACCTTCAAGCTGGTGTTGCTAAAGGATGTTGGGCCCGGCTGGCAGATCGTGCGCGCGCGCGATCTATACCCTGTGTGGATGAATCCAAGCGCACCGCTGCCCGTGCAAAAGTTCAGCCCGGTTTTACGTCAAATTCGCGTGGCAGACCAGCTGAAGGACGTTGGTATCCTTCAGCTCTCCAAGTAAGGACGCTTCGCCAAATTCCGCCG
>JBILUQ010000228.1:0-6570 GCA_044370935.1 Chthoniobacteraceae bacterium
GGTGGCGTTGCAAAGGGTGCAGGGATGATCGACCCCAACATGGCCACGATGCTCTGCTTCATCACCACAGATGCGGTGATTGAAAAGCCCGAGCTTCAGCAGGCGTTGTCTTTGTCCGTGGAACACTCGTTCAACCGGATCACGGTTGATGGCGATATGAGCACGAATGACACGGTGTTGATGCTTGCCAATGGGCGTGCCGCGAATGCTGTGATTCGCTCGGGCACGGAAGAGTTTGAAAGGTTCCAGCGTGCGCTTGATCACGTGACGCTTTCTCTCGCGAAGATGATTGTGGATGACGGTGAAGGCGTCACTAAATTCGTCGAGGTTCAGGTGCTCGGTGCTGCCAGTTTTTCCGATGCACGCCGTGCTAGCGAGGCGATTGCAAAATCGTGTCTCGTGAAATGCGCATGGTTCGGAGGCGATCCGAACTGGGGGCGCATCATGGATGCGATCGGCTATTCCGGTGTGAAGATGAGGGAAGAGTTGGTGGATATTTTCTACGACGGGCTGATCGCCGTGAAGGGTGGGCTCGCAAGCAACACGCCATTTGAAAAGCTCAAGCAGGTGGTGGCGGCGGAAAAATTCACGGTCACCGTAAACCTCCATTTGGGTGCCGCGGAATACAACGTGTTCACCACGGACCTGAGCACCGAATATGTGGTGCTCAACATGGGAGAATAGCAGGCGTTCAGGCGACGCAGCGTCTTTCATACGGCTGCGGCGCGGTTCATTCGGCAGCACTCATAAGACTGTGCACGATGAACCGTCGGATATCGTCAGCAAGCGGGCTTTTCCACTGAAGCCCAGACTCGCTGAGGGCCAGACTGTTTGCGTGTAGCGCGTGTCGAGGCAGCAGCAGTCTGTTTTCCAAGGATTGTGTCCATCCGGTTTCGATGAACTCCAGGTAACACTGTTCATCTTCGCCGTAAATCTTGTCACCAACGATTGGATGTCCGCTGTGTGCGAGGTGAACCCGGATCTGGTGCATGCGCCCTGTGATTGGGATGGCACCAATGAGCGAAAACCTTTTCTTTGGATGCGCCTTGGACTCGAAACGCTGCAGCAGTTCGAAGCGAGTTTGTGCCGAACTGCCGTCTGGGTGTATGGTTTGCTTTAGCCAGATTGGAGAGGGTTCGTAGGCGCCCTTCCTCGCTATGGGCGCGTCAACGATCCATTCCGTCAGCTCTGGCCATCCATGGACCAGGGCCTGGTATGACTTCTGAATGTGGTGAGCCTCCATTTGGCGGCACAGAGACCGGGCTGACGCGCGGGTTTTGGCGACAAGAGTGAGTCCGCTGGTTTCGCGGTCCAACCGGTTGATGAGCGACACTTGCCCGCCGTTGATGCGCTCATATGCGAGTAGGTCGCATAGGTGGTGCCAGAGCGTTGCGCGGTCGGTTGGCTTGCTTGGATGCGCCGCCATTAGCGCCGGTTTGTCGATGATCAGCCATTGATCTGATTCGTCAATGATCACCGGCGATGCCCAGGGGCGCATGTGAGTGTCTGGGGTCATCCTTTGAATGCTGAGGAGAAGGTCTGCCGCCGACCACCGAAAAAAAAGAGGCCCCATTGCGGGGCCTCTTGTCTCACACACTTTTGAATGCAGCTTTAAGGAGGCTATTTGGCGGCTTTCGTCGCTTCCTTTTTCTGTTCAGTTGGGCTTTTTGTCGCCCACACGATCCCTTGAGTTACCAGATCAAGGTAGCGGTCGTCCTGAACGGTCGTGTTGTTGTGGCCGATGGTGGTGCTGAAAACGCGTGTTTTGTTCTGGTAGAGATTAGTCCAGGCCACAACGTAATCAGACTCCTTTGGTGTACCATCTTTGGCAACGTAGGATTGCTTGCCTCGGGCGATCGGAGTGGCGGAATCAAAGACCTGGATGTTGTTGTAGAGCTCCTCGTTCACCGTCGTCCAGTTCGGCTGGCCCTGCGAAATTGGATTTGCTTTGTCCAGATGAGTGATCTCGATCGGTTGCTGTGGACCGTGCCCGCTGGATTGCAACCCAAGGTACTCAAACCACCACCCGTGGGGGGTGCCGGCGACTGCGGGCTCGTTTGCATTGCCAATTCTATAGCAATGCATCGCGCAGTGAAGGTTCACCCCTGGGATCCCATGTTTGTGCGGGCTTAGGACACCCTCAATCACAGTCTCGTCGCTGATCGCGGCGGCGCACTCATCGTGGATCACAAGGTCGTAGCCCTTTGCATAGTCCGGGTTGCCATAAATCCCCAGTGGCGGCTTGGTGGATTTGTCGTCGGTATGCACCTGATCAACGGTCGCATGCAGACGTTTTTCAATTCCTGCTTTGAGGATGTCCTTCTGGGCCGCGTAATCGTGGCAGCAGCCGCCGGTGATGAGCAGGATTTTGAGCGGTTTGGGGGCTTGCGCCTGCGAAGGCTGCAAACTTCCGACTAAAAAAACCAAGGGTAGGACGAGGGGAGCTAGGTGTTTCATGAACGCCTAAACTGGACTGGCCGGTCTTGGCGAATCAAGGCCGGAGTTTTATCCAGTGAGGTTTTGCATTATCCGACGGACGTTAGCGCACGCTTTCGGAGTGTGGTTTCTCATGTCCCGACTCGACACATTGTGCATACCCAGCTTCGATCGAGCTGCTATGAACTCTCTTTGGAATCGCTTTCAGCAGTACTACCTCCGGCATTTGGACCTCGGAATTTCACTGGATGTCTCTCGTATGGGCTTCTCCGAGGACTACATCAAGAGCATGGACTCGGCGGCAGACAGGGCATTTAAGTCGATGGACGCCCTGGAGGCGGGCGCTGAAGCAAATCCGGACGAACACCGTATGGTTGGCCACTATTGGTTGCGAAGCCCGGAGTTGGCTCCGACTCCGGAACTCTCTCGTGAGATCCGTGAGACAAACAACTCCATTTTCAAATTTGTCACGCAGGTTCACGCCTCGGGTGATTTTACCGACGTGCTTGTAGTCGGAATCGGCGGATCCGCCTTGGGCCCGCAATTTATCGCCGATGCGCTTGGGTCGGTGCACGACCCGATTCGGCTGCACTTTCTGGACAATACTGATCCGGATGGGATCGACCGTGTTTTTGACACGTTGTCTGGCAGATTGAATCACACCTTGGTTGTGGTGATCTCCAAATCAGGCGGCACCAAGGAAACTCGCAATGGCATGCTCGAGGCGAAGCGCCGGTATGATCTGGCCGGTGTGCCTTTCGAGGCCCGCGCAATCGCGGTGACGGGCGTGGGAAGTGAGCTCGATAAGTATGCAATCGCCAACCGCTGGCTGACGCGTTTCCCGATGTGGGATTGGGTTGGAGGTAGGACTTCGGTGATGAGCGCCGTGGGGGTCGTGCCGCTTGCGCTCCAGGGACTGAATATCGAGGGGTTCTTGCAGGGCGCTGCGAAGATGGACGAGTGGACTCGCGAAAAGTCAGCGACCAAAAATCCAGCTATGCTCCTCGCTTTGATGTGGCATTACGCGGGAAATGGCAGGGGGCAGAAAGACATGGTGATCCTGCCCTACAAAGACCGAATGGTTTTGTTTTCGAAATACCTCCAGCAGTTAGTCATGGAGTCTCTTGGAAAAGAGCTGGATCTGGATGGAAAGAAAGTGAACCAGGGTATCGCGGTGTACGGAAACAAGGGATCAACCGATCAGCATGCGTACGTCCAGCAGCTGCGCGACGGGGTGCACAATTTCTTTGTAACCTTCGTTGAAGTTCGGAAGGACCGGTCAGGCGAAGTTTTTGAAGTCGAGCCCAAGACTACCACTGGCGATTATTTGCAGGGGTTTCTGCGAGGGACGCGGACAGCATTGTTTGAAAGCGGTCGAGAATCCGTGACGGTAAGCCTGCCAAGTGTGACTCCGGAGTCAGTCGGGGCACTGATCGCTCTGTACGAGCGTGCTGTGGGTTTCTACGCATCTCTGGTAAACATCAACGCTTATCACCAGCCAGGGGTGGAGGCGGGAAAGAAGGCGGCTTCGGTGGTGCTCGATTTGCAGCACAAGGTGCTGGCTGAGCTCGGAGCCGAGGCCAAGACAGCTGGTCTGATAGCGGATAAGATCGGAGCGGATGCTGAAGCCGTTTATCATGTTTTGGGGCACCTTGCCGCCAACCAGCCCGGGGTGAAAGTCATTCTTGGGGAGGGGCCTGCAGCGGATCGGTTTGTCTTTGGCGCATGAGCCCTACCTTGAGCGAAGATATTTCCACCGTACTGCCTAAGGTGGCTGTTTCATTTGAAACCATCGCAGGTTTTTTGCGCCTCCTTTCCCACGATGTGCGCAATGATTTAAACGCCGTTGATCTGCTGACCGCTTACATACAGGACGTCTCAGGCGCTGAGTCAATTCGCGGTGAACTCGGTCAATTGCGTACCGCCATCCGTTACGGCTCCGAGCGGATGCACCGTTTGTCCCGCGCTTTTGATACGCCTCGGGTAGACGCCATTGAGCTTCCTTTGCATGTGCTCATGGACGACTTGCGCGCTCAAATGCTTTTGGCAAAACCCGAGATTGAACCGCGCTTGCAGTGGAGGATTGAAGACGAGAACACGAATGTTTTTGTAGATCCAACGTTGGCGATGGAGGTCTTTCGTGAGCTCGCGGACAACGCGCTGGCTTTTTCAGCGCATGATTCGATAGTCCATTTGATAGTCCACTTGATGGTCACTGGAAACGAGGCTCATTGTTTGGAATGGCGTTTTGCGCAGAATCTGAAGGAACCCCTCAGTAATCCGGACAATTGGGGGCGCTGTCCTTTTTTAAGCGACAGGCGCGGGCATTATGGCCTCGGGCTCTTTCGTGTACGCCGCATTGTTGAGGCGCACAAGGGCTCGATTGAGTTCATACACGATCGCAAGACCGAGGTGCTCTCCACAGTCGTGCGGTTTCCGTTGGAGGGGGTTGTGTGAGCGCCCCAGCGGGCCAGACAGCGGGGGAGCGGGTACTGGTCATCGACGATGAGAGATCGGTGCTGATGGTGCTTGAGGGCATGCTGAACCGGAGAGGATTCGAAGTCCAAGTCGCCTCCAGCGGATCCGCTGGCCTCGCAGCGCTTGAGAAAAGCCCGCCATCGATTGTCCTGCTGGATCTCGGACTCCCTGACATGGACGGCACGGAAGTGCTGCGCCACATCCGCACGTCGCATCCGGATGTACAGGTGCTGATTCTCACTGCCAATGACTCCCTGGCGAACGCGATCGAGTGCATCAAGCTCGGTGCTTTTCATTTTGTGAGCAAGCCTTACGCGGCCGAGGAATTGTTGAGCCTGATGCATCGCGCCCTTCAGCAGCGCAGGCTCGAAGCAGAGACTCTGGAGCTTCGGCAGCAGAGCGCGCGGCTTGAGGAAAGAATTCGGGTGATCGAATCAAACATGGCGCCTGTGTTTAGCAGTCGTTCCATGCAGCAAATCGAGGAGCTGCTGAAGCGGGTCGCCCCGAGTGATGCAAATATTCTGCTCCTCGGTGAAAGCGGGGTGGGGAAAGAAGTGCTCGCGAACCGCGTGCATGAAATGAGTAAACGCTCGAAAATGCCCATGGTGAAGCTCAACTGCGCTGCGTTTCCCGCAAACATGATCGAGGCTGAGTTGTTCGGCTATGCTCGCGGGGCTTTCACCGGAGCGGTGTCGGATTTTCCGGGCATGCTCGCGCAGGCCAATCGCGGCACGCTGTTTTTGGATGAGGTTGCGGAGATGCCAGCAGATTTGCAGACGCGCTTTCTGCGGGTTTTGCAGGAGCGCGAATACCGGCCTTTGGGCAGCACGAAAACGTTGAAAACCGACTTCCGCCTCGTAGCCGCAACCAACCGCCCCGTTTCGGACGCGGTCCGCGAGGGGGTGTTACGGCAGGACTTTTACTACCGGTTAAACACTTTTCAAATCGAGATCCCACCACTGCGCAATCGCGTCGAGGACGTGGCTCCGCTCGCGAGGCAGTTTGTATCCCGCTTTGCGGCAAAGCAGGGGGCTGCTTGCCCTCAGATATCTGCCGAGGCAATGCAAAGGCTCGGCGCTTATCACTGGCCTGGAAACATCCGTGAGCTTCAGAACGCTATGGAATACGCAGTGATCCTCATGGAGGACGGCATGATTGAGGCGCGGCATCTGCCGGCAGAACTCAAAGTGACGGCGGGTGTGCATCAGGCGCTTCTGGACTCGCCCTCGAGTCTTAGTTTGGCTGAAAACGAGAAGCAGACCATTCTACGTGCATTGATTGAAACCCACGGCAACAAGAAGCGGGCCGCCGAAATTCTGGGGATACAACGACCCACGCTTTACGGGAAGCTCCGGCAGTACGGTATCCACAGGGGTGCCAGCGACGGTGGCGCCTAGCGCTTTCAAGAGGGTCTGCGGTGTTTTGAGAGGGCTGCGACCTCGATTACTTCTGAGCCTTCTTGAGCACCTCATCGTTGAGCCAGTCGAGCATTCTGTCTGGCCAATGCTGGATGCTCTCCAACTTCGCGCGCTTGCCCATTCCGAATCCATGGCCTCCGCGAGCGTAAATGTGTGCTTCGTAATCGACTCCAACTTCGCGGAAGCGCTGGATGAGGTTCAGTAGAACGCTGGTGTGCGGATCATCGGCTGCGATTAG
>JBILUQ010000229.1:0-6554 GCA_044370935.1 Chthoniobacteraceae bacterium
AGGTGAAGCCCCCATGGTTTTTTGGAGCTCGGCGTAGACGGCGCTTTCCTTTCCTTCGCAGCCAAGCCCGAACGCCTCGAGGTAGGCGCGGTCGGAGCCGTCAAACTGGCGGCCCAGCTTCACCAGGATGGGAAGGGACTTTTCAACCGGAACCTCCCGTAGACTGATGGCGACTTCGCGGCGGACTGCCGGCGAGGAGTTCTCCGCCATCGAGGAGGCGAGTGCAACAATGTCCTCTCCCGCGGTCCGGAGGGCGCGGTAGGCGACGACACGCGTGGACTCGGAGGCGGACTGGAGCAGGGGTTTTACCTGAGCGATTCCGGTTTCTCCCATTTGGGCGAGCAACCAGATGGCGCGCGAGGCGATGTACGGGTTGGAGTTCTTGAGCAGGGAGGTCACGGCTGGGACTGCCTTCTTGCCCTGGGCGCGGAGACGGGTGAAGCCGGCATGGCGGACGTTTACCGCTGGGCTTTGAAGTGCGAGGAGCTGGCCTTCTGTTGTGGACAGGTCGAGCTTCGGCACCTTGGATTTGAATCCCTTTGGAGCGATGCGGTAGATCGTCCCTGTGTATCCGTCGTCGAGCGTTTGGTGGCCTCCGACCCGGGAGTCAAACCAGTCGGCGACATAAAGGGCGCCGTCGGGGCCGACTACGACATCGCTTGGACGGAATTTAGTTTTGAGTTCGCCCGAGGGTTTACCCCCGAGAAAATCCGACCCGGCGAATTCCTTTTCCTTGTTTGAGGTGAGGAAATCGAAGCGCTCCAGCTTCCAGCCTGCGCCGGAGGGTTTGGGTAGGTAACCGAAGATGACGTTCTTGCCGGCCTCGCAGGCGAGGAGCAGTCCGCGCCACTGGTCGCCGAGCGCGCCGTTTTCATAGAAGGCGACGCCGGTTGGCGAGCCTCCGCCGTACACGTCGCCCGCGGGCATGGTGCCGGGGTCTTCCTGGCGCCATTCGGCCACGGGCTTGCTCTGGCCGGGGCGTTGGTCGGCTTTCCACGCGCGCTTTCCGTCGGCGGAGCAGAAGCCTGCGTTTCCACCTTCCATGACTGGGCTCACGCGGCAGGCTGGTGGGTCATCGTTGTCGCTTTGAAAGACGTCGCCCTGGGAATTGACCGTTTGTTCGAAGCTGTTGCGGAAGTTGTGCCCGATAATGCTCAAGTTTGAGCCGTCGGGATTCATTTTGGCCGCGAAACCCCCGATCCAGACGTGTCCATCGTCGCTTTTCTGTCCGGCGATATCCTGCAGCATGTAGGCGCTCCCCATGCGGAAGGTGCGACCGGCTTTGTCGGTGAATTGCGCGCCGGTATTGCCTTGGTTCCAGTACCACTTGCCGTCGGGCCCTGCGGTGACGCTATGGAGGCTGTGGTCGTGCTGGAGTCCGTTGAATCCGGTTAGCAGGACTTCCTTTTTATCGATGGCCGGATCAAATTTGCCGTCGCCGTTCACATCGGTGTAGACGGTCAAATCCGGGGGCTGCGATACGACGATTTTATTCTCAAAAGCGGCGATTCCCAGGGGAGATTGAAGCGCGGGGTCTTGGATAAAGACGGTAGATTTGTCGGCTTTGCCGCTGCCGGTAGTGTCTTCCAGAACGACGATGCGGTCGCCTTCAGGGCGGCGCTTGGCTTTGCTCCGGTAATTGACGCCTTCGGCAACCCAGAGCCGGCCTTTTTCATCGAAGTCGATGTTGGTGGGATTAAATAGGCTCGGGGAGGTCGCCCAGACGGTCACTTCAAGGCCTTCGGGCACCGAGAACAGATTGGTGGGCACGAGCACGGGGTCCGTCGGAGCCCCTGCGTTCTGGGGTTGGGCTCCGCCGGCTGGCGCCTGGGCGATGAGCGAGCGGAGGGCGAGCGGTGAGGCGCAAAGCGCGGCGAGGCCGAGTGCGGTGAGTTGGATTCGCTTCATGGGAACGTAACGAGAAGGCAGGCTGGGATTCGGTGGGGGGGTGCTAAGGGTCAATGTTTATGAATCGGGATTCTTAGCCTGAAAAGTGCGCAGTGGGCGAAAGTCCGAAAGCGAAGCAAGGGCTTTCATAGAAGTGGAGCTGGGGCTCCGCGCTCTCAGGGGGGGCTGCGGCGGGAAAGTGGATTTGGCCTAAGAATCCTGTCTGGTTCATGGTTTAAGGTATGGGCCAGTTCTGCAAGCCTCCCTGATCTCCTCTCCCAGATGAAAGTTTCCCCGATTCTCGCGTTGCCAATGTCCGGTGCGGTCCTTGCAGGGCTCTGTGCCCAGCTTCTCTCGCTTTTTCCCCAAACGGCCTCTGCGGCGGTTGTCAACCGCGCGCCGGGCGGGCCGGTTAGTTTCTATCACGACGTTCGGCCGATTTTTCAGGCCAACTGCCAGGGGTGCCACCAGCCCTCCAAGGCCAAGGGCGGTTATGTGATGACCAGCTTTGAGAAGATGGTGAAGGGTGGAGAGAAGGACGGCGTCGCGATCATCCCCGGTGACGTCTCCAAGGGTGCGCTGCTCGAGCAAATCACACCGGAGAACGGCGAGGCCGAGATGCCCAAGGGGAAGCCGCCCCTTCCATCCCATGAAATCGAATTGATCAAACGCTGGATTGCCGAGGGCGCGAAGGACGACACGCCCGCTGACGCAAAGAAACATTTCGACGCCGAACATCCGCCAGTCTATCCGCGGCTGCCCGTGGTCAGCTCGCTCGACTATTCGCCCGACGGCAGCCTGATCGCGGTGGCCGGTTTTCACGAGGTCCTTCTGCACAAAGCCGATGGAAGCGCAATCGAGGCGCGTCTGGTCGGTTTGTCCGAGCGCATCCAGTCGGTGCGTTTTTCGCCCGATGGCAAATGGCTTGCCACCGCGGGCGGCGACCCGGCACGCATGGGAGAAGTCCAGATTTGGGACGTTGCGACCCGAAAACTGAAAGTCTCGGCGCCCATCGGTTGGGACACGCTCTACGGCATTAGCTGGTCTCCGGATAGCAAGCTGGTCGCCTTCGGGTGTGCCGACAACACCGTGCGCGCGATTGAAGCGCAGACGGGCAAGCAGACTTTCCAAATGGGGTCGCATAACGACTGGGTTTTGGAGACTGCCTTTTCGGAGAAGGGCGATCACTTGATTTCTGTGGGACGCGATATGACGGCGAAATTGAGCGACGTCGCCGGGGAACGGTTCGTGGACAACATCACTTCCATCACCCCGGGCGCGCTGCGCGGCGGGATGAATACCGTAGACCGGCAGCCTTCCGCTGAGGCCATCGTCGTGGGCGGTGCCGACGGCGTGCCGCAAATGTTCCGAATCTTTCGGACCACCGCCCGAAAGATCGGTGACAACGCCAATCTGCTGAGAAAGTACCCCGAAATGACAGGCCGCGTGTTCGCCGCGCGCTTTGCATTGGATGGTAAAAAATTTGTGGCCGGAAGCGCTCTCGACGGGCGTGGCGAGGTCGGTGTTTATGTTTCCGAGACCTCACAGGATGTCCCGGCTGACATTGTAAAAATCCGCGCCAAGGACGCCCGCAAACAAACCCCGGACGAGGTGAAGCGGTTGAGCGAATACGAAACGCGTGCTGGTAGTCGCGTGATGCAGGTCAAGCTGGACCAGAGCACCGTGTACGCGGTTGCTTTTCACCCAGATGGTAACACGGTGGCGGCGGCCGGAAGCGACGGCAAGGTGCGCGTTTTTGACGTGGAGTCAGGACAGAAGCGCGCGGAATTCGCAGCAGCTCCCGTGACTCCCTCAGCCGTGATCCGTCCGCCCAAGGCCGGCGGGATGCGGCTTCAGGGGCCTGTTGAAGCGGCAGTGGAGGCGCAGGAAGTCCTTCCCGCGGGCAAACCGGTGGCTTCGATCGAGGTCGTGCCGTCCGCCGTTGAGATCGGGCGCCGCAACGATTACGTGCAGTTGCTCGTGTCCGCGAAGTTCGAGGGCGGCGAGGTGGCGGACATCACGCGCTCCGCGAAGTTCCAGTTGAGCGCGCCGGTGGCGGAATTCGGAGCCAAGGGACAGCTGCATCCCCGCGCGGACGGCAACGCCGAGCTCAAAATCGAGTTCGGGGGCAAAGCGGTGACCGTGCCCGTTTCTGTGAAGGGGGCGGCCAGTGGATTCAGCGCCGATTTCATTCAGGACGTGAATCCGGTGATGACAAAGGTGGGTTGCAATCAGGGCACCTGCCACGGAGCGAAGGACGGTAAGGGAGGCTTCAAGCTCTCCCTCCGGGGCTACGATCCAGAATACGATCTGCGCTCCCTCACTGATGACATGGCTTCGCGCCGTGTGACCATCGCTTCGCCGGACGATAGTTTGATGCTTCTGAAGGCGATCGCTGAGGTGCCGCACGAAGGCGGACGCCGTGTTGAAGTCGACGCCAAGTACCACCAGATCCTGCGTCAGTGGGTGGCCGGCGGCGCGAAGCTCAACGCGGCCTCGCCGCGTGTGACCAAAATCGAGCTGACGCCTCAGAACCCCGTTCTTGAGCGCGTTGGGTCGCGCCAGCAGGTGCGGATCGTCGCGCATTACTCCGATGGAAAAACGCGCGACGTCTCCAACGAAGCTTTCGTCGAAAGCGGCAACACCGATGTCGCCAGTGTAAACTCCACCGGCCTTGTGACCACACTGCGCCGCGGTGAGGCGCCGATCCTTGCCCGTTACGAGGGCAACTATGCTGCAACCACGGTGACGGTGATGGGCGACCGCTCCGGCTTTGAATGGAAGGAGCCCGTCCAATGGGGCGTTATCGACCAGTTGGTTTCCAACAAATGGAAGCGCATGCAGATCGAGCCCTCGGACTTGTGTGCCGACAACGAGTTTTTGCGCCGTGTATCGCTTGATCTGACAGGGCTCCCGCCGACGACTGAAAAGTTGCGGGCTTTTCTGGCCGATCCCCGTGAGTCCCGCGTGAAGCGCGAGGCTGTCATCGACGAGCTGATCGGCGGCGTCGATTTCGTCGAACACTGGACCAACAAATGGAGTGACTTGCTCCAGGTCAACGCCAAGTTCCTTGGCAAAGAGGGCGCGGAGGGCTTCCGCGCATGGATCCGCAGCGCCGTGGATAAGAACATGCCCTACGACCAGTTTGTGCGCGAGGTCATCACCGCCAACGGCTCCAACAAGGATAATCCCGCGGCGAGTTATTGGAAAATCCTGCGTCAACCAACGGAGGCGATGGAAAACACGACGCATCTTTTCCTCGCCACACGGTTCAACTGCAACAAATGCCACGACCATCCCTTCGAGCGCTGGACGCAGGATCAGTACTATCAGACCGCCGCTTATTTCGCGCAGTTCTCGCTCGCCGAGGATCCTGCTAGCACCGGCCGCAAACTCGGGGGCACCGCAGTGGAGGGGGCCAAGCCCCTGTTCGAAATCGTGAAGGAAAATCCAGCCGGCCAGATGAAGCACGATCGTACCGGCAAGGTGAGCGATCCGCAGTTCCCGTATCCGGCCACGGTTCAGGAAAAGCCGCAGTCATCGCGCCGCGAACAACTCGCCCTGTGGATGACGGCGCCCGACAACCGCTATTTTGCTTCCAGCTACGTTAACCGGATCTGGGGCTACCTGCTCGGGCGCGGGATCATCGAGCCGCTCGACGACATTCGTGCGGGAAATCCCGCCACCAATCCGGAACTGCTCGAACATCTCACTCAGCAGTTCCTCAAATCCGGATTCAACACCCGCGAAGTGTTTCGGGAGATCTGCAAGTCGCGCACCTACCAACTTTCGGTCCGCACCAACAAGTGGAATGAAGACGACACCGTCAACTACTCGCACGCGGTGGCCCGCCGGCTCTCGGCGGAAACGCTGTTTGACGCCGTGTTTAAAGTCACGGGATCCACGACGGCCTTGCCCGGGATCGCGGCTGGAATGCGGGCCGCGCAGATGGTCGACTCCAGCAGCGAGGGCGCGGCTGGATTCCTTGCAACGCTGGGCAAGCCGGCGCGTGAAAGCTCATGCGAATGCGAGCGAAGCAGCGAGTTGCGTCTGGGCTCGGTCATGGCGCTATTGAGCGGTGCCACGGTTTCCGGTGCGATTCAGAATCCGCAGAACGAGCTCAGCAAGCTTGTGCAAAAAGAGGGCGATGATTCGAAGCTCGCGAACGAGCTCTTCCTGCGCGTGCTCTCTCGCGAGGCTTCACCTCAGGAGTTGGAGGCCACTTCAAAAATGATGAAGGGCATCGACGGGGATCACCGCGCGGTGATCGCGCTTTGGGAGGCGAAGGAAAAGGAGCAGGCGCCCGTTATCAAGAAAATGGAGGCCGAGCGCTTGGCGCAGATGGACAAGACGAAGGCCGCGCTGGATGTGTACGAATCCGAAACCAAGGCCCTGCGCGACGAGCGCGAACAGGCGCGCAAGGACCGCGAGGCAAGGGCGACCGCCGGAGTTAAAGGCTGGGAACAGTCGCTGCCGACCCGGGTCGAAGGCTGGGTGGCCGTCGCCAATCCGGCCGCTTCGCCCGTGAAATGGCAGCTTTTGACTCCCAAAACGGCTGCGGCATCTGTGCCCGCGGTGAAGCTAGCCATTGAAAAGGACGGGACGGTGGTTTCCTCTGGCGCCTCCAACCGCACCGACTACAACATTACCGCGACGACGGATCTCAA
>JBILUQ010000230.1:0-6540 GCA_044370935.1 Chthoniobacteraceae bacterium
TGTGAGCCCCTTCGCTGCGTACTCGGTGACGCCAAAAACCAAGAATCCGAAATTCATCAAGAGCGTCAGAATTGATTGGCATGCCAGTTCCATTCCACCGCCCCAACCGCCGGCGCTGCTGAATGCGCATCCAATTTTTCCATCCACTTTCATCCAGTGTGGCAGCATCGTTTCGTCCCAGAACCGCTTCATTTTCCAAGACACCAAGCCCATGTTCGTGGGGCTGCCAACCGCAATTCCATCGCACCAGAGCACGTCCTCGGCGGATGCTGCGTCGACGTGCAGAACACGAACCTCGGTATCGGGAATCTGGCCCGCGCCTTCGGCGACAAAAGCCGCCATCTGTGCCACGTTCCCGGATCGGGAGTCAAAGAGGACTAGAATTTTGTTTGAGGAGGGCATCTGAAGAACTGTTTGGTTTGCGTGAACAAAAATTTCAGCACAGGTGAAAGCCTGCCTTTATGGATGAAGCTCTTTGATGAAAATGTTTCGGTACTGCATCAGCGCCGGTGCGGATGTCCACTGGCCTTCTTTTTTCGAACCGTGATGCTGAAGGCCGATCGGGCCTTTCGTTGGAAAGTTTGGAATTAGCACGTCTTTGATCACGGTTTTCCCATTGAGAACTACGGTGACTTTTCCTTTGAGCACCGTGATTTCAAAACGGTTCCATTTTCCAATCGGGTTGTCTGCTTTTTGTGAGGGAGTCACGCCGGCGCGCACCTGCGCTGGAAGCGAGGCGTCCCTGCGCACGCCGTACATCTCTCCTGAACCAATCGGCCAGCACCAAATGTTAACCTGGTGCTTTTCGCTTCCGCTCAGAAGCACGCCAGAATCAGCGTCTGGTTGCGTTATTGCGATGGGTTTGCCGTCTGGGTCGAGTGCGTCGGATCCGTCCGGGAGGACCTGCCGGACGTTCGGGTTTTGGAATGGGGTCTCTTTGATGCGCCAGTCAAGAATCAGGGAGTAGTTGGAGAACTCTTTTTGAGTCCAGAGATGTTTCTCTCCGGGCGCCTCGCTTTGGGCGTCGTAATCAATGATCCCGTCCTTCGCCTTCCAGTGATTGTTGTCTCCATCGGGAACCCGCCAGCCCTCGAAATCAACTCCGTCAAATAGCGACACAAAGCCCTCGTACGGATTCGCCGTTTGCTCGGGAGGCGTCTTTGAGGAGGGGAGTTCCTTCAAGACGATGTTCTTGAAATGACATTCGCTGCCCTCGCTTTCCAAGCAAATGAAGCCTTTCCGAGGCACGCAGTCTTTTGCGACGGTGACTTCCTTGCCGTTTACCTCGAGCCGGAGTTCTCCGTTGTTGCCTGTGATGCGATAGTGGTTCCATTCGGGAGAACCGTTGCTTCGGTCTTCGATTGGAAAGCTTCTGCTGCCGCGGTTCGCCACCCGTCCGGTCGGCGTCATGGTGGCGCCCCAGATTGAGAAAATGTCGCCGTTGGTGGTGTACCACTCGTTTTTTCCGGGAATGTTGAATCCGTGATCGAGCACTTGAACCTCGATGCCGCGCGTATACCCCGTGCCCATCGCTGGAATCCCGTCGCCCCAAACAAACACCCCGCTATTGCCCCCGGACTTCATGTGCCGCCAGTCGCACTCGAAGACGAAGTTCTCGTACATTTTTTCCGAGCGCATGTATCCGGTCGGGATACCGCTTGTGACCACCATCTCGTCTTGGACTGTGAACGTGTTTGCGGCGACATTCACCGGCACCCAGCCGGCAAGGTCTCTGCCGTTAAACAACCGCTCAAAGCCCGGGGGGAGTGAGTCGGCTGAAAATGCTTGAGTTGAGAGAAGCAGTAAGGGGAAAAGAATGCCTGGGGATCTCATAGTAGGCCCACAGGTTGCCCAGTCGCTCGGACTGGGGCCAATTAAATATTTTTCGGCAACAGCAACCGGTTGTGGCCTATGGAAATCGTGCTTGACCCCGAGGGGGTAGCAGATTGGCCCGGCGCAACTTTCTCCGCTCGAAGCCGCCGGTTGCTCGGACTCTCAAATGGCGCGTGGATGTTGTATCTGCGCGTTTGACTAGGAGCTACTGAATTGGAGCGTTGTTTCCAGCCTCCCTTACTCGGCGTAGCTCGGATTGCAGGTCCGCGACCTTCTCCGGGTTTTGCCCGTACAGATTGTGCTTCTGCGCCGGATCAGTTTTGAGATCGTACAGCTCCCCTTTGGCGGTGTTTTTGGTGTAGCCGAATTGTTCGTCGTACCATGCGGGTACTTTGGATACACCGCCGCTTGGGGCGTCTACCAGCAGCCAGTCACCGGAACGGAGTGCGTAGTTTTTTGGATTGGTGTTGTGCACAAGCGAGGACCGGTTGCTCGCGGTTTTTCCACGCCAGAAATCAAGCTGGTTCACGCTGTCCTCCGCCGAGCGGGTTGCGATCGGTGCACCCACTACAGCCGCAAGCGTCGCGTAAATATCGATTTGGCTCATCAACCCATCTGCAGCGCGGCCCGCAGGCACATGTCCCGGCCAGCGCACCACCATCGGCACATGATGGCCGCCCTCCCAAAGGTCGCGCTTCACTCCGCGAAAAGGCCCGGAACTGAAGTGTTCGAAATTCCGGATCCTTTCGTACGCATAGCTTTCTGCTCCGTTGTCGGCTGAGAAAATCACAAGCGTGTCCTTCTCGAGACCTTTTTCGCGTAGCGCATTCAGCACGCGGCCTACCGAATCGTCTGTTTGGCAGACGTAATCCCCGAAGGCCCCGGCTTTGGAGCGCCCTTGAAACTCCGGCGCTGGAACGATCGGGGCATGAGGCGAAGTGAAGGGGAAATACAGGAAGAAGGGTTTTTCGGGGTTGCGGGTTTTGATCCAATTTTCCGCCTTGTTGGTGAGCGTGGGCATGACCGCATAGAAGTCCCATCCCTCCACGGATGGTCCAGGACGCGCTTCCCAGTGTCCCTCCAGCGGTTGAGCAGGCGGGGTGACGGGGACGGTTGGCACGGTCGTGACCCGGTCGTTTTCAAACCATGCGTACGGAGGAAAGTTCGGAACGTCATCCCCAAAATAATACGCGAATCCGTGGGAAAGCGGTCCTCCGGCGATTGGCTTTGACCAGTCGAACGCGTCTGGCGCGAAGCCCTTCGCCTTGTCGGCTTGAGCGCCGGGTTTCTGAATGGACGCCCAATTCCACCCGAGATGCCATTTTCCGATGCAGGCCGTGTCGTACCCCTTCGATTGAAGAAGCGAAGAGAGTGTGCAGCGGTCCGCGTCCAGGACGGGTTCGTCGAACGCGTTGACGATCCCGTGAAACTTTCTCCAGTGATACCGCCCATGCAGCAGCGCGTAGCGGCTCGGAGTGCAGATCCCCGAGGAGCTGTGGGCGTCGGTGAAGCGGGTGCCTTCGGCGGCGAGGCGGTCCAGGTTTGGGGTGGGGATTTTTGAAGCTGGATTATTGGCGCCAAGATCCCCGAACCCCATGTCGTCGGCGTATAGAATCACGATGTTGGGCAGGCGGTCCGCCGCTTTTGCGCAACCGAGGGATGCAGTCCAAAGAATCAGAATTATCCAGTTTTTCACCCTTTGAGAACTCCCGCTCCTTTTGAAAGTTACGCTGTGATGATGACTTTAGAGAGCCTGATCGTTGTGCATTCCGGCCTGATCCGTTTTAGGGAAGGCAGAATGCCATGTAGGCGTCGCCGCTCGGTGTTCCGCATTTGCCACCGCCGCATGCAATGACCACGTACTGGCGGCCGTTGACCGCGTAGGTTGAGGGTGTGGCGTATCCGCCCGCGGGGAGTTTAAACTTCCAAAGCTCCTTGCCCGTCTTTTTGTCGAATGCTCGCAGATGCTCGTCTTTGCTCGCGGCGATAAACACGAGGCCGCCCGCAGTAACAACCGGTCCGCCGTAGTTCTCGGTTCCGGTCGGGGGGACGCCTTTTGCGGTAAGCTCCGGAAATTCGCCCAGCGGCGTCCTCCAGAGGTATTCGCCGGTGTTTAGGTCGATTGCGTTCAGGGTTCCCCATGGCGGCTTGATGGCGGGGTAGCCGTTTGCGTCCAGCCAACGGTTGTAGCCGGTGGTCGTGTAGGGAATTTGGCCGAGCGCGGCGCCTTTCTGGGCGGCGGACGGATCAGGCTGCGCTGAGTTTGCCGTGTGGGTTGGAGCTGCTGCTGCCGTTTTACCCAGCAGAAAGTCAGCCACCATCTCCTGCTGTGCGGCGGTCAGGAAACCGAAGGAGGGCATCACGCCTTTGCCTGATTTGAGTATCGCCAGCACGTCGGCTTTTTTGAGCCGCTGCTCAATTCCGGAAAGTGGCGGCACGTTTTGCGCCTTGTTACCCATCCGATCCAGCCCGTGGCATGCGGCGCAGATTTGGGTGAAAATGGTTTCGCCGCTCATTGGGGCGGAGTCGTTCGTCTTCTGGTTTTCGACCATTGTGAGAATCCACGCCATTTCGTTGGCGTTCACGTAGAGCACCCCGTCGCGGTCGGCTGCGGCTCCGCCCCACTCGGCACCTCCGTCGAATCCGGGCAGGATGATCGTTCCCTCGCGGCTCGGTGGAGCGAAGGGCGCGTGAGGGCGGATTTTGCTGAAGCGTTCCAGCACCTGCCGGTGGGATTCGGGCGAGATGTTCGTGATTTCGTCGTAGGAAAAGAGCTGTCGAGCGAAGGGGGCGGGCTTTTCCGGCAGTGGCTGGGTCGGCCATGCCGCTTCGCCGATGAGATCCGAGCCGGGAACTGGCACTTCGCGGAGGGGAAACACGGGTTCGCCGGTTTCGCGGTTGAACACGAACACATGACCCGATTTGGTCACCTGCGCCACGGCGTCAATTTTTTTTCCGCCGCGGGATACGGTGATCAGGGTGGGGGGCGCAGGAAGGTCGCGGTCCCAGAGGTCGTGGTGTACGAGCTGCTGGTGCCAGAGTCGTTTTCCTGTTTGTGAGTCGAGGGCGATCAGACAGTTCGCGTAGAGGTTTTGGCCGATGCGATTCCCGCCCCAGAAGTCGAAGGCAGCCGAGCCGGTCGGGCAGAAAACAATTCCGCGCGCTTCGTCGAGTGCGAAGCCGGTCCAGACGTTGGCGCCGCCCACGGTTTCATAAGCTTTTGTCGGCCATGTATCGTGGCCGGGTTCGCCAGGAAGGGGGATGGTGTTGAACCGCCAGACCAATTGTCCGGTGCGCACGTTGAACGCACGGATGGGCCCCGGTGCCGCCGGGGCTGGCCCCTCGCCAAGCCGCATTCCGAGAATGAGCAGGTCCCCATGGATGACGCCCGGCGAGGTGACGTTGAGGGCGAGTCCCCCGATGTCGCGGCCCATGTTTTCTTTCAGATCGATGGAGCCTTCTTTGCCGAAAGATGGAATGCGTTTGCCGGTGGCCGCATCAAGTGCGTGGAGAAAATGGTCGTTGGCAAAGTAGATGCGCCGGTCTTTTGGCGACTTTACGTCCTCCCAGTACATGAGCCCGCGGTTGACTCCGGTTTTAGTGATGCCCGGCTGGTCGGCGGGGTTGAAGCGCCAGAGTTCTTTGCCGGTTTCAGCGTCAACGGCGAAAACCTCAACGGAAGGAGATGTGCCGAAAAGGTTTCCGTCTATGATGAGCGGATTGCACTGGATCTGGCTGCGGTTGTTCGCTGCGACGCCGCCAGCATGAAAAGTCCATGCTGGCCGCAAAGACTGCACGTTTTCGCGAGTGATTTGCTTGAGCTCCGAGTAGTGCCGGGCGCCCTTGTCACCGAGGTAGGCGCTCCAGTTTTCGTTTGCGTGCGCAATGCCGATGCATTGCAGAATGGCAAGGGGGGTGAACCATTTCATGGGGTGTCTGCGGAGTGGGATGTTTTAAGGCGAGGGAGAGCCTTGGCGCAGCATGATACCGGTGATTTGTTGCACTGCGAGCTGGTTTAGCTACTTACTCGGCGGGATTTTCGCTCCGTTAAGAGCGCTCAGGAACAGATTTTTTGTGTGAGCCGATGCGTCGGGCGTTTTCAACTCAGACGCGGCGGTTGGGTTCCGTTGAGGGGTGCCGTTAAAGGGCATTAATGGTGCATGTTTGAAAATTGGATACCATTTGTTTACGCAGGTTGGAGGCGGTGGGGGAAGGCTTTGGCCATCGCTCCGTCAATGCTCGGATATTCTGGGAGCAGCCGGATATTTGCTGCATTGAAGACCACACCCTCGATTTTTGACTCTTGGTCGTTCAGCAGTCGCAGGGCCCTTGAGACCTGCTTCTGATTGGTTTTTGCGTATCGTACAACGAGGCAAATGCTGTCGACGCACTCTGCAAGAATGACTGAGTCTCCCGCGCTTTGAACAGGAGGGGAATCGATCACGATGCACTCATACTGCTCCTTAGCCGCGTGAAGCAAGTTGTGAACGCTGGAGTCCGCAAGCAGCTCGGCGGCCTCTCCTATACGCCTTCCCGCGGGCAGAAGATCCAGATTATGGATCGATGTGCGTACGACAGCAGACTCCATGCGTTCCGTGCCCTCCAAAACTTGAGCCAGGCCGCTCAGGTTTACCGTACCCAGCAGCGCCCGTTCTAGGCTGGGCGAGTAGATGTCTGCGTCAATCAGCAGGGTTTTGATGCCCTGCT
>JBILUQ010000231.1:0-6535 GCA_044370935.1 Chthoniobacteraceae bacterium
CTAGGACGATCAGCTTGGCGCCTGCCCCAATCTTTCCTTTCTTCACATGCTCCGCCCGGATGTTCCCAAGCCCGCCTGCAAGCATGATCGGCTTGTGATAACCTCGGATCTCGGATTGCTGCCCCTCTCCCCTCTCGGACGGCACCTCCGCCTCGTAAGTGCGGAAATATCCCGCGATCGCTGGCCGCCCAAATTCGTTATTAAATGCCGCCGCGCCTAGCGGACCGTCCAGCATGATATCGAGCGCGGAAACGATCCGCCCGGGCTTGCCAAAATCCTTTTCCCAAACCTCCGTTGCGCCGGGGATTCTGAGATTGGAAACGGTGAATCCCGTCAGTCCCGCCTTGGGTTTTGACCCGCAACCCGTAGCACCTTCGTCACGGATCTCGCCTCCCGAACCTGTTGCGGCGCCGGCAAACGGTGAAATAGCCGTAGGATGATTGTGCGTCTCCACCTTGCACAAAATGTGGATGTCCTCCTGGTGCGCCGCATACTCACCAGTGTGGGGATCCGCATAAAACCGGCCTCCCCGGGTGCCCTGCAATACCGCCGCGTTGTCGCTGTAAGCGGAGAGAATACCCTCACTGTGGAGATTGTACGTGTTCTTGATCATCTGGAACAAAGAGCGGTCCATGGTCTGACCGTCGATTTCCCACGAGGCGTTAAAGATTTTATGCCGGCAATGCTCCGAGTTTGCCTGAGCGAACATCATGAGCTCCACGTCGCTTGGATCGCGTCCGAGCGCCTGAAAGCTCTCAACCAAATACGCGATCTCGTCCTCGGCGAGCGCCAGTCCAAGCGAGCGGTTCGCCGCCTCGAGCGCGGTCCTTCCTCCAGCGAGCACAGGCACGGTTGCCATCAGGCGTGGTTGATGCCGCTTGAACAACGCCGAAAGGCTATCAAAGTCCGTAAAAACCTCTTGGGTCATGCGGTCGTGCAGGCCGGCTCGGAGCGCTGCCTCACGTTCACCGCTTAATTCGGCACCAGCAATTTCCAGGGTGTACGCAACCACCCGCTCAATCCGCCGAACCGTTTTCAATCCGCAAATGTGAGCGATGTCGGTCGCCTTGGATGACCACGGGGAAATCGTTCCCGCACGGGGCGCAACAATTCGAAGTAGCCCGCTGCTTTCGTCGCTCGCGCCCTTTGGCCCGTAGGTGAGAAGCCGCCCGAGCACATCGGTTTCCCCGGCTGACAATTCACGCTCGGTATCGACCAGGTGCACGAACCTGGCTCCAACCCACTTTACGGGTAAATTTTTGGACACAAGTCCATTGAGAAGGTTTTTGAGCCGGAATTCGGAAAGGGCGTTGGAGCCACGGAGAATCAACATGGATTGAGAGTCGAAGGTGGAGCGGGAACCGTAGGCGATCAGTCGGGGTTTGGCTAGGCAGTTGCCTGAGGATATCCGGCGGCCACAGCACTCGCGCGTTGCATGAAAAAGAGACGCTCAGGGGCAAACCCCCAGACACGCCCGCGCACCACCCCAACGAACATTCCAGAGACTACAGCAACACGCACCAACCAGCCCCAAAATCATTCGCCCCTAGACGCTTGCAGGTGGGGTCAAAATCGAGTCGAGATGGTCAAAGCAAATCTGCGACCAAGTCTCCATGGAATCCCGGGCGTTTGCCAGCGAACCCCTGTCCATGAACTCAAGGTCGGTGATCACAGCCTCGCCTCGGGTGATCTGGTCGCTTTCGCACTCGAAAACGTGCACGACCCCGATGTGCACCCGCCCCACCTCCGTGGAATCATCATTGAGAAGGGCCACCGGCCGCTGCCGGTAGGCAGAGGCTATCCGCAACTCCTCCCCAACTTCGCGCTGCAGGGCAGCGTGGTACGCATCGCGATCAAACGCCGCACCACGGCTGTCGGTATCGTTCATGTGTCCGCCAATGCCGATTGAGCGCTTTGCGGCGAGCCGCTTTTCGCCCCCTTTGCCGCCGCGCACATAACTCAAGATCCGCCCGGCATGAGTAAAAATTGCGTAAGGGATGATCTGCTTGTGGGAGGGATCCAGCTCGGCCTCGGAGCGCTTCATGAACCGCGGCACTGGCGGAGTCAGAAACGCGTTCAGATAACGGTCCACTTCAAAACGCAACCCCTGAAAGTCACCCAACTCCTGTAATACGGTGCGGGGCACCACCAAAATCATCTCTTCGGACATAGGGTGTATTTCTGTCGCTTAGTTGAAAAACGCGGTTTGATCGACACTGTATCAGCACCCGCGAAGCAGCGTGCACGGTCGCATGGTTTTTAGGCAAGCTCCCCACCGGACGATTCAGGAGAATCGGGCTGCTTGGCTTGGATCCCGCCGGACTCCACCTTTGCGAGCACGCCAACAACGTCAGGCGCGGGAAGGAGTTCGAGTTTCTTGCGAATGATCTCCGCGCGCAACGGGTCACGCTCCTGAGCGGCGAGCTTCTGATGCCAGCCCTTCTGCAGGTGCGCAGGCTGGGTCTCCATGAAAAGCTCGTCCACCGCGCCGCAGAATTCGTCCGGATAAAAACCCAGATCACAACCTAGTTTCGCCAGCGATAGCAGGTTGAGCGCCTCCTTGGAGGCCATGCAGTAGGAATACTTCAAGATCCCGTACGAACGGCCGATGTTATCAAGGAGCGTGTTCGGGCGCCGTTGCAGAAGCGTTTGTCGGGCGTTTTGTTCATGCTCGATGATCTGCAGAATGACCTTCTGCAAACGCTCGACGATATCGTCCTCCTTCTCTCCAAGAGTCGTTTGGTTGGAGACTTGAAAGAGGTTGCCTAGCGCCTCGGTTCCTTCGCCATAAAGCCCGCGGACAGCCAGCCCGATTTTGTTCACCGCCTGAATGACCTGATTGATCTGCTCGCTCAGAACCAGGCCGGGCACGTGCACCATGGCAGACGCGCGCATCCCAGTGCCGACATTGCTCGGACATGCGGTGAGGTAGCCGAGCTTCGAGTCGAAGGCGAAATCCAGAACCGCTTCGAGAGCCGAGTCGACTTTATTGATGGCCTTGTAGGCGGCGCGCAGTTGCAGCCCCGAGCGAAGAGCCTGCATGCGCAAGTGATCCTCCTCGTTGATCATGATCGAGACGGTCTGCCGACGGTTCATCACCACGGCTGAACCAACACCGCGCAATGCGTGTTCGCGTGAAATTAAATGCCTTTCCACGAGCACCTGCTTCTCAAGCGGACTGAGCTCCTGACAGGCCAGAGAATACGCATCGCCCATCTCCGGAAGCTCCTCAACCCGCGGCCGAATACGCTCAAGAATCGAGGCACGCTCCGCCTTCTTCGCCCAACCTGGGAAAGGAGCGCCACGCAAATTCCGAGCCAATCGAACTCTGCTGCTCACCACGATTTGATGGTGGGGACCGTCGCCGCGCAACCAGTCGCTGGTTTTGCTCAAAATATTACGGATCGCCATAGCTTTTCTTTTTCCAAATTGGTTGTCCAAAGCCCACCAAACGGAACTATGCCGTGCCTTCCTCAAGCTTCCGGATGTGGTCCCGGATGGAAGCGGCTTCCTCGTAGGCCTCAGCGGCGACCGCGCTCCGCAACTTTTCGTGAAACGCCCGCAGTTCCTGCTCCTTCCGGATCACGGCAATTTGCCTTTCCGGAACCTTGCCCGTGTGCTCAACGCCCTTGTGCATTCCTCGCAGCATCGGGGCGAGTCCCTCCGCGAAAGTCTCGTAGCACGAGGAGCAGCCTAGGCGTCCGGTCTTTTTAAATTCAGTTTGAGTAAAACCGCACACGGCGCAGCGGGCACTGTCGGGGGCCCCCACATCGACGGTTTGCGCCGCCCCCATTCCAAGAAGCATGTCGGCAAGGGCGAATCCGGTTGGATCCGTGACGCCCTTCTCTTTGGAGCACGCCTCGCACATGTTCACCTTCTGCATCTTAGCGTCCACGATCTGGGTCAAAAACACGCTGGCGTGTTCAGTTTTGCATACGTCGCACAACATTCAGTTTCCTCCACTCAAAGTAACCTTCCCTACCCTACAGCATTTCCACCCTCCGCGACCAAAAAAAGTGCACGTCTTTTTCATCGCAGAAAGTAGAACCCGTCAGTGAACTACCCGTAAATGGGAGTCCCTGTTTCGGATGTCATCTTCCTGAATTTTTCGATGACGCGCTGGGTGATCGCGCCGGGTTTGCCATCCCCGATCGGGCGCGTATCAAGCTCGATGGCAGCGATCACCTCCGCTGCAGTGCCGGTCAAAAAGCATTCGTCGGCGGTGTAAACGTCGTATCTGGTCATTTCACGCTCGCGGATCGTGATCCCGAGTTCCTGGCAGATCTCAAACACAACATCGCGAGTGATTCCTCCGAGTGCGCCCGCGTACACTGGAGGGGTGGTGATGGCGCCCTTTTTGATCACGAAAATGTTGTCCCCAGTGCACTCGGCGACGTAGCCCTGCTCGTTGAGCATCAGCCCCTCGTCGGCGCCGGCGTGAGTGGCTTCCACCTTGGCCATCACGTTATTCAGGTAGTTCAGCGACTTGACCGCCGGCAAAAGCGCAGCCGGGGCCGCACGGCGGGTGGCGCAGGTAACCATCACCATCCCCTGCCGATACTTCTCCTCGGGGTAAAGCTGGATTTTATCCGCAATGATGATCACGCATGCCTTCGGACAGCGATCCGGACTGAGTCCCAGATTGCCCTTGCCCCTCGTCACCACCAGCCGGATGTAGCCATCGCGCAGTCCGTTTTGGCGGATGGTCTCAAGCGTGGCTGCCTCAAGCTCGGCAAACGTCAGTGGCATTTTGAGGGCAATCGCCTTGGCCGAGTCCCACAGCCGCTCCAAGTGCTCGGTCAGGCGGAAAACCCGGCCGTTGTAAAAGCGGATTCCTTCAAAAATTCCGTCTCCGTAGAGGAGCCCGTGGTCAAAAACGGATACCTTGGCTTCAGACTCGGAGTAAAAAACGCCGTCAATGTAGATCTTCATGTGGGTGGTAGAATGTGGGGTCGGAATTCCAACTGGGTGGACGTGCTACTGCCGGGGGATCACCAAGCATTCGCCTAATGGACCAGCTGGCCGTCGCGAATTTCAAGGCGTCTATCGCCCTGTTTAGCCAAATTCGCGTCGTGCGTCACAACCACTAAAGTTCGTTTCTTTTCACGCGTGAGCGCAAGCAACAATTCGATAATCGTCGCCCCTGTTTTCGAATCCAAATTGCCCGTCGGCTCATCCGCGAACAGAAGCGAAGGATCGTTCATGAGCGATCGGGCAATTGCCACCCGCTGTTGTTCCCCACCCGAAAGCTCTGAGGGAAGATGATGCAATCGGTCCGCTAATCCTACCCGCTCCAAGCCCTCCTGGGCGCGCCGCTTAGCGTCGCTTCCAAAGTCGCCACCAATCATCGCAGGAAGAGCCACGTTCTCGAGGGCGGTCAGCTCCGGGAGGAGAAAGTATCCCTGAAAAACGAATCCAATCTTCCGGTTTCGCCTAACGCACTCGGCCCCATCGCCCTTAGCGTAAAGCGTCTCGCCATCAATGAGTACGCTGCCGCTCTCAGGCTTCTCGAGGCCCGCCAAAGTGTACAGTAAAGTGGTTTTACCAGCGCCAGATGCTCCACAGAGAAAAACGATTTCACCGCGGTTGATATCAAGGTCGATCCCGCGCAGAACGTCGACCTTCCTCGGCCCTATCTGGAAGGATCGCCGCAACTGAATCGCCTTCAGGTGATTTTCAATGCCCATATCTCGGGCCCGACCATGCCTGCATCCTGCTTGTTCTTCAACCGAAGAAAAATCAGCGTCCGCAAGCGGCAGCCCTTCGCAACCGGTCGTTGATAGCAATCCCAAGACCCGTTTCCGGGACCAATTCCGCGACAATTTCGCTGACCCCAGACTCATCAAGCCGCCTCATGCACCCAAACAGACGCGCGGCGGCTTCCCTCAAATCCTTCGCCTCGCTCAACGATTCAACCGCCGAAAAACCGGAGACCGGAGTCCCCCACGCTAACAACCCACGCATGGCCCGTTGCTCAGCTGGGTAGTCCCTAGGCCGCCCCAGAATCAAGGCGGTTTGCGGAGCATAATGACTCTCCAGCTGACCCGGAGCCTCAACTTTAGTCCGGTCCGCATCCGCCGCATTCACGCTCAGAATCGAGGCTTCCGTCGCCAGATCTTCCGCAAGAACCGGTCCGCTACGCAGGATTCTAAGCCCGCCCCGCTCCAATGCGACAATGGTGGACTCGAGTCCGTGCAAGGTCGCTCCACCATCTAGGATCATGGGAATGCGGCCGGCCAATTCAGTAAAAACGTGGCCCGCGTTGGTTGGGCTGATTCGCCCGAAACGATTAGCACTCGGCGCAGCCAGCGGCCCCCCGAATCGCTCCAGAACGGACTGAAACACCGGGTGCGCTGTCATTCGCAGGGCGACCGTCGGCAATCCGGAGCAAACCAACTCGGGCACCAAACAGCTACGCGGCACCACCATGGTCAACGGGCCAGGCCAGAATCGCCTTGCAAGCCGGTCCACCAACTCCAGTTGCCCGCCATCGAGCACAGCCAAACGGTTCACCCACTCGATCCCGGGCAAATGA
>JBILUQ010000463.1:0-6529 GCA_044370935.1 Chthoniobacteraceae bacterium
CAACGGTGGCGTGGCCAGCAGCATCGGTGCGTCCTCGAGTGGTTCGGCAAACTTGGTTTTTAATGGCGGCGTCCTGCAGTACACGGGGGCGAATGCGAGTTTCACGCAATTCACGCAGACGCCATCGGTGTCTACTGACCGTCTTTTCACGCTGGCGGGGAATGCAACCATCGATTCCTCGGGTAACTACGGGAATTCAAATCTGGCGGCAGGGGGCGCGAACAATTCGGCACTGGTCTTCGCCAACACTGGGACGGTCGCGTTTGCGGGAACCGGGGCACGCACTTTCACGCTCACCGGTAATTCGACGGGAGACAACGAAATCAAACTCAAGCTGGTGGATATTAGTGGCTCGTTGCTTTCGGTGAGCAAAGGGAGCACAGGGCTTTGGCTGCTGAGTGGGTCAAACACCTACACCGGGGCGACGACTATTGCAGGCGGTGCGTTGCAGGCGCAGGACGGTGTGGGATTGCCGACCGCTAGCAATCTGACACTCAATGGCGGGGTATTCCAATCCAGCGGCGTCTTCTCGCGCACCACGGGCACAGGCTCGGGGCAGATCCAGTTTTTGGGCAACGGCGGCTTTGCGGCTTCGAATTCGAAGTTGACGGTGAGCTTGCTGGGCTCGGCCACTCTAGGCACCGCTCCGATGGCGAATACCTTACTCATTTTGAATTCGACCACGGCGCTTGCGGATGTGGAGTTCGCAAGTCCGCTGAGTTTGGGAACGGCGGCACGCACGATTCAAGTAGACGACAATACCAACACGGCGTTTGATTTTGCGACGGTGAGCGGCACCTTGAGCGGCGCGGCGGCTTCCTCGGTGATCGCATTGACCAAAACCGGTGCGGGGAACCTGATCCTAAGCGGCGCAAACACCTACACCGGCTCCACGCAGGTGAGCCAGGGGGCGTTGATTGTGCGTTCGATCGGTGCCTCTGGAGCGACCTCGACTAACCTTGGGACCAACAGTACCAACGCGGGGTCCCTGCTTTTAGGGAATGGCGCGACCGCGGCCACGCTGCTGTACGTTGGACCCGGCGAGGTCACGACCCGTACCGTGGCGCTGGCTGGTGGCACGGGCGGCGCGACCATCGACGCCTCCGGTAGCGGGCCACTGCAGCTTTCCAATCTTTCACATGGCGTTGGCGGAGTTACGTCGGGTAACAAAACGCTGACCTTGCGCGGATTCAGCACGGACATGAATTTAATATCTAGTGTGCTCGCCAATAGCGGCACCGGTGTGCTGTCTGTTACGAAAACCGATGCGGGTCTTTGGGTGCTGGCGCCCTCTGCGCCAAACACGTTCACCGGAGCGCTGACGGTGAACGCTGGGATGCTCGGCTTGAATGCCAACGGAGTGGGGCCGGGCGGCCTGACGCTCGCAAGCACTGGTGGCGGCATATTCGGCTACGGCGGTCCGCTGACATTGGGCACGCTGGTGACCATCGGAGCTGGCAGCACCGCCCTTTTTGGCGGAGCCAATCCGATCACCCTCACGGGCACCTCTGCTGCGGGAGGCATTGCGCTCGCTGGCGCTATCAACGGGGATTGGACCCTCAACAGCTCCATGGACAATGGAGCGTTGCTGACGGTTGGGAGCTTCCGGAGTCTGCAGACGGGCACGACCGCACGCGCGCTCAACCTGCGCGGGTATGGTTCGACCACCTTCTCTGGTGGGATTTCTGACAGCACGAGCGCCGCGCCGGTGGTGGTGGATGTGCGCTTGGATTCCGCGGCCACGCTGACCTTGAGCGGGTCCAGCAATTTCTCGGGCGGCTTGAACCTGTATCAGGGGACGATTTTGCTCAACAACGCGACCGCCCCCACGAGCGCGCTGAGCGTGACCGGCTCCATCAACAGCAAAATAATCATGGGCGGCGCAGTGCTGCGCTCCAACTTTGAAATGACCGGTGCATCAAGGCTGCTAAACGATGTCAATCTAGTGGGCGACCCGTCGCTGTTTGCAGGCTCCAACACAATCGAGCTGGGCGGCACTCTCTACAACGGGACTTTCTTGGTCGGCACTAGTACTTTCAACGGTTCCACCTCGTACCGGATCCAGAACGACATCACCGGCTCTGGGTCGCTGATTTTGTCCGGGTCGATCAACGCCGGGACCACTGCGACAACCGCGCTGATCTTCCAAGGAGCGGGCAACACGCTGGTGAGCGGTTCCATCAGCAGCGGTGCAACGGCCAACTCGGGCGGCATCACGATGGTCGGTGCAGGAACTTTAACCTTAACCGGAGCCAACCCGTCTATCGGCACGGTGAGGGTTGAGCGCGGGGTGCTGGCACTGAGCGGCGCGACCGGGGGCAGCATCACCAATTCGGCGGCGGCGGCCTTGCTTGGCGGCGCGACGCTCCGGGTGGATGACACCGCGGCGGTGTTTCAGCGCCTGGGCACGGGCACGATCACTGCCACCGGGGGCGTCCTGGATCTGATTGGCAACAACTCGTCCTTTAATATCGGGGCGGGCAGCCTTTCCGTCAGCCAGACCAGTCTTTTCATCAAAATGTCCGGCACCGGCAACAACACCTTCACTGCGCAGGGTGTGACGCTCTCGAACACCGGTTCGATGCTGGATTTAACCGGGGTGTCGGGCTTGGGCTCCACCAACAAGGTGATCTTCGGCTCCACTGCCGGCTTCGGCTTGTACGCTGGCTCACTCTACACCGGCTCGCTTGCGACCCGCGTGGCCGGTGGCGACAATTTCCTGCAATACGACTCCACCAACGGGTTCGTGCCTTACACGGGTTATTCCGCATTGGCGCTCAATGCGCTCGGCACCGCAGATACCGGCAGCCTGACGGCAAACGGGACGCTGAACACTTCCCGAATTATCAATGCGCTGCGCCTTTCTGACACGGTTTTGAGCGGATCGAGTGCAGGCCTGATCTTCGGCGGCGGCGGGCTTCTGGCCGTGGGTGGCAGCAGCACCATTTCCGTGGGAACTCTCAGTTCGAATACCGGCCTTTACGCGCAGGTGGCGCCCGGTGCCACGCTGAACCTGAACTCGCCGATTGTGAGCGGTCAAGCGCTGACCAAGTCCCAGAACGGCACACTGGTGCTGAACAACCAGATGTTCTACTCCTCCAGCACCAATCTCAACGCTGGAACGCTGGTGCTCAATGGTGGGATCAACACGATTTTGCCCGGCCAGCAGTTCACGATGGGGCCTGGTGTCACCTTGGACTTGAAGGGGAACGCGCAGTACGTGGCGGCGTTTTACTCACCAGGCACCATGCCTGATACCGGTGGCACGGTGATTTCCAGTTCGGGCACGGGTCTGCTCGTGGTGTCCAACAACGCTTTCGCCGGCCGGATCAATGGAGACAACAGTCTTGGCATGGTCAGCACGGGTGGATTCACCATCGGGGCGCCACAGGGCTACACTGGGCTGACGATGCGTGCGGGAGCCACGCTCACGCTCAGGGACGAGGCCACTATTCTTAACACCTCCGGGATTGAGCTTAACTCCGGCGGCTTAACTCTTGATAACAACACGAACCTGCAGATCCAGATCAACAACCGCATCAGCGATACCGCGCCCATCACGCTGCGTTCGGGCGCGATCACGCTCAACGGCCGGGTCAAGTCTGCGGCCACCGAGACGCTCGGGGCCGTGACCGCAGCGATGGGCGCGAACGCGTTCACGATGACGCCAAATACTGGCACAAACCAGGTTTACCAATCCGCTGAACTGACCATCGCCAGCCTGACGCGTTCCGCTGGCGCGACGGTCAATTTCTCAGGCACCAACATGGGTCAGGTGGGGAATACGGGCCGGCTCTACATCACGCAGGATCCAACGCTTGCGGCTCCCGGATTGCTCGGGGCATGGGCGATTGCCAACACCACCGACTACGCGGCTTACAACAGCTCCAGCGGGGTGGGAGTCGTGGGGCAGGGCGGATTTGTCGGGTACAGCCAGGCGTTTGGTTCGGGCAATATCACCAACTTGATGACCACCGGCGCCTCGTACCTGACCGTGGCTGGCACCAACACACTTGCCGCGGGTACCACTACGACGGCGATGCTGCGCATCGGCGGCGCGTTCCAAAACGATCTGGCCTTCGCAACCGCCAATGGCGTGCTCAATCTTGAGCTGGGCGGGTTGCTGCGCTCGAATGACGCGCAGGCCACCACGATTGGCACGACTGCCCTCCCGGGCACACTCACGGTGGGCGGGACAGCGACCAGCGGCACCCGCGAATTGGTGGCCTATGTCGGGAACACTGGCGGCACGCTCACCATCAACTCGCTCATCCGCGACCTGAACCAGGTGACGGGCACCGGGTCCGCGGCGTTGGCGCTGGTAAAATCTGGCGCGGGCACGCTCACACTCTCGGCGACCAACACGTACACGGGCGGCACCACCGTTTCGCAGGGGTTGCTTAACCTCGCAGGGACCGCGGGCACTGTCGTGATTCCCGCGGGCAGCCTGACCATCACGGGCGCCACGGTGACGATGCTCACCAACGAAGGACAGATCAACCCAAACACCGCGCTGACCATCAACAACGGAGGCGTGCTGAATCTGGTCGGTACCAACACCCTCACGAGCATTGCGTTTAACAATTTCGGCAGCGCGGCCACGCCGACGGTGGCGACGGGAGCTGGCTCGCTGGTGCTCACAAGCCTGAACCCCTTCACCGTGGTGAACCAAGACGCCTCGGTGGTGCCTACGGTGAGTGGTACGGTGGTGCTCGCTTCGGGCACCAATACGATCTCGGTGGGATCCATTCAGATTGGCGGGCGCACCTACACAGAGACGGTGTCGGCCCTGACGCTTTCCGCGATCCTTGCGGGAAGCGGGGCTTCGCTGGTGAAGACCGGCAACGGGCTGCTGCAGCTTGGCGGCGCAAACACCTTTGGCGGTCCAGTCCGTGTGAGCGGCGGCGGACTTGTGATCGCCAACAACAGCAATGCCACTTCGCTGTTTCCAGCGGGCAACGGGTTTACGCCGCTGCTGACCAGCCCTGTGGGGACGGGGACTTTGACGATGGCCGATGGCACGCGCTTGCTAGTGGATAATGGCCAGACCCGCACGATCGGGAATCCGACGGTGTTCGAGGGGACCACCATGGTGTTTGACAAGCTCATTGGAGCGAACAATTCCTCGCTGGTGATCAACGGGAGCATCACTCCGACGCTCAATTCAGGTGCGCTCACCCTTAACGTGATCAGCCCGTACATGACCGCCACCTTGATGGGGCCGCTCACCAACGCCGCCTCGGTGACTTCCATCACCAAAAACGGAATCGGCAGCATGGGGATCAACCTGACCGGCATCGGCGCAAATGTGCCGATTGTCTCCAACGGCGGAAGCAGTCTTGGTTTATTTGCCGATGGGGATGGAACCATGCTTCCCAACACCATCACCATCTCCAATCCGATCACTTACAACACCTATTCCACGGTCCCGACTTTGAGCATCGGGCGCACCGGCCAGACCGCTACCTTCAATCAGGCGCTCAACAAGACGGTCGTATTGAGCGCTCTCACCAGCGACTCGCTGGTGAACGGGCTCACGGTCGCAAACGCCAACCAGTACGGGCTGTCGCTGCCCAACAACATCGCACTCGCTTCGCTCTCGTCGATGATGGGGCCGACCTTCACGGTGAACACTGCGTCGGTTTCGGATATCGTGCAGGGGTTGACTCTCACCGGAACGCTTAGCGGCGGTCCGACGACAGCTGGCGCGGTGGCATTCACCAAAGCGGGCGGGGGCGCGCTGGTGCTCAACAACACCAACAACAGTTTCGGCGGCGCCGGCACGATCCTCGACATCGCGGCGGGGATTCTGCAGATCGGCACGGAAAGCGTGCTGGGGCCTTCGGGCACGATCCGCATCTCCACCAACAGCACCACGCAGGGGTTGCGGGTCACGGAGACCATGACGTTGACCAAGAGCCTCATGCTCAACAACACCAACTCCGGCGTGGATGTGACCGGGGGCAAAACGCTGACGCTCTCCAGCCCGATCCTGCCTTCGGGTACGGCTTTTGCGCTTTCCAAAAACGACTCGGGCACGCTCATCCTCAGCGCGAACAACTCCGCTTGGACTGGCAACATCAACGTGAACGCCGGGGTGCTTGCGGTGGGCAGTGCGGCTGCCATCGGCACGGGAACCATCAACATCAACCCTGCGGCTGGTGTGCCTGGTGCGGTTGGTGTCGCAGTGCAGCTCTCCGGCGATATCACGCTGCCGAATACGATCAACCTGCAGGGGGGCACCAGCCATGTGCTGCTCGGCGGGATCAACTTCGGCGGGCAGCTCGAAAACATGTCAGGTACCAACACGCTTACGGGGTCCATTACGACGGGCTCCAACTCAGCGATCAGTGCGCGTGCGGGGTCCACCCTGAACTTGAACGGTACTTGGGGTCTGGGAAATATGACGCTGGCTTTTACGGGCAATGGTACCATCAACCTCGGGACGAATTTCTCCGGCAGTATCTGGGGCATCGAAAAACACGGGCAGGGGACGGTGAACCTGACGGCTGCAAACTCGGCGGTGTTC
>JBILUQ010000172.1:0-8258 GCA_044370935.1 Chthoniobacteraceae bacterium
GAGCTTGAAGTACTGCAATGGAATGAAAACTGGATACACGCAGGCTGCTGGATTCTGTTTGGTATCAAGCGCATCGAACTCGAGTAAGGACGTGATCTCGGTCGTCCTTGGCGATGCAAAGGAGTTTGTATGGAACGACTCAGAGCGGCTGTTGGTTTGGGGATTGCGCGGCGAAGAACTCGCCACAGACAGCCAGTGAACCGACAGAGTCCGCCCCAACGCCTTTGACTCGCAATGCGCAGCTCAATTGAGAGTCATTTTAAAAAGAGGCTGGAGGACCTCGACGAGGCTGGGCTGCTCAGGAAGTTAACCCTGCCGAAAGTTGGGAATCTCGATCCCGAAGCCGCTCACTTTTCATCAAACGACTACCTGGGTCTCGCGCGGGCTCCGTTTCTGCAGGAGGCCGCCATCGCCGCGATTGAAAAGTACGGCACGGGCGCGGGGGCGTCGCGCCTGCTGAGGGGAACACTCCCTCCCCACGAGGAGCTTGAAGCGGCGATCAGCCACTGGAAACGCGCGGAATCGTCGCTCGTTTTCACGAGTGGATACGCTGCGGCACTCGGGACCATCAGCGCGGTTGTTGGAAAGAACGACGTGGTGCTCATGGACAAACTCTGCCACGCCTCACTCATCGACGGCGCGCGTCTCTCGGGTGCGTTGATCAGGGTTTTCCCTCATAACAATATGCGCAAACTCGCCGCCCTTCTCGAATGGGCGACGAATAACCGCCCGGAGGCGCGCGTGCTTGTCCTCACCGAAAGCGTCTTCAGCATGGACGGCGACTGTTCTCCCCTGCTCGAGATCGTGCGGCTGAAGGAAAAGCATGGTGCGTGGCTCATGCTGGACGAGGCGCATGCGGTCGGAGTGATTGGCGAAGACGGCCGGGGACTCGCCCACGAGCTTAACGTGAGCGGGCAGATTGAAATTCAGCTCGGCACTCTCAGCAAGGCGCTGGGCGGGTGCGGCGGATATGTGTGCGGATCCAAACCACTCATAGATTGGCTGGTGAACAAGTCCCGTTCCTTTGTTTACTCGACCGCCCCCTCGCCCGCGTCTGCGGCTGTCTCCCTAGCCGCAATCCAATGGCTTTCGAGCCCGCAGGCGAAAGAGCGCCGCGAAACCCTCTGGAAAAACATCAACCATTTCGGGTCCTTGAGGAAGATGCACATTGAGCCGGAAAGCGCGATCATCCCGATTCGTGCCAACTCCGCGGAGACAGCCAATCACTGGAGCAGGTCCCTGCAAGAGCAGGGCATTTTTGTCCCTGCCATACGTTACCCCACCGTGCCGAAGGGCACTGAGAGACTGCGAGTCACCATCTCCTCCAATCACTCGCAACCACAGCTCACTCGCCTTTCCAACGCGCTCGGAAAGCTAGGCGCCCTTGCGCCAACCGCTTGACAAAGAGACGCCGGTGGTTTTAGATCAAGGGCTCGCCTTTGATAGGCGACCAGCTTTTCAGACCCCCGCTGCAAACCACTCCACACATTCCCGCATATGGCTATCACAGAAGTTATTCTAACAGAAAAAATCACGTCTCTCGGCGCGGAGGCTGATATTGTTAAGGTGCGTCCCGGTTACGCACGCAACTTTCTAATTCCGCAGGGCAAGGCTCTCGAAGTGACTCCGAGCACCCTCCGTAGGATCAACCTGCTCAAGACCAAGCGCGCACAGCGCGAGGCGCAGGAACTCAATGATGCCGAAGAACTCGCACGCCGAATCAACAAACTAAAGGTCTCTTTCGAACTCGAAACAGGCGAAACCGGCAAAGCTTTCGGATCCGTGACCGCGAGCGATATCGCTGAAAAACTGAAGTCTGAGCTGGGAGGAAAAACGGAAATCGATCGTCACCGCATCCAGCTCGAGCGTCCGATCAAGGAAAGCGGCACCCACGAAATCGCGATCAAACTTCATGCGGACGTGGTGGCCAAGTTTTCGCTTACCGTGAAGAAAAAAGGCGGCGAGGAAGCTCAAGGTGAACACGCGGACTCGGAAGGTTCCGACGAGCGTCCTGCAGGCGGTTACAAGGCAAAGGTAAAAGCCAAGCACACGAAGTAGTTTCGTTTCAGGCGTCCTTCGCCCCAAAGAAATCCCTCAACACGGGGGCGGATGAACGTCCGCCCCCGTTTTTTTATGCCTCCAACCACCCCTAAACGCCGCGACGCGCGCTCGGACAGCGCGGACCTCCTCTCGAAGGCCATCCATCTCGCGGACCCGCATCGGGCATTACCTCAGTCGCCCGAGGCCGAGCTTGGAGTGCTTTCGAGCTACCTGCTTTCACCCCGCGAAGTTGGTGGCATCTGCGCGGAAAAAAGATTGACCGCAAAGCACTTTCACGTGCCGGCACACGCAACCATCTTTGCCGTGCTCGAGGAGATGTGGACCAACAATCTTCCCATTGAATTCATCACGCTGACACAGACCCTCCGAGATCGCCAGCAACTCGATCAGATTGGCGGCCCAGCCTTCATCACCAACCTATTCACGTACCTTCCGACTGCTGCCAATGTTGGGTACTATCTGGACGCGGTTATCGAGAAACAGACCCTGCGCGAAATCATCAGGGTCTGCACCGAATTTGCCTCGCGCGGATACGACGAGCCGGGCTCAGTGCAAACGCTACTAGACGAGGTGGAGACTCGAATCTTCGAAATCACCAAGGGGCAGATTCAAGAAACAAAATTCAACATGCGCTCTGTGGTGATGGACGCTATCACCTCCATCCAGGATCTTCTCGAGCGGCAAGGCGGAATCACCGGCCTGCCCACCGGCATACCGGCCTTGGATAAAATGACCGACGGTCTGCATGGATCTGAAATGATCGTGATTGCAGCTCGGCCTTCGATGGGAAAGACCGCACTGGCAATGAACATCGCCGAACACATCGCTCTTGAGTGTAAGAAAGCGGTGGCCGTTTTTTCGCTGGAAATGAGTTCGCAACAGCTGGTGCAACGCTTGCTTTGCTCTCGAGCGCGAGTAAATCTCCAAAAACTGCGGGATGGCTTTCTGCATGACCGCGATTTTCCCGCCCTCACCTCCGCGGGCTCTATTTTATCGGAGAGCAAGATGTTCATCGATGATACCGCCGGCCTGAGCATTCTTGAGCTCCGTGCGAAGGCACGTCGCCTGAAAAGCCAGCACGACATTCAGGCGATCTTCATTGATTACATCCAGCTGCTAAGGTCCACCACCCGCCGGGCGCAGGACAACCGCCAGCTTGAAATCGCGGAAATCTCAAACGGAATCAAGGCGTTGGCCAAAGAGTTGAATATTCCGATCGTGGTGCTTGCCCAGCTCAACCGTAACCCCGAAAGCAGAACTGGCGATTCCAAGGGTCGCCCCCGGCTGAGTGACCTTCGTGAATCCGGAAGCATCGAGCAGGACGCGGATCTCGTCGGACTGCTGGTTCGCGAGGAATACTACGCCGACAGCGACGAGGAGCGAAAAGAGTCTTCGGGGAAGGCGACCCTGATTATCGCCAAGCAACGAAACGGCCCCGTGGGGGATGTTCCCCTCACCTTTCTCAAAGAGTTCACCAGGTTCGAAGCCCGGTCTGAAAAAGAGGAACCCGAATAACCAGCGACTCGGCGCCCGCCGCGATAGGGGTTTGGCCTTTCTGCCGAAACCTAGTTCGGCGCCGGCAGTGGCTGACGCAGCTTGCCACTGGCTGAACGCCGTATTCTGAGCTCCGGAGTGGGTGCGATTAGATTAATGGATCTACTGTTGCACCAAGCGCGCTCAGCGGGCATAACATCCGATGTTAGAAGTTGGGCCGAGGTGGCGAAATTGGCAGACGCACCAGACTTAGGATCTGGCGCCGCAAGGCATAGGGGTTCAAGTCCCCTCCTCGGCACTTCTCAAATGTCGGACTCTGCGCAAGCAGAGCCACCAAGAGACAACACTCGAGCCCACAGTTCTCACTGGTTTCGGTTCCGGAATGCCTCGATCTCGTACAGATCCACCTTTTCCCCGGTCCCATGATATGAGGCCACCCCGAGCTTTAGGTTGTCCGGTGAAATGAAAGCGCGTCGGGGCGGGCGCTCGAATCCCCGCAACTCCTCGGCAAGAGCCATGTTCCTGGTGAAGTCCGATATTTTCACAGTCAAGTCCTCCGAGCAGGTGACGATGTACTGTCCCTTTGGATGCCACTGGATGTCCGTAATCGGCGCGTCATGGGTTCGAAACTCTTTTTCGACCTTCCCTGACTCTAAGTTGTGAATGCGCACCCGCATGCTACTCCCACCCTCGGCAAGATATTTGCCCGAGGGATTTGGCGAAAGCACCTCCGCATCGGGCGCGGGAATGGTCGCAAGCTTTGCCCCCGTATTCCCATCCCAAACTATGATTGCACGCTCCAGAACAGTCTGGCTTTCACCCTCCCGCTGAGCCTGCACGAGCGCGATCTCCGCAACGCGGCCCGGCCCAATCCACTTCGCGCTCACCACCCCTTCCGCCGGGGTGTCGATCCCCGTGCGATCAATTTTACAACGCAACGTGCCCGAGGTTGTCTCATAAACGGCACTCCCCATCCACAGGAGATCACCCGTGGTGTTGAGGGCGAAGTGTCTTGGAATTCCCTCGAGTTTGCCCGTGAACAACTCCTTCAGCCTGTCCTCTTGCTCGATATAAATGCGCGTGAGCAAACCGCTCACCGCCACTGTTGAGCAGTCCTTACTGACCGACAGAAGCTGGTTATACATCGACTCGTTCAACAAGGAGAAAACCGGCTCCTTCTCAGGATCTTTTTTCTTGAGATTCAACACCTCCAAGGTGGCAGGTTTTCCCGCCCGAAGCCGAACGACCCGCGCCGCATTCGACAGGAAATGAAAAGACGGCATCACTCCCGATACCGAAGAGATCGAAAGGCAGAGGGAAGGCTTAGAAAGCTCAAACTTGTGAACTTTTATAAGATTATCCTGCACGACAGCCACCTCCCCGGAAGCCGGGTGGACAGCCACTCTCCAAGGAGACTTAAACTTACCCAGCAACATTGTTGATCGCGCGAGTGCACCGCCGTTGTTGCTCCAGAATTGAAGGACCGCGCTCCGATCTGACCTCCTTGACACCGTCGCAAGCATGTTCAACGACTGAGCGAAATCCATCGCCTTCAAGTTTGGCTGCCGGATCTCAAAGAGAGGCCTTCCGCTCGCCGGATCGAGCTTTCGAATAACGGGCTGCATGAACGAAAACAAGTTGGAGTTGCTGGAATAAACAGCCTGCGCTCCGTAAGAAAAACCGATCTTAGCGTTCTGTTTGATCAGATTCCCCGAGGGCAACTCCAGTTCCTGAATCCCATCCTCAATGGATGTGATACGGATTTTTGATGAGTCGATGAACTCCGCGATAGCACCGCTTTTCGGCCCGCCTTCCCACACTATTTTTCCAGTATCCAAGCTCCATACCTTGACGCGCGCTTCCAGCGCATTGGGAATCACGTCGGCGTGGCTCAAAAGCAGTTTGCCATCAGGACTGATCGCAATCGACTGGCGGAACCCAGGCGAGCTCCAGCCCATGAAGGGTTGCTGGAACTCCATCTGTTTCTCCCCTTTTGGCAGCGAGTAAACAGTGATCCTGCAGGAAGAGCCCACGTTTCTTCCTAGCGCGATCCTTTTGAAATCCTTTGAAACGCATGCCAGCGTCGCTCCCGCACCGTCCTGACATTTAAAAAGATTCGTCGAGTTGCCGGTCGCCAGACTCAGTGTGCGAACCCAACCATTGGCTTGAAGGGTGACCATCTCGCTTGGCTGCGTAGGATGTGCCAGAATCGCAGCCCAGTTTGATTCTTCAGGCGCGGTAATCGTGAGCACGGAGGAGTCGAGCTTTTGATTGAGATAATGCCATCGCTCATCCCGCATTGACGGCGACACGGACCGCAGCAACCGCTCCATTTCCTCGGCGTCCTGCTCGCGTTCAGCCGATTCGGCAAGCGTGAGAAGTGCGTTTGCCTCGGCGCGCCGAGCCGCAGCCTCGCTGAAAAACAGTTCAACGACGAATGCGGCGGCGGCAATCAAGAAGCACGCAGCAAGTAGTGACGCAAATCGATGGCGTCGCACAAAAAGCTTCAGCTGCCTCGCCAGTCCGGCGTCTTCGGCCTCGGTCGCGTATCCGTTTTGAAACGCCTCGATATCCGCCGCGAAAGCCTGCACCGACCCGTACCGAGCCTCAGGGCTATGAGCCATCGCCTTGAGGATCACCGATTGCAGTGCATCGGGAATACGGTCGTTTTTTTGCAGGCTCGGTTCGCGCTGCTGGCCTGAGCCCTTTTTGAGCGTCGTTTTGCGGGTTTTTAAAGTGCTGATTTCTCCCCGCCGAACCTTTGTGAGAACTTCGTCCAGCGTTTTACCCTCGATGGGAGGACGCAGAGTCAGCATCGCAAAGAGCAAGCCGCCCATGGAGTAAATGTCCGATCGAATATCGAGTTCAGAGATCCGTCCCGCCGCCTGCTCCGGTGACATGTACTGGGGCGTGCCGAGGACGTCCCCTTCGATGGTTCTTCCGTCAACCGGGTCAGCAGCATCCAGTGCACCCAGGTTTTGCACCTCGCGTTGATCATCCGCCTCGCCGAGAATCTTTGCCAGCCCCCAGTCCATCACCAGAACCTCACCGAATTCGCCGACCATTATATTTTCGGGTTTAATATCCCTGTGGAGAATTCCATGCGCATGTGCGAAAGCCATCGCATCGCATATTTTCCGGAAAATCGTCAGCATGGCCTCTCGGTTGAATTCATTGACGGTTTCCTGCTCGCCACTGCTCAAGGCGTTGATGACCTGCTGGAGAGTGCGTCCCTTGATCAGCTTCATGCTGTAAAAAGGGCGGCCTGCATCATCCCTTCCAGTCGCATGGATCGGCACAATGTTGGGATGCGCGAGCCGCGCAAGCACCTTGGCTTCCTTCCAGAAACGCACATCCGAATCGTCCCCCGCGGTGCTGATCTTTACCGCGACGTTCCGCTCCAGATCCCTGTCTTCGCCGTTATAAATTCTCCCCATCCCGCCGCGCGCAATCTCGGTGTGGAGCGTGTACTTCACCTGCGTCAAGGTGCGCTGATCGCCTGAAACGTTCTTCTCCGCGCTAGAGTGCGCTGATGACGGGGGGGAGGCCGCCATTGTTTTATTCCTGGCTGCGCGTCCCGGGTAGCGGCTTGGCACGAAAGTCACTCCGCTTGCAACCTCGCTCTGGACCGCCTCGGCCGCCGCCGCCGCCGCGCTCACCGAATCCGCTGAACTCTCTCTGACGTGCAATTGCGCCTCTCCTATCGTGATGGTCGCAGGGAGGGGCGTTTCTACCCGCCCTGAGATTTCATAACCATTCACAAGCGTGACCGCCGCCGAATCCAACGCCTCCACCTGGAGCGCATCCGGGGACAGGAAAAGCTTCGCATGCCTCGAGGCCACGCCGTCTGCGTACACCGGCAGAGGGCAGTCCACCAATGACCCCACCTCGAGTTCGCCCTCCCCGCAGCTCCATTTGCCCAGTTCGATTCCCGCGATCTGGAGGGTGATTTTGAAAGTACTAGCCATCAGGGTGGTCCAACCACGTGCTTCATGCCCTAATAGTTAGCATTTTGTCAACCTAGCGTCCGGGCCATCCGTTGTCCTGCCGTCAAGGCAACCTCTTCACGGGCGCAGCTCGCCAAGTGTGTCGCCAAGTGCGATCCTCTCCCCTCACGAAAATGGAGCGGTTGATGGAGGTTAGCAGCTTCTATTTGACGAAGAACCACCGGCTGGGGAGTCTTGTCCTCATGCACCCCGCAATCCCCCCTCGCTTGACTGTCTCGCCCTGGAACTCTCCGCGCACTCGCCCCTCCCAGCGTCACGGCGCAACCCGGCTTGGCCTCGCTGCCATGTTTGCTTTTGCGGCCGCAACCACCACGGGAAACGCGGAGGTGAACGCCGTTCAAACCGTGGCTCCGCAGGTCTACTTTCACGAGGGAGAAATCACGGGCAAAGGTCATTGCAACAACGGATGGATCATTTTCGAGGACTATGTGGTGGTCATCGACGCAAACTTTCCGTCCGGTGCAAAAGTGGTTCTACCAAAAATCCGAGCGCTCACCGAAAAACCGATCCGTTTCGCGTTCGACACTCACCACCACGGAGACCATGCCTACGGCAATCAAATATGGCACGAAGCCGGAGCCATTCCGGTGGCCCATGTAGGGGTGGTCGAGGAGATGAAAAAATACGAGACCAAGACCTTCGGCGGTCCGCTGCCCGGTCGCTGGGAGGAGGCTGCAAAGAACCGCGAGGATGTCG
>JBILUQ010000076.1:0-14587 GCA_044370935.1 Chthoniobacteraceae bacterium
GCCAGCTCAAAGCACCCTCTTTACTCTTTAAAAATGAACTCTTCTTCGACGATGGAAAAATCCGAGTCGAGCTTTTGCACTTCGGAGTCGCCCACACCCACGGAGACGGGTTCGCCTGGTTGCCAAAGGAAAAAATTCTGTTCACAGGCGACGCCTGCGTGAACGGCCCCTTTAATTACACAGGCGATGGAGATATCGCCGCATGGATTGAGACCTTGCGCGCCGTCCAGACCCTTGGACCAAAGGTTATCTGTCCGGGGCACGGCCCGATGGGGGGGCCTGAAGTTTTGGAGGATCAAATCCAGTTTTTCATCAAAGTGCGCGAAGAGGCCAAGGCGCTCTTGGCTGCTGGCAAGACCCCAGCGGAGGCCAAGGATAGCGTTGAAGACGTCATTGACCGCCTCAGGACCCATGCACGGATCCAGCGGTTTATCGGCAAATATCTTTCCGCGCAGTTGGAGAAAGCTTGGAAAGAGATGGGCGGCGGCGCGTTTCCTCAGGACTAGCGAGAAGTTCAGTGGTTCCATCCCGCTTCGGATTTTGACTGTTAGCCGGATCTGGCGGAGGATCGCTCGATGAGCGCAGCACCACTCAAAGAATCCATACACGCCATCGGTCTTGAGCGGCTGAGAGCGCGTCTCAAGGATGCGGGGCACCCCGGCTACCGCGCGGAGCAGGTGCTAGAGTGGGTGTACCAGAAACGGGTGGCGGGCTTTGATCAAATGACGAACCTGCCTGCCGCTTTGCGGGCAACCCTGGCGCAGGAGTTCGCCTTCCATGCGCTCGATCCAGTCCGCGTTCTGGGCGCAGAGGACACCACTCGCAAGTACCTTTTCCGCCTCGCAGATGGCGCACTCATTGAGTCCGTGCTCATCCCAGCCTCTCCGGCGCTTTACGGGGAGGCTTCGGACCGCCGCACTTTGTGCGTTTCAACGCAGGTGGGCTGCGCGTACGGGTGCAAGTTCTGCGCCAGCGGACTTGACGGCTGGAGCCGCAACCTTGGCGCCGGCGAGATCGTCGGACAAATCCTCCGGGTCGAGGCTCTGAGCGGCGAGCGGATAAGCAACTTGGTTTTCATGGGAATGGGCGAACCGCTCGCGAATTTCGCGAATCTAACCGCTGCGCTGGAGATTCTCAACAGCCCCTGGGGCGTGGGAATCGGGGCGCGCCGGATCACGATCTCGACGAGCGGCCTTGCGCCCCAGATCCGGATGCTTGCAGACAACCCAATGCAGGTGCGGCTAGCGATCTCCTTGCACGGTGCCACCAACGAGGTGCGGCAGCAAATCATGCCTGTGAACCGCAAGTACCCTCTGGAGACTCTTCTGGAGGCATGCGCCTATCACGCAGAGCGCAAAAAACAGAGGATCACCTTTGAATACATCCTCATTGAAAACGTGAACGACAGGCAGGAGGACGCCGTTGCACTGGTGAAAGTGGCCAACAAAATCAAGGCCAAGGTAAATTGTATCCCGTATAATTCGGTGGAGGGGCTGGAATGGAAGCGCCCAGACGAGGCGCGCCAGGACGATTTCATGGCGGTGCTCGAGCGCGGTGGCGTTTCGGCGACAATCCGCAGGGAGAAAGGGCATGATATTGCGGCTGCCTGCGGACAGTTGCGGCGCCAAACTCTGCCTTCAAGCGCGGCTGCGGATTCGAGTTTTGCGGACGCCCCTGAAATGGTTGCCGCAAAAGATGCAGGTTCGTAAAAAAGCGTTTTGCACTTTTGCTCCGATCGGTTCACAAAAGCACCCATGTCAGACGAGCAAGAGCAACCTGAGCGGGTTTGGGACGAGTACGAGTGGGAGCGCTTTTTGCAAAAGCAGGATTTGAAAACCGAGCGCTACCTTGAGCTACTTGAAAAATACGCTGACAACCCGGACCGCGAAGCGTTGATTGCAAAAGAAATGGGATGGGACGAAGCGTGGGGAGAGCTTTCCGACGAGGACGCGGACGAGGAGGAGGCGGCCGCGTGGAGCGAGTGCGCGGAGGACGATTTTCGGGACGAAGAAGAGGAGCTCGAGGAGTGGGAATGGGAGGCTGAACAGCATCCGCTCTACCAGCGCTGCGCCTCATTGAGTGTTTGGCTTCAGGAGGCGTTGAGATTGCGCGGCTTTCTGCCGGCGGAGGACCCATTGGTTGACGAATTATCCGAGCAAGTCGGCATCATGGCCGGCAAAGTCGGAGCGGCTCTAAGCGGCGGCGACTCGGGTGAGATCGGTATGACGATCGCATACCTTAAGCGCGCTCTGCGTGCGTCGAATCTCGCATTAAACGCAGCCGAAGCGGTGCGCAAAAAGCGGGTCCTTGGGCGAGTGCGTTGCAGCCATCTGCGCGCCGCGCTTTTTGAACTGCGCAGCGGAGTGGTCGAAATGATAGGGCGCAACCGGGAAGAATGGCGCAGGCTTTACGGTTCGATGGGGTGATCCAAAACATCCCCGTCGAGCGGCTCTCGCTTACGCAGCCGAGCCCCGTAAAATCTTAACCTCCGCCATCGTTCTGCGAAAAAATGATTCCCCTGAGGCCCCCTGCCCCCTGCCCCGTCCACCATATTCAACGTATTTCAAAGCTCCTGAAAATCGGAGCTGCTGCGATCTCGTTTGCCGTGACTCATTCCGAGGGCAATGCAGCGGACGAGGCGGCCGAATGGAAAAATATCCTGCCGACACTTAAGGCCACGTGCTTCGAGTGTCATGGGAATGGAAACTCAAAGGGCGGAGTCGACCTTCAGCGACTCGAATCGGATCCGTCTTTCGCCTCAGAGTTCGAGCTCTGGAAGAAGGTGCAAGCCTCCGTGCAAAGCGGGGAAATGCCTCCGGATGACGCTAAAAAGCAGCTCCCGGCAGCCGAACGGGCCGGCTTAGAGCATTGGGTGGCGGCAAACCTCCTGAGAACCGCCATGGCCAATGCCGGGGATCCCGGCCATGTCACGCTCCGCCGCCTCAACAACGCAGAGTACGACTGCTCGGTGCGTGATCTTACCGGAATTGACTTCCAGCTCAGCAGGGAATTCACACCGGACGGAGGCGGGGGCGAAGGATTCAACAACCTAGGCGACGTCCTTTTTGTGAATCCGCAGCACCTCAACGCTTATTTTAGCGCTGCCCGAAAAATCGCTGATCACGCCAGTATCCACCCCGGCACAGGCGTAGAGTTCCACCCGATCCGACTTGGCGTGCGCGGACCTTCGCAGCTTAAGGCGGGCACGGAAGCCGTCCTTTACCGCTGGTATCAAGAGCGCTCGCTACCGTCTCTGCCAAAGGACGGAGAGGATCTCAGGGAGGCCGAGTACATGCTTGCCGCCTGGCAATGGAGGCACCGGCAGCAAACCGGAGCGGCTTCCTTGAGCGCTCTCGCCAAAGACAAAAACCTCTTCCTGCCCTTCCTTGAAAACTGGATCACGGCCCTCGATGCGACCGAGCCCAAATCTCGTTTTCTAGATCTCACGCGGGTGGCGTGGAGAAACCTTGCCCCACCCGACCCCAACGCGCCTCAGGCCGTCCCCGAAAGTGTTACCAAAGGCATCGCTAAAATTCAAAAAGATCAGCGCTCATGGTTGATGCCTGCCGGTTGGCCGGTTCAGCGCGCGCAGCAGGATGCCGATGGATTGCGCCCTTACCCCGCCGAAACCAACGTCAATGGCGCGAAATCCGTCCATCTTGTGGTCGGAGACACTGGCGACGGCGCGCGCGGAGACTGGGTTTTTATTGAATCGCTGGAGCTGCAAATCAAGGGCAAGAACGAGCCTTACTTCGACTGGCTCAAAGCGCGCCTGCAAACAGACAAAGCAAACGCGTCGCTCGATGACGCAGCGATCCAATCCAAAGGCCTCCAGCGGCCGGATGTCGTGCGACAAATTTTCGAAGCCGAGCAACTCATCTCCAAAATCGGAGTGCATCCCCTAGGGTTGAAAATCGATCCAAAGGCCATCGTGCTGCAGGCGCCCTGTGTTCTCGATTTGCCTGTTCCAAGCGAAGCACAAAAGGTGAGATTCAAGGGACGGTTGGACCTCCTAAATCCGGAAGCAGACTTCGCCACAGCCCAGTGGATGCTCACCACCGAAACTCCGCCCGATCCGGCAAAAATCATCCCCGGCGTGCTCACCGTATGGAAACGCCAAACAGAGGCGCAGGGAAAAACGATGGCAGACTTCGACGTCATGCGCCGAGTTTTCCCGGACAGCCTGGAACGTCGCCTCGAACAGGTCGCCCGCAACCTGCACACCGGAGGAAAAGGGCCGGGCGTCTACTACCTATCGGATACGCAGCTTCGATCGATCATCCCAAGCGGCGATGCAGAACGACTGGATGCGCTCCTCACTGACTGGCGGTTTGTGAAGGGCGCGATCAACAAGCCGCTGCAACAGGAGTGGGATTCGGCGGCACTCAAAAGCCTTTTTCAATTCGCATCGCGCGCCTGGCGCAGGCCGGTAACCGAGCAGGAGAAAACGGAACTCACCGCCGTGTATGAATCTGGCATCGCCGCGGCGCTGGACCGTGAATCCGCAGGACGCGAAGTTCTGGTGCGTATTCTGGTTTCACCCGAATTCTTGTTTAAGCTCGAGCAGAACCAGGGTGCACCGGTTCATCCGGTGAACGCTTGGGAGCTGGCCTCGCGACTGAGCTATCTGATGTGGTCGTCCGTTCCCGACGACTCACTACTCAAACTCGCGAGTGGCGGAGAATTGCTCGAACCGGAGCGCCTCGCTACCGAGGCAAAAAGGATGCTCCACGACCCTAAGGCGAAATCCCTCGCCCGTGAATTCGCGGCGCAGTGGCTCGAGTTTCACCACTTCGACGCGCACTCAAAAGTGGATGAAAACAAGTTTCCCGAGTTCACCCCCGAAATTCGCAACGCGTTTTACGAGGAGGCCGCGGCCTTCTTCGACTATGTGATCCGCGACAACCGGCCGCTACGCGAGATTCTCTCGGCAAACTACACATTCCTGAACAAAAGGCTGGCTGAGTTCTATGGAGTGCCGGGCGTGGTCGGCGACGAGTTTTCACGAGTCGACGTCAGCGCTCACTCCCGTGGCGGGCTCCTTGGCATGGGCGCGGTTTTGACCAAAACTTCCTACCCTCACCGTACCAGCCCTGTCCTACGCGGCAACTGGCTGCTGCAAAACGTGCTTGGCTCCCCCACCCCGCCCCCGCCAAACAACGTGCCAAAGCTGGACGAGAATGTCGCCGCCGCGAAAACCCTCCGGGCGCGTCTGGAAATGCATCGTCAGGACAAAGCCTGCGCATCGTGCCATGACAAAATCGACCCGCTGGGGTTCGCCCTCGAGAGTTTCGATGCAATCGGCCGGCTGCGAGCGATGGATGAAGCTGGCTCGCCCGTGGATGATAGCGCAAAGGCAAAAGACGGCTCGAGTTTCAAGGGCCCCTCAGGCCTGCGAGAGCATCTCAAAAAGCGCGAATCGGAGTTCTTCGCTGTTTTTTGCAGAAAACTTGCAGGCTACGCGCTTGGCAGGACAGTCCAACCGTCTGATCAACCACTGCTCGAGAGCATGCGCGAACGCATTCAGCGGGAAGACGGCACCTTTGAGTCGGCGCTCGTTCTTCTAGTTCAAAGCAAGCAGTTCACCCACCGCAGAAACGAGTAGGTTTCCGCCAATATCCACCAATAGACATTCGCCCCGGGGGTTATTTACCCTACGAGTTCATTGGCCAAACCTGAGCCTTTAGACGCAGAACCGATCGATCATGAATGAATCCACACATGCCCTCAGTCGCCGTCATTTTTTACGCGGAGCGGGCGTAGCCCTGGGGCTGCCGTGGCTGGAGTCGTTCACCGCCCACGGCGAGTCCGTGGCCGGAATCAACGGCGTGGGACGCTCCTCTGAGGCGCCGCGGCGGCTCGCGGCGGTTTTCATGGGCAACGGAGTCAATCCCCAGCATTGGGGTGCAGACGCGTCCGACGCGGGGATGGTGCTCAAAAACTCGCTTCGTCCCCTGGAACCGCTCCGGAACAAGCTTTTGGTTTTTAAGGGGCTGTGGAACCCGACCACCATCGAGGGCCCCGGAGGACATTACCCGAAGATGAACGTGCTCGCGGGACTCAAGGTCAAGCAGACCACCACAGACGTGCAAGTCGGCGTGACAATGGACCAAATTGTCTCGCGGGAAATCGGACGGGCCACCCCCGTGCAAAGTCTGGTGATCGGCACCGAGGGCCCCGGATACAGCACCGACAGCGGCTATACATCCCTTTACTCGGCCTACATCTCTTGGGCCTCCGCCACGATGCCTGCGCCGAAGGAAATCTACCCGCAGCAGGCGTTTGACCAACTCTTTGATGACGGGAGCAAGCGCCGAAGGGACAAGAGCATCATGGACCTCGTTTCGGCCGATGCTAAAGGCCTTTCCAAACATCTGAGCCGCCGCGACAACCTGAAGATGCAGGAATACCTCAATTCCATCGACGAGCTCGAAAAACGCATCGAGCGAGCGGATGCCTTCAGCCAGAAGGAAACCGCAGGAGCCGGCTGGCAGCCCACGGTAAAGGAGCCCACCTTTCCCCGCCCCGCGGCGGGCATTCCGGCAAACCCAGGCGAACACATGAGCATCATGCTCGACATTCTCGTGCTGGCCTTCCAGATGGACCGGACCCGGGTGGTGTCGCTGATGCTCAATAATGATTTGTCGGGGATGAACTTCGGCTACCTAGGCGACATACGCGGCGGGCTGCACGAATTGTCGCATCACGCGAACGACCCCAGCAGGCTCGCGATGTATCAAAAGGCGAACGAATACCACATGCAGCTCTGGAGCGCCGCCCTCGCAAAAATGGATGCAACCAACGAGGGCGAGCGCACTCTGCTCGACAACAGCATGGTGCTTTTCTGTTCAAGCCTCATGGACGGCAATGCCCACGACTCCAAACAGCTTCCAGTCCTTCTCGCTGGGGGCGGCGGCGGCTCTATCAAAGGCGGCCGCCTCCTGGACTACAGCAACGATCCCAACCGCAAGCTGTGCCGACTCCACCTCGCTCTCATGGAGCGAATGGGCGTCAAAATGAACCGATTCGGTGACGCGGACACCGCCCTTAGCGACCTGTCCTGATCCGTCGGATCGCTGAAATGGCGCGCCGTTGAACCGCGTCCCGGGTCAGCCGATCACCCGTGTCTCACGCAAAATCGCGAGGATCGCGCGTTTTTCACCAACCGGCAGGTAGTTGAATTCGTCGGGGCCACTCTCCGTCAAAGCGTGCTGCAGTGCCCGCAATATAAAGTCCTTCATCACGGGTTGCAGCGCCTGAAAGCCCGGGGTGTAGATCATGTAGCTGCAACGGTACTGGAACAGCCGCTCCTTAAGCTCCAGATCGCGCAGCGACGCCTTGGAAATTCCCGCCACTCGCCTGGACAAAAAATCGCGGGCAAACGAGGGATCCGGCGTTACACCCCCCTTTGGAAGAGACGCCTCCTTTTGAAAAAGCATGTACCGAACGAGATCCCAGGCAATCGATTCCAGTGCTGGCCGATCTTCCGGGCGCACCTTCCCGCCACCAGTAAGTAAGGCGTCCCGTGTCCTGTAGAGCGCAAGCGTCACAAGGTTATGAAACCCGAGCTGATGTTCATGGATCAAATGCGCGAGCAAATCACTTGTCCGCCCCGGATACCGGTCCCAGCTGAAGCGCAATCCCGGCGGGTTTGCGATGCATGTATACGTGCCCTCATACGCTTCTCCCATGAGGTTACCCAGGTGCTGCTCCTGCGCATGGGCGCCTGTGACATGCCATCCGCCAAGACGTTCCTTGATCGGAATGACATGACCCACCAGCTCCCGGCGAAACCCATCAAGGCTGGCGCCTGTCTTTGTGGGGATCACGGATTCCGCCACCAACCCAGGGAGCTGCCACGAAGTGCGCCCACCGTGGCAGTTCATGCAGCGCTCCGAGCGCACCGCGTCCAAACGCGCACTGCCACCGGCATTCACCAGATAAAATACTGGGCCAAGCTCGGGATCAATTGACGCAATCTCCATCCGGCCCCCGGGCACAAATCCAACGTAACTTTCGTCGTTGAAATAAAGCGCGCGCGGATTCGCGGGATTGATTATCCCGCTCTGCAAGCTTGTCGCGGAGTAGACCAGAAGCTGCGAGCTCACCGGAATCTGTAGAGACTTGAGAACCCCGAGCAAGCGCTCCTTTTCGTCGGTCGCGCCGTGCGCCGGTTCCACCGCCTTCGAAGCGGCCATTACACGGGCAAACGCATCCGTTGGTACGCGTGAGTAATAAAGATGCGGCGCATCCTGAAACCGTCGCACTTCCATACCATCCCCCGTTCCCGCGTCAGCACTGTGGCACAAGCCAAGACTCAATCCCAAAAGCACCCATCCTAGGATGTCACGGGATCGAAACGCACAACGCATCGCGCCCGCGGCAGTGGAAGCTTTGCGCCCGTCTGCCATGGATTCGACTCCTAGGACCCCGAACGGTTCTCCTTGCCCGAAACCCGTGTTAATTCGCAGCGGTTCGCCGAGGCGATGAACAACTCCGCCACCCGCCGCCGCAAACGCCAACCGCGCGCCATGATCCAAAGCGCAAGGAATGCGTACACCGCCCACAAAAACACATCCGTCCTGTCCAGAAATATCCTGCGGTATGCGAGAATCCCGAGCGCGATCGAGTTGATCAACACCGTCGTGACCACCGGTTTGCATGTAAGATCCACGCGGGTCAGGCACTTGGGGCCCCCGTGGTATTCCGTGACAGTCGCAGCCTGAACACTCCAAAATCTGTTCCCATAAACCTGCAGATCCCAGTTCTTCCATCCCGTATCCGCCGAGTAACGCCACCCCTCGCTCTCCAGAAGCGCAAACACCTCCGACAACAAGCGCTCCCGCCCCTGCCCAGTTTCGTTCCAGAAATTTAACCGCCGGCTGCCCCCGCGCTTATTGGCGCGAGTCACTCCTTCTTCCCTGAGCGAAATCACCTCGGGCGGCGTGTGCTTGTACTTCATCCAAGTGAAATACCTCGCCCATCCCCGGGCGAGCGGCTGTGCCAGCGCAAGGAAGCCCACAAGCAAACGGGCACGGACCGTATCAAAACCGAGTTCGATCCGCGCGTGAATCATGTGGGAAAGCGCCACCAAAAATGTCGCGCCGAACATGAGAAGAGGCACCATGCGCATCTTTTCCAGCGGGACACCAAGGATGCCCATGAATGCAGTCAACGCCACCCACTCGATACTGCTGACGTACGCGGCTACCTCGGACTGCGGGGTCGGGTAAATCGATTGGAACAACCCCTGTCCAAAGACCCCGTGGTAAATAATCGGCGAGTTAAAGAGCCAGGTGAAACGCGGCGCCCCGTAGATCTGACCCTTCCATTTCGCAGTGCCCGTCGGACCAAAAAACACCAGATGCTTGAACCGGAGCATCGACTCCGCCTCGCCATAACCTTCCTGTTGCTTGCGGAATGCCGTCAGAGTGAACCGCCGGTAGTGCCACACAATCGCGCTGGGACTAAAGGCGATCACTCCCCCATTGGTCTGCAAACGCCAGCAGAAGTCCACGTCATCCCCGGCCTTCCGATATTCAACGTCGAATCCACCCACGCTCTCAAATGCCGCACGGTGAAACGCCATGTTGCACCCCGGAATGTGTTCCGCGACCACATCGGTGAGCAGCACGTGACTTGGCCCGCCCGGAGCCGCCGCCACCGCCGCCTGAATCCAGTCCACCGCAGGCGGCGAGATGTTCGGGCCGCCCACTCCCACGTAATCCCCGCTCAGCAGCGTCCCAACCATGTAGTACAGCCAATCAGGATCCGCCATGCAGTCCGAGTCGGTGTACGCGAAAATATCGCCCTTCGCCTGCCGCGCCCCCTCGTTGCGCGCGTAACTCAAGCCCATATTGCGCTGCACGATGTTTAAAAAGTGCGGAAGCTTTTCCCCGGTTTTCGCCGCACGCGCCTTGCGGCCCGCCTCGTATGCGGCTACCAGCTCCTGCGTATCGTCCTTGGACCCGTCGTCCACCAGGACGATTTCGAAGTTCGGATAGTTCACCTCGTCCAGCGACTCCAAGCAGTCTTTCAAGGTCTTCCCGCCGTTGTACGAACACACGATGACGGAGACCATCGGATAGCTCGGAAGCGCAACATGGTCAGTCACCGAGCGCCCGCCGGACATAAACTCCTGCAGCATGTAGAATGCCTTCTTCGGCTTCCGATCACGCGTCACCAAGCCGAATTCCCAGTCCAGAATCTCGTGTCCACCCGTGAACCACTCGTCGGTCCAAGAGAAGAAAATCGTCCCAGCAGCGCCGCCGCGCACCACGGACTCGAGATGCCATTTGAGAACCTCGACCTGCATGTCCTCGCCCTTGCGCATCGTGTCCAAACCAAATTCACCGAACACCAGAGGCTTGTCTCCGGCGAGATTCTGCAGGCGGGCAAGGTACTTTTCGAAGTCGCGCTGGCGCTCCAAGTAAACGTTGAACGAGTAAAAATCGACATTCTGCGGCAAAAGATACTCGGTCGGCGGGTAACTCGCGTAGGAATATAAAGCACGCGGATCCGTCGCACGCGCCACCGAAATGAGATGCTCCACAAACTCCGTCACGCGGCGAGCTCCCAGCCAGCGCACCATCGAACAGGGAATCTCATTCCCGACCAGGTACCCGAAAATCGCGGGATGCCCCTTGTGGGTGGCAACGGCACTCCGGATGGTTTCGACAATCACCCGACGCATTTTGCGGGAATTGAGAAACTCGATGTGCTCCGCCCACGGAATGGAAATCATCACACGAAGGTGAAATTGCTGCGCAAGATCCAAAAACCAGCGGGGCGGCACATGGTAGATCCGGAGGAGGTTCGCCCCCATTTTCTGGATCAGCGCAAAGTCGGCGCGCGCCTTCTCAGGATTGCCCACGTAAAACCCTTCCGAGTCCGGGGCGAATGGCCCGTAGGTCACCCCCTTGAGGAAGAACTTTTTGTCACCCTCGAAAAGGAACTTGGCGCGAACTCGGACCGGGGGGAACGAGTCAACCTTTGAGTCTTGCACCGACACCAGTGAGGACGCGAGCGAATCTGATTCCTTGTGGGAAGAACTTTGCGAAGCTTGGGACATGGAAGGGGCCTTTGTTTAGAGGGTAACGCGGAAAGGTGCAAGGTCACTCCGCACGCCTAGATCTGAGCCAAAACCTCAGCGGTCACCCGCTCGGTCTGCTCCAAATCCGCCTCCGAGTGCGCCGCACACAAGAACCCCGCCTCAAACTGCGACGGCGCGAAGTAAACGCCGCGTTCACGGCACCCGTGGAAAAACCGACCGAATGCCCCGCGATCGCTATGCTGAGCAGACTCCAAATTCCAAACATCCGCCGCAGTAAAATACAGACAGAACATAGAGCCGATCCTACGGAAGTTGTAGCTTCTGCCTGTTTTCTTCAGCGCGCGCCTGACGCCCGCCTCGAACGCCTCGCCGATCTGCTCCAGCTTGTTCCAACCATCGATCCGCTCCATTTCACGCAACTGGGCAAGACCGGCCGCCATCGCCAACGGATTCCCCGACAACGTCCCAGCCTGATACACCGGCCCATCCGGCGAAAGGCACGCCATGATCTCGGCGCGCCCGCCGAACGCACCAACCGGTAGCCCGCCACCTATCACCTTTCCAAGCGCCGTCAAATCAGGCACCACACCGCACCTCTCCTGATACCCCCCCTTGGCAAGACGGAAGCCGGTCATCACTTCGTCGAAGATCAAAACAACTCCGTGCTGCGAGCAAAGCTCCCGCATCAACTCGAGATAACCGGACTTTGGAAGATACAAACCCGCGTTTGCCGGCACAGGCTCCACGATAAGCCCCGCAAGCTCTCTGCCATGCTCCGCGAACGCCGCCCTTAGCGCATCGGGTTCGTTGAAAGGAATGGTGATGGTCAACTGCGCCAACTCAGTGGGCACGCCCGCGCTGTCCGGTTGCCCGTGTGTGAGCGCCCCGCTCCCGGCTTTTACCAAAAGCGAATCCACGTGCCCATGGTAGCAGCCCTCGAACTTCAGCAACTTTTTCCGACCCGTGAAACCGCGCGCCAACCGGATGCAGGACATCGTCGCTTCCGTGCCGCTGTTAACCATCCGCACCTTCTGAATGGAGGGCACCCAGCTCAAAATCATGCGAGCCATCTCGACCTCCAGCGGATTGGGAATGCCGAAACTCACGCCGCGCTCCGCCGCAGCTGAAATCGCCTCCCGGACCACCAACGGCGCGTGTCCGAGAATCGCCGGTCCCCAAGTCCCCACAAAGTCCACGTACTCGTTCCCATCCACGTCCCAAATCCTGCCTTCAAGCGCGCGGTCGACGAAAAACGGCTCGCCTCCCACACCGCGAAAAGCGCGTACAGGAGAATTCACGCCGCCGGGAATCAGAGTTTTAGCTTCGGAAAAAAGTTGTTGGGACCGTTGGGTGGAATGCATGCAGACCTCTGGATTACTCGGTGCCGCCCGACTCTTCAACTCCGGAGGTTTGTGAGCTTCCGGATAACCCCGCCTACTTCGCCAGCCGCTCGCGCGCATCTGCGTAAATGGCGGCGAGGCGCAGCAGCAATTCCTCCATTTCGCTCTGATAATCCTCGGGCAAACGACCGCTTTTATCCTCCCTCAGCCCCCTGAGTTTCCGCTCAATCTCCTCCCGTTGGACGAGCTGGTCTGCAGTAAGCGCTGCCTCCACAGGATCAGATATCAAATGCCACTGGCGAGACTTCATCCCCTCCTCCTTCACGCGCTCATTCTTGCGCAGTTTCTTTTCATCGGCTTTAGCCGCGGTTTTGAAAGCATCAACCCCAACCGGTCTTCCATCACCTGTATCCTCAAGCACCGCATGCTCCGTCAGCATCCGCCCCTGGTCCTTGTAAAAAGCCTCCACCTGCGCCACTGCATGCCTCCATGCCTCGAACAGTGAAACCTGGCCATCCGCGTCTGCGTCGGCACTGGTTCCCGTCACCGCCTCCGCAAAGCATTTCGAAAAGCGCGTCCAATTCTCCTCCTCGCCAGAGCGCGTCGCAGCGACAATGACCCGGCCCGGCGCAGACAATGGCTTTACAAAGGCGCCACCGGACGAAAATCCGGCAACCACAATCACCGGACACCGCACTTTCGCGAGCATTCCGGACAGCGCCTCGGCGGAAAGATCCGGCCCCTCGAGCGCGAACTTTGGCGACTTTCCCTGCGCGCTGCCATGTCCGATGAGAACCACCCACAAAACATCCGGCGTCCCCTGCGCATTCTCGTTCGCCTCTCCGCGAGACTCCAACACCGCACGCAGCCGATCAAACTGACTGCCTGCGCCTGCTTTTTCACCCTCCGCCTTTCCTCCACCCGCAACTAGCACCACGCGGTGCCCTGCCGCTCTGGCGGACTGTTCCCACACGAGGGCCGTGGCATGAATGGATTCCTCAAAAGACGGCTCCCCGCCGATGCCTTTTACAATCACGATTTCTTGCGCCGCAAATGCAATTTCACCCGCGAACAACCCTGGAAGACACACGGCTTTCAAAACCGTTTTGGAAGTTGTCTTGAACGCAGATCCCCAGACGTTCCTGCTCGTTTTCAGAAGCCCCACCCATGCTCCGTGGCAGACGGCTCTCCTCATCCTGGAAAAGTGTATTTTCATCGGCATCAAGCTTGGTGAATTCTTTGCAAAAACCGAATCAAGCCGCCCCATTGCGCCTCCTCAAAAACCACTCGCAGCACAGGCAAATCAAGGCGAATCCAAACACCCAACCCGTGTGCCACAACGGCCGGAACCGCTTCTCCATCGCCAAATTCGGAGCATTCCGGAGCTTGCCCGCAAGCTCAGATAAATTCTCGATCCGGACAATTTCGCCACCGGTCTTTTTTGCGACCCCCTCCATCCCGCCGCGATCCGGAGTCGCGATGCTAAACTCCACGTCGGAATTATCCTGCACCCACCCAGCCGACGCACTTCCAAGAACCAGACCGTCGGGCCCCTTCGCCCGTACCTCCGCTACGAGCGCCCCGGACATCCCTGAAGCGTGAGTCGCGTTGTAGGAACCCGCCTCTCCACCCGGTTCGGCACGGACGGTGATCGCCGACAAATCAGCATCCCCGACTCGTCGGATCCGCAATTCGACATCGGCATCCTCCACGGGCCGGGCTGCGGAGTCTCGGATCCGCACCAGCAGCTTCGCGGCCTGAGCGCTCGCACTCCATTCCGCCGAGAGCTCCACCTGAGTGGGAACATCGGCCACCAACCAGCGCGTAATCTGTCGCCACAACTTCACGAGATCAGCGGCCTGCGCTGGCTCGCCAATTCCCCAGCGGAACAAGTCGCCGGCCAAAAGCGCGCCACAACGCCCGCTTCCATAGCGCTGGGTCACCAGTGCCGGGCTGAGCTGGGAACCGGCCCCTGCGGTTTCACCCGCGACCGCGAGTACTGTCGCTGCAGGCTTGATTCCCTCCACATGGTTCAGCACGTCCAATCCGGGCAGACGCGCGATCCTGGAAACCTCCTCGGCCTCCGATTTGCGCCGCCTCACCCAAGGCTCCATCAAACCCTCGCGAGTCAGCGCCCAACGCTGCGGCTGGCGGCCGGATTCGCCCGCAGCCTCCTTTCCAAGCCATACCGGCA
>JBILUQ010000232.1:0-6482 GCA_044370935.1 Chthoniobacteraceae bacterium
ATTGCGGGCACGATTGGATTGGGTCACGCAAGCGCTCTGGGCAGCGCGGGAGACATTGTTTTCGCGGGGGGCACCCTGCAGTTTGGGGCGGCGAACACATCCGACTATGCGTCGAGGATCGTTGGCAGCGGTTCTGCGATCGCGTTGGACACGAACGGCCGTGACGTGACTTTTGCGGGAAGTTTGGCTGCGAGCAACACCGGTGGGTTGACGAAGATGGGGGCGGGCGTGCTGACGTTGGGCGGAAGCAACCAGTACACCGGCCAAACAAGTGTGCGCGCCGGGACTTTGCGCGCGACGAGTGGATCCGCGTTAGGCACCAATTCAGCAGTCGTACTCGCTGATGAATCTGGTGCGCTTTTGGATCTGAACGGGTTTAACCAGTCTGTTGGATCGCTTGCAGGCGGCGGCACCGCTGGTGGGCACGTGCAACTTGGTTCCGCGTTGCTTTCGATTGGAAGCAACGCGGCGGACACCGCTTATGCAGGCCATTTTTTAGGAGGAGGTTCAATTGTCAAAGAGGGGGGTGGAACGCTCACCCTTTCCGGCAGCGGCGCACTCGTGGGAGGCGTTTCGGTACAGGCCGGCAAAGTCCTGCTTGCGGGCACCTCCGACTGGAGTCACGCAACTTTTTCGGTTTCTGGTGGCACGCTCGATTTTTCGGCGGCGAATGTAAGTGTCGGGAGTTTAGTTCTAACGGGAGGGAAACTCTCTCTTGCGATTGGAAATACGATTCAAGTCGCTTCTGGGGCAATTTTCGGAGGGATCATCGACGTGTCTGGGTCCTTGGGTTCCTCTGCCACAGGACGTGTCACCTTGGTGGCCGGGAGTGCTCCCGCAAGCGGCACTTTCACAACCGGGAGCCTCGGTGTCGGCGGCGAATATCGTCTTCAAATCAACGGATCCAACCTTGATATACAACGCGCTTCAACAATGGCTATCGAAGCCGGTTCGTCCAACTACAATACCCGCGTGGGCCAATCCGTGACTATCGGCGCGCGTGTCGCGAATGTGGCTCCAGTTGATTCGGACAGTCTTACGTACAATCTGTCTGGTGCACTAAGCGCGTCATCTCTTACTCGCGTCGCCGGCGATGCAAATGCATCCTCAGGAACACTCCATACGGGCACCTACACGCCGTCCACGGCGGGCACCAGCACTCTTGCCATTACTGCAGCTGGCACGGGCGCTCATGGCCCGACCAATGGATCGCTTACAACCACTTTTACTGTCACCGGCTACACTCTTGCATCGGGCAGTGCTTCTTCGAGTGTTAATTTGGGGGCGATCCGGGAAGGTGGCGTTTTTGCGAGCAAGCCGGTGGTTGTTAAAAACACGGCTCCCACGAACGGCTTCTCGGATGACTTGGCCGCCGCGATTTCTGCAACGGGCCCGGTGAGCACGAGTGGAGCGATTGCGCGTCTGTCCGCGGGATCACAAAGCACCGCACTGTCGGTGGGCTATGATGCGACCGGAGTGTCTGCTGGATCGTTGAGCGCGACGGCAACGGTGAGCTACATTTCGAAGGGGCAGACGGGCACGGGAGTTGCCGATGTAGCGCCGACAAAGGCATCTGACATAGTAGCAGTGAGTGGGAAGGTGTATCGGTTGGCAGCGATGAACGTGTCGTCGGGAACCATCACCATGGCGCCCGTGCACTTCGGAGGGACTTTTTCAGACGCCAGTGTGCCGGTGAAGAACACAGCGGCCTTGGTACAGATCGCTGGTGAAAGTTATAATGAATTACTCAAGATTTTGGTCGCGAGCGACGGCGACTTGAGCATGGTGAGCGCACCAAACCACAGCCTTGCCGCGCAGGAATCCTCCGAGGTCCGGGTGGGGCTGTCCGCAGGGACGGTCGGATTTAGAACTGGAACGCTCGCGCTCAACTTTGCCTCGGACGGTGGCGGAACGAGTGGGCTTGCGGATGAATCCCTCGGACAGCGCCAGATTTCGGTGCAGGGCCAGGTTTACAGCGGCCAAGGTGTGTGGCATGAAACCAGTCTTGGGGTGCGTGCTTGGGATGATTCCGCGAACTGGACCGCGGACGGCGGGCGTCCCGGGTTGGACGGTGCATTAAGCAGGGGGGCGGACACGGCGTGGTTGCGCGCGGCATCGGCTTTGGATGTACAGATGAACGGCCGTCTAGCGGAGCTCAAAGGTGTAAAACTGGATGGGGCTGGGACGATCGTGGTCGGTGCAGGAACCCCCTCCGGCGGTGGCTTCCGCTTGAGCGCAAATAGCGGGAACGCCGCGCTGGACGCGGCGGGGACGGGTAAGCATCGGATCAATGTCCCAGTAGAACTCGGGGCGAATGTAGTGGCCACGATCGAAACTGGAAACACACTGACGCTGGGCAGCGTTCTGCGTGAGGTAAGCGGCGGCGGCTTCGGATTGACGAAAGAGGGCGGTGGAACGCTTGTGTTGGAGGCCGGGTACAATTACGGCGGGCCGACCGTTGTAAACGCTGGGCGGCTTGAACTGGGGCTGGGAGCAGAGCTTGGAGGCGGTGCAATCACCCTTGGGAGCGGAACGGAGTTGGCGTTCAAGCTGAGCGCTGATTTGACAATATCGAACACCATCAGCGGCCCCGGAAGGGTGGTGAGCCTTAACCCTGCTTATCGCGTGTTCTGGCAGGTCGGATCAACAGCACGCAGCGCGGGGATATTCGAGGTCAACCCAGGGGATGATGTAAACGCGGGCGTGATCCTCTCCTCTGGAAGTATTGCCGTAAGAATGAATTCAGGAACAATAAGGGCAGGTGGGGGCGCCCCGCAGGTGGTCGACAAGCCACTGGAATTGCAGCATTCCAACTGGTTTAACGTTCCGCTCGGAAATTCGCTGGAGTGGAATGGGGCCATCTCCGGGACGGGAGGGATCAAGAAGGGTGGAGGCGGGATTTTCATTTTAAGGGCGATCAACAATTTCAATGGGGGAACCGAAATTCATGGCGGCACATTGGAAATGCGAACGGCTGGCGCGCTGGGAGCGGGCACTGTGACGCTGAAGCGCGACACGCAGCTTCGAGTAAACGCCGGAACGCTTACGGTCTTTGAAAACAAATTGGTGGGGGAAGGAGATCTCGTCAAAGTGGGCGCCCACACGATGGTGCTTAGCGCGAAATCTCAGCTTTCGGGTTCTGCGATCATCCTGCAGGGAACGCTGGCGCTCGGAACAGCGAACGCGGTTTCGGAATGGAGCCGCATTGTGGTTGGCAATGGCATTTCTCGGGATGCAGTCTTGGATTTGAGGGCGTTGCCGGAGCAGACTCTCGTGCTTGGGAGTGGGCAAACAGCACAAGGTGCTGGAGTCATCCTTGGCAGCCTCAAAGCGTTCGGCCGCAGCACCCTCCAGTTCGGGAATTCTCCCGGCGTTATCACAATCAATGGTGACGTGAACCTCACTGCCACCGACACGGTAAGGGCAGATTACACCGCCGATTTTTCGCAGACGGGTTCTGCCGTGGTTGGAAACTTCTCTGGCGGGGGAGCAAAGCTGGCGGTGACCTCGTGGGCGGGCGCGTCGCCGAACCGTGCTGGGACAGCTCGGATTACTGATTTTGATGCGCACACATTCACAGTGATCAGTGCGACTGGGACGGTGAGCGGGCTGTCTTCGCAGGTGGATTCGTACGTGCAAGTGAACGGTTCAACGTATAAGAGCGCCGTGGTCAGCGCGAATCTCAGGCAAGTGGGAGAGAACAGATATGACGTGACAGTGCAGAGGCGGCGTTTCGCTGATATTGGCGGTGAAGGCAATTACCGCGCGGTGGGTAGTCTTTTGGATGGAGGAGTCGGGAATCCCGGCTTTGTCTTGGTCGATGCGTTGGATAGTCAAGCCACGATTCAGGGCGTAAGAAGCGTGATGGCGCAGCTGAATCCGGCGGGGTACGTGGAGCTGGCAAACCTCGGGTTGTCGCGTTTGGCGAGCTTGCAGGGGGCGCTGGCAAACCGCCTTGCATCAAGTGCGATTGAACTCGTGTACGCTCCTGCGGTGGATGGCGAATACACTGCGTGGACGACATTGTATGGCGCTCAGGAAATCCGAAACGGCGATGTATCGAAAGGAGTTTCAGGATTCGATGGAAGTAGTGCCGGAAATCTTACGGGAGTGGAAAGACAGTTTGGAAAACTCAAGCTTGGGATCATAGGAGCGGCGGGAGTCAGCAACGGGGACTTCTCCATCGCCAGCGGGAGAGTGAACGTGGATTCATGGCATGGCGGTGTGTATCTGCAGGTGCCGGCAGCCCGCGCGGTGTGGGACGCAGGGCTCAGTTACGGGAGGGCTGACATGACCGCTCAAAGAGATCTCGGCGGGCTTGGGAGCACAAGTGCGCGTATGGAAAACCCGGAGTACGTGCTACACTTTGGGCTGGCCTTGCCACTTGTGGGCGGCAGTGGAAAGTACTCTCTGGTGCCTTCCGCGCACTTGATCCATTCATCATATCAAGGAAGAGAATTTAGCGAGAATGGATTAGGAACGGGCGTGGAGGCGTCCGTGCGGAGAATGAGCGAGCATGCGCTCTTTGGCAGGTTTGGATTCGAGGCGTCACGCTGGGTGGAGTTATTCGGTCGCCTTGGTCGGTTCGGGCTCAGGGTGGACTGGTTGCACCACTTCGACGTGGACGGCAGCAAAGCGGATATTACGCTTGGCGCCTCCGAGGCGCGCTCGCAGTTCGTCGGCGCGAGGCGAAGCGCGGATGCGCTTCAGATCGGTATCGTGGGCAAGGTGGCTCTCACGGATCGGATGCAGTTGCGGCTCAACTTTGACCAGCAAACCGACTCCGGACGACGCAGCATTGCAGGCAGCGTCTCATTGGAAATAAGGTTTTAGGCCAATTTGAAATAGTATATTGGAGTCATCGCACCGCGCAGTGCCCCGCATTTTCGAGGGCGCGGACGGCGCTCGGCGATGATACCGGGTGTGCGCGGACAGTGATTGCATTCCTTTAATTAACGGCAAGCTTTTTCAATAATGACTCCCACCTAAATAGATCATGAAAAAATCATTGCTTTTTCTTCTTTTTATATACTCATTTGCGCATATTGTTTATTCGCAAACAATTTTAGTTAAACCTCAAAACGAAATTGCCACAGTCAGTCCTTTGTTTTGGGGTGCCAATTTTCTTAATTGGATAGAAGATGATGCAGCGCTTGCCGATGGAAAGCTTTTGACTGCACTTAAAAAATTGCCATGCACCGTTTTGAGGTATCCTGGAGGAACAATTGCAGATAATTTCAACTGGAAAACTGCTACTTTGGACAATGTGAATTTGTTTCCTTTCGAAAGCGGTGAATCAGAAAGCAATTTCGATGAATTTATGGTTTTCTGTCAAAACGTTGGCGCAGAGCCGCTACTGGTAGTTAACACACAGTCCTGGTTTCTGAAAGATAAAGTGGCCGAAGGTGCTCAATATGCTGCCGATTGGGTAGAATATTGCAAAGAAAAAGGTTACAAAGTAAAATATTGGGAAATTGGCAACGAAACTTATTGGCATCCGATAATGACGGCGAAAGAATACGGCGCATTGGTGAATGATTATGCTGCTGCAATGAGAAAAGTGGATCCCAGTATCATTATCAGCGCCAATGGCCATTGGGATATCAATATGGTGGGAACAAAAGAACGGACAGATCCGGCTAAACTGGCCGGTATCAAAGCCCTCTATAATTCGATTTCTTCAAAAGAGGAGTCCAGCCAGCTAAAGCAATTCTCCGATGAATTTACAACTAAAGATGTTACCATTGGAAATAACAAATGGTGGAATGACCTTATTTCAGTGTGCGGAGACAATATTGATATGATTTCAGTGCATTGGTATTATGAAAAAAATGCCCTCGGAAAGATCGACTCGAAAATAAATCAATTAAAGTCTTTTCTAAAATCAAAAAAGCCACATAAAAACTATAAATTCTGCTTGTCTGAATTTAATTGCAATGACCTTGATACGGGCGACAGGGTATCCGGTTTCGCTGAAAGTCTAGGCCGTTTCTTGGTGACAGATGTAGACTTGGCCACTTTTTGGCCGCTGCGACTCAAAGGAATGGAGCAGCGCGCCATGCTTTCACTGAATGACAAATCTCCTCAATATCCATATCAGATATTCAAATTGTTTTCGAAACAACTTCAAGGCAAAATGATTGCCTGTGAAAGTCCAAATGGATTTTACACATTTGCATCCAAGTCTGACTCTCAAATATCGATGGTGATTTCAGGAAGAAAGCTAAAAGAAAGCGCAAACATCACCGTCAACATTGAGTCAGCTGACTTTAAATCTAAAAAAATTTCCGCAGTCGAATATAAATGTATCGAAAAAAACAAATCAATTACCTTAAAGGAAACTCCCACGGATGTCATAAATAAAGCGGGAAAATTACGGTTAACCGTCAGCCCGAAAACGTTTGTTTTGATAGTAGTTGAATAGAATCTAAAACCAAATAACATCCAGTAACCGTCGAAGGGCACTTTGAATTATTGGTGGA